>CAIWAH010000087.1 GCA_903910585.1 uncultured Verrucomicrobiota bacterium
GCTGCTGTTCACCGTCCTGCTGGCCTTGCCGAACTGGCAACTGCTGGCCACCTACAAGCGGCATCTCGCGACCGCGCTGATGGTTTGCGGGATGTTCGGTGGGGCCGGAGTGATGACCTTTCTGGGCTTCTTTACCGACACGTTGCGGCAGGACGGAGTCGTGTTGCGGTTGGTCCGCCGGTTGCCGCGCGGGGAATCATTTGCCCAAGCCCTCGCCGGCTGCCGTCAACTGGCCCGGCATCCCGGCTTCCTGTGGCGCATGGCCGGTTGGTCGCTGCTCGTGAACATCGCCATCGTCGGCGCATTTGCCGCACTCGCCCGCGGACTGGGAGTGGAGATTCCGACGACCGCGCTGTGGTATCTGGTGCCGGCGATCGTGAGTGTCGCGGCCTTGCCGGTGACTCCCGCGGGGCTCGGAGTGCGCGAGAACCTTTTTGTCTGGCTGCTCACGGTTCCGGCGCTGGGGGTGAAGCCCGGCGCCGCCCTGTCGCTTTCGCTCTTGGGCTACACGGTGAACCTGCTGTGGAGCGTGATCGGCGGCGTGGTGTATCTGGCCACGCCCGGACGCGAAGAATTGAAGCAGCCTGCGGCGGGCAAGCCCTGAGCGGTGGTCAAACGCCGAAGCGAGTCAGGCCTTCGAGGATGCCTTCGCCGCACTTTTTGGTCGCGAGATAGCCGCCTTCGGCCGTCACCTGCGCCTTCACTTCGGGAAGACCGTTCACCGGCGTGACGAGCCACTCGGCCACGCTGCGGCGCAGCATGGGTAAGTCATTGAGATGATCTCCGGCCGCAAAGGTCTGTCCGGCCGTCAGCCCATGGCGCCGCTGAATCTCCTGAAGCGCGGTGCCCTTGCTGTAACGCCGGTGACTCAGTCGGACATAAACGTCGTTGCGGACCGGGACCAGTTCACCCACTTCGGCGCAGAAGCTCTCCAGTTCCAACTGGATGGCGTCCATCTGGGCATTGGAGCGGGCAATAGCGCACAGCGGAGACCACAGGTCCCGGTAGAAGTTGGCGTCGAACTTCCCTTCGAGGGAGTCCATCAGCGCAGTCAGTTCCGCGGCATGCCGCGTGAAGATGTCGGCGTGGTCCCGGGTGCAGTTCGAGTTCCATGGTTCCAGCGGCTGGTAATGACCGCGGACGTGCTGGTGGATTTCCCGTTCCACGGTGACGACATAGTCCGGTTGCACCCGGCAGTGGGCGCGTCCAAGGCTCTCCATGAGACTCGACAGGTCGCGTCCGGTATTGATCACCCAGAGAACGCCGCCGGCCTGGAGTTGGGCGAACTTGTCCTGCAGCGCTTCCGGAATGGCAGCGTGGGCGAAATCCTCATGGATGGTTCCGTCGAAGTCGGTGGAGATCAGGCGAATGTCGGCTGGCATCGTGCGGGCCAAAGGTGGCGGACCCGGGGGGCGGTGCCAAGTGCGTCGCCGCGAACGAGAGCTCACCGCAAAACCGTTTGACCGCCTGCCTCGCTCGCCCACCTTTCGCGGCGTCATGAATCCCCGTCTGTTTGCGTCGCTGACGCTCACCGCTGCATTCGCATCCGCCGCCCTCGCCGGTGACTGGCCGTTTGTCCGCGGACCGCGCGGGGACGGTTCCTCGCCGGAGAAGATTTCCAAGAAATGGCCGGATCAGGGGCCCAAGGTGCTGTGGAAAGTGAACAGCGACCGCGGCTTCAGCTCGTTTGCCGTCGGGGGTGGGCAGGCGTTCACGCTCGAATGGCGCGAAGTGGACGGCGCCGGCCAGGAAGTGCTCGTCGCGCGCAATGCCGACACCGGCAAGGAATCGTGGGCCAAACCGCTGGGCGTCGTGAAGCTCGACGGTGGCGGTGACGCAGGGACCGGCGACAACAAGGGCGGCGACGGGCCGCGGTCTTCGCCGACCTTCGACGGCGACCGGGTCTACGTGACGTCGGCCAAGCTGGTGCTGGCCTGTTTCTCCGCCAGGACCGGCGAGGAACTCTGGCGGCACGATCTCATCAAGGAATTCGCCGGCCGGAACATCCAGTGGCAGAACGCCGCCTCGCCGCTAATTGAAGGTTCCCGCGTGCTCGTTGCGGGCGGCGGCGCCGGGCAATCCCTGCTGGCCTTCAACAAGACCGATGGCGCGGTCGCATGGAAGGCCTTCGACGAGACCATGACCCACGCCACGCCGACCGCGGCGACGCTTCACGGCCAACGGCAGGTCATTTTCTTCGTGAAGTCCGGACTGCTCGCCGTGGATCCGGACAACGGCAAGGAGCTGTGGCGTTACGCGTTTCCGTTCCGCATTTCGACCGCGGCCTCGCCGGTCGTGGCCGGTGACATCGTCTATTGCTCCGCGGGTTACGGCGTGGGTGCCGGCGCGGTGAAAGTGACCAAGAACGGGGGGCAGTTTGCGGCGACCGAGATTTACCGGTTCCAAGGCGACAAGCCGCTGGCGAACCACTGGTCCACGCCGGTGCTCCACGAGGGGCACCTCTACGGCATGTTCCAGTTCAAGGAATACGGCAGCGGCCCGGTCAAATGCGTGGAAGTGGCGACCGGCAAGGTGAAGTGGGAGCAGCCGGGGTTCGGTCCCGGCCATGTCGTGTTGGTGGACGGACACGTTCTTGCGCTGGGCGATGCCGGGCAGTTGGTCCTGATCAAGGCGACTCCCGACAAGTATCAGGAAGTTGCCCGTGCCGATGTGCTGGACGGCAAGTGCTGGACCACTCCGGTGGTTTCCGGCGGACGGGTCTATGCGCGGAGCACCAAGGAAGCCGTGTGCCTCGATCTGGCCGCCCAATCTGCCTCCGCGAAGTGACCGTGAACGTCGTGGTGAGCGAGTGGCCGAAGTGGCCTAACCGCGCTCGTCGGAATGCAGCCATCGCCACACCCGCAGGGCTTCGGTGACGCTCCAAGCCTGGGCATCGCAACCGCGTTGGGTGTGTGGGGCGTCTCCATCCACGATCTCTGGCAAATGGCCGGGGCAACCTTCGGTCAGGAGGCGGTCGGTGCTGCCCAAGTAGGCCCGGGCCGCCGCCCTTGCGCCGGCATCTCCGGGGAAGGCCTTGGCCAAAGCTTCGCAGAACACCGGAAATGTCCACGTCCAGGCGGTTCCGTTGTGGTAGGCCGGTTTTCTCCGGGTGTCCTCGTCGCCTTCGTATCGCGGCCAGTAGGGATGGTTCGGATCATTCAACAGGCTGCCGTGGTTCCCGTAAACCGGCAGGGGCGGGATTACCGGCAGCGGAGCAAGGGAGCGCAGTGCGCCTGGCACGACAAGGTGGCGGGCGGCGGCCAGCACCATCTTCTGCGCACGCTGACCGAAGAGCGGATGGCGATCGATTCCAAGGCTGACCAGCAGGACGCAATTGCTGCGCAAGGCGTTGCTCGGCGGCGCCGTCCGGGCGGGAGTGTCCCGGCCACCGAGCAGGACGTCCGCAAACCAGCCGCATTCCTCTAGCCAGAAGTAGCGGTGGAGATTGTCCTCCGTCCTCCGGGCGAGATCCGCCCAGGATTCTCCCCGACCGTCCCATGGGACCGCTCCCAGGCGGGCCAGTTGCCGGAGCAGCCGGATCCAGAGCGCCTGGATTTCCACGGGATAACCCTCGCGCGGTGAACCGGCCGGGTGGTTGGTGTCCATCCATGTGAAGTGGCTCGGGCTCCAGACCAGGCCGGAGGCGTGATCGACCCGGATTCCATTGGTCGTGCCGGCCAGGTAGCCCGAGGCGATGGAGCGGAGGATTTCCAGAACGGTTCTCTGACCATCGACCGTGGAGCGATAAAACGCGTCGGCGTCCGCGGTGGGCAGGGCCGCGGCGAGTTCTTCGCAGACGATGCCGAACCAGAGCGGGGCGTCGCTGGTGTCCCGGTTGGAGGCGTCCGTTCCGTGGATGCTGTTGGGCAGCGTGCCGCCCTGCTCAAAGCGCCCGAACGTCAGCAGCAGATCGCGCACTTCCGCCAGCATGCCGGCACTGAGGAGTCCGCGGGCGGCGATCAGGGAATCGCGTCCCCAGTCGAGGAACCACGGATAGCCGGCGATGACGGATTTCGTGTCATCGCGCCGGACGACGTAGTCTTGGGCGGAAAGCACCAATGAACGGGTCAGCGGATCCGCTACGGGGCCGACCTCCGCGGCGCGCTTCACTGCGGTCTCCCGCAGCGCCAACCGATGGCGGACGAAGTCGCGCACGGACTCCGTCGAGGGCGGAGAAAGTTCCGCGGTGACAACCAGATGGCTGGCCTCACCGGGCGGGAGCTGGATCTCGAACCAGCCCGGACTGAACGCGTCACCGCAACCTTCCTGCCCGCGGCTGGCTTCGACGGGGTGTGGAAGGTTCAGGCTCCACTCCGGCTGGTGGTGATAGGCGCCCTTTTCGGTCCACACCCGAAGCTGTCGGTCCGCGGCGGGCGCAAACTCAAATCCGTTAAACACCGGTTGAGTGGAAGGTTCCGGCGCAATTCCGAGGCAGGCCTGGCGGCAATTGGAACTGAAGTGGTAGTCCGCGCTGTCATTGCGCTTGGTTTCCGCGTGAAAGCTGCGGTCCTCCAGATCCACCCGGACAATCAGGGAAACTTGGGCCTCGGGCGGCAGGGGGCGTCCCAACCGGGCTTCATGCTGTCCGCCGTTGGGCCGGAGGAACTGGATGGCGACGGTGTTTTGGTCGGGCAGGAGGTCCACGAGCAGGTGCAGTTCCACGCACCGGCCGTCGCCGGCACTGGCCACGAATCGCCAGTGCCCGGGCGGTCCGGCCTCGAAATCCACGAGGTTCGCCAGATTGAGCGGGGCGATGAAGCCGTCGGCGTTGACCCAGGCCCGAAGCCGTTTGGCGAAAACGTGACGGTCCACCGGCACGGTCGGATGCAGATTGGCACCTAGCAGACAGTCGTATTTCGACCGCACCGATCCCAGGTCGATCCGCAGCCGGCTCATGCCTCCGCGCCCGTTGGTCAACAGAACGACGGCTTCCGGATGGGTTCCGGGAGTGATCGGGGGAAGATCCGGGGACAAACCCAGGTGCCGAATCGTGGCAACAGTTCGATCCGCGGAACCCCGGAAGGTGTCCACCGACAGCACCGCATCGACGGCGCGTTGATCATTCCGCGGC
Source organism: uncultured Verrucomicrobiota bacterium (assembly GCA_903910585.1). Taxonomy (GTDB): domain Bacteria; phylum Verrucomicrobiota; class Verrucomicrobiia; order Limisphaerales; family UBA9464; genus CAIWAH01. The sequence continues at coordinate 5,072 of CAIWAH010000087.1, forward strand.
GGAAAGCTGGCGATGTGGCCGCCGTTTGCCGCGATGGAGACCACATTTTTCGAGCGCCCTGTGCCCAGCTCCAGGCGGGCGCGGAATGGCTGAGACAGCCGCAGAAGCAGCCAGTGTCCAGGCGGCACCGGCGTTACCCGGCGTTGATCGGCCAGATCCCACACGACGACTTGGGCGTAGGCATTTTCCTCCCCGAAGGCCCGGGCGAGGACCCGCACCGGATCGGCGTCCACCTCGTCTGCCATTTGCGGCCATGGCGCGGTGGGGTAACGCGATTCCGGAACGCCGGCAGCCGCATAGGCAGCAAAGGCCCAGTCCGCCCGGGCGCGGGCCGGAGGATAAGCTTCCGGGGCGAAGGCGTGAGGTTGGCCGATCGCAGCAAAACAATGCACAGCTCCCGGCGCCACGGTGACCTCAAATTCGTCTGGGCCGGCGGGCGTCGAAACGGCTGGCGAACATTCGGGATTCGCGAGCAGGTCTTTCCCGGGTTGCACCAACCTTGTCCAAAGGTCTGCACTCAGGCGGATCGATTGCTCGCGCCCGAGATCGGGATTGGCAAGCACCAGGACGGCATCGGTGCCGACGGCCGCCTCGCGGAGCAGGGCGTAGATTGGAGCGCCGTCGGGACTCACCCGGGTCAGAGTTGCCCCGTCGAAGAAACACGGATGCGTGCGGAGCAGTCGGTTGAGGTTCGCCAGCTCGGCGACCAGGTTGGGTTCGCTGCCCCACGCGAGACCGCGGGCGCTGTGGACGTTGATCTGCTCAGTGGCCAGCCACTCAACCCCGTTGGTGAACGCGAAGCCACCGTTGGTGCTGGTGAGGGCGCAAAGGCGATTCCGGTGACGCGACCAAGCTGCGTTCGGGGTGGCGTCCGGCGACAAATTTTCGGGCTGCGTGGCCGCTGCCAGAGATGGCTTGGCGGCCAGACGCGAGTTGTCGTGGGTCTCGCTGTAGTGGATCAGGGTGCCGGCGGTCAGTGAGGCGCGCTGGGCGTGATCGAGGTAGCCGCTGAGCGCGAGCCCTTCGAAGTTTTGAAACAGCTCGCTGTAAGCCCATTGCATTCCGCCTTCGGTAAGCAGCGACTCGGTGGCTTCCCAAGAACCGCCTAGCCCTTCGAGCAGGAACACGGTGTCGGGAAATTCCTGGCGCACCCGGGCGGTGATGAACTGCCACACGTGGGTGGGCACCTTGTAGCCGGCGTCGCACCGGAATGCGTCCACACCCCGGCGGCACCAGACCAGAAACGCGTCAGCGAGATGCTCCCACAGGGCCGCGTGCCGCTGGTCGAGTTCGACGAGATCCTCCCAGACCACGCCCCATGCGCCGGGGCTTTCGAATTCGCCATTCGGCTTGCGGACAAACCATTCCGGATGCTGTTCCCAGAGGGTGCTGCCCCAGCCCGTGTGGTTGATGACGAGATCCAGCATCAGCCGCGCGCCTTTGGCGTGGATGGCGGCGGACAGTTCGCAAAACTGATCCACTCCGGTGGTGCGCTGGTCGAACTCGACCAACGCCGGGTCAATGGCTGTCAGGTCCTGCAGGGCGTAGGGAGAGCCGAAGCGGCCGAAGCGGGCGAATGTGGTCGGCGTGGGGCTGACCGGCAGCAAGTGCACGATGCGGCAGCCCAGGGTGTCCACAATGTGCGGCAGTTCGCGGATGACATCCCGCAGGGTTCCGCTCGGCGGAATGACGGCGAAACCGGCCCGGTCCAGTCGGGAGATTTCCGGGTCCGGCACCGGCGAAACGGTAGTCCGATGGGCTTTGTTCGGTCCGAACATCCGCGGGAAAGCGCAGTAGATGGTATTTCCGGTGCGGGTCCACGCGGGGTGAATGGAAACGGCCAAGTCAGGGCCATGGGGCCAGTGCTGAAGGTGACCCGGGGCGACCGCATACGCCTTGGCCTTGAAGTAACCGACCTCGCCCAAGGGCAGTTCGAGCCGGTGGACTCCGCCGCCCACGTCGGTCATGGGCAGATCACGCCAGGAGGCGCCCGCCAGCGGCACGTTTCCAAAACGGGCCCGGACGATCTCCTCACGCTGCCGCCGCGCACGTCCGAGGTTGGTCCGGAGACGGGCCGTCCACCCAGCTGGAACTCCCTGGAGCTCGATGGCCAACCGGTCGCCGACGTGGCGCACCAGCCGGGTTGCGGCTGGCGGATTCATCAGAAGTTCGCCCATGTCTTTTGTGGGCGACAGTCTGTTAAACCCGTCCGCCAAGACGCAAGCGGCCCGGGCAAAAACCCTGGCCGGACGCATGAAACATTTGGGTGATTCCCAAAGGCCGGCTCAGCCGCCCAGCGTGTTCAGGATCGCGGTGATGTCGGCGTCGGGAACCCGCTGGCCGGTCACGACGTCGCCGATGGCGTTGGCCAAAACGAACTTCAATTCGCCCTGCGCAACCTTCTTGTCGAGCCGCATGGCGTCGAACAGCGCCTCGCGCTTCTTGGGCGCGAGCTTCACCGAAACCGGCAGGCCGCACCGCTGCAGCAGGTCGCGGATGCGGTCGGCTTCCTTTTCCGGAAAGCCGAGCATGCGGGTGGAGAGCCTTGCGGCAGCCACCTGCCCGATGCTGATCGCCTCCCCATGAAGATATTCGTTGTAACCTGAAATCGCCTCCAATCCGTGACCCAGGGTGTGGCCCCAATTCAGCGTCGCCCGAAGTCCGGTCGTCTCGAATTCGTCGGCCCCGACGACTTCCGCCTTGATCGTGCAGCAGCGGGAGATGATGCCGGTCAGGGTGTTGGCGTCCCGTTTGAGGATCTTGTCCAGCTCGCGTTCGAGCCGTTTGAAAAGTTCCGCGTCCTTGATGACCCCATACTTCACGATCTCGGCAAGACCAGCCTTGAACTCCCGCTCCGGCAGCGTGGCCATGGTGTCGAGGTCACAGAGCACGAGTCGCGGTTGGTGAAACGCTCCCACCAAATTTTTTCCCGCCTTGAGGTTTACCCCCACTTTCCCGCCTACCGACGAATCGACCTGGGCCAGCAGGGTGGTAGGAACCTGGACGTAGGCGATGCCACGGAGGTAGGTTGCGGCAAGAAATCCGGCCAGATCGCCAACCACGCCGCCGCCCAACGCGATGATGAACGAACGCCGCTCCAGCCGCTTCATAGCGAGCTGGTCGAAACATTCGCCCACGAATTTGAGGGATTTTGAGCTTTCGCCGGCCGAAACGGTGACGACGTTCGGCACAAAACCGGCCATCTTCAGGGTCCGGACCAGCGGGTCGGCGTATTTGGGACCGACATTGGAGTCGGTTACGATGACGCAGCGCTCGCCGAGCTTCAGCCGGCGGCAGTAATCACCGATCTTGGACAGCAGTCCGTTGCCGACATGGATCGAGTAAGAGCGGTCTCCGAGCGAAACTTGGACCGAGCGAATGGCGGCGACGCTATCAGGCGTTCCCGGGCAGGGAAAGCCCTCTCCGAATTCAAGCGTCCTCTGCCATCCGTTCGCGGGAAGCCAGCCGGTCACGCAGCTTCTTGAGAGCTGCCGCTTCGAGCTGGCGAATGCGTTCGCGGGTCAGGCCGAAATCGGTGCCGATCTCCTCCAAAGTGCGGGGTTCGCCGCCATCCAAGGCAAACCGCTCCCGGAGAATCTTCTGCTCCCGGCCGTTGAGGGTGTCCACCAATTCGCGGATCAACTCCGCATTGGTTTCCTCACTCACCGACGCCCAGGGCATCTTGGCGTTGTCGTCCGAGATTACGTCGGCGACCCGGCCGGAATCGGTGTCGTTGCCAAGGGGGGCATCAAGGGAAGTCGTTCCCACCAAGGCGCTTTCGCGCCAATGGGCGATTTCGTCCTCGGTCACACCGAGAACCACTGCCAGCTCGGAATCCCGCGGCGGCCGGCCGTGCTTCGCCTCGAATTGGTTCTCCGCCCGGCGCAATTGGGCAATCTGCTGCACCAAGTGGATGGGGAGCCGGATCGCTTTGGACTGGTTGGAGAGCGCCCGCTTGATCGACTGCTTGATCCACCATGCGGCATAGGTCGAAAGTTTTGCGCCCTTCGTGGGGTCGAAGCGCTCCACAGCCCGCATCAGGCCGATGTTGCCTTCATTGATCAGGTCCAAGAGCGGCAGGCCGTAATCTTCGTATTCCCGGGCGATTTTCACGACGAGGCGGAGGTTGGCCTTGATCATGTGTTCGCGGGCGGCTTCGTCGCCGGACTGCACGCGCCGGGCGAGTTCAATCTCCTGCTGAGGCGTCAGCAGCGGGGTCTCGACGGCTTCGCGAAGATAGAGGCGGAGCGACGTGTTCTCATCCCATGTTCCCCGTTCACGCACTGGCAGTTGCGACGGAAGGCGAACCGACGCGTCGCGGCGGACCTCACCCAGGGGCGTCGCATCCGGAACAATCACCACGTTGGCGTCGCGGACCTGGACCGGATTGACCTTCAGTGGCTCCGCGGGCGCGGCCGTCGTCTTGGCAGCGATATTCTTCGGGGCGACTCCACGAACCGAACGACTCGGAGCCGACTTGGCTGGCCGGGTCATCGCCGGGGCCACCGCTTTCGACCGACGCTTCGTCACGCGAACGGTCGTAGCCCGGCGGCTGCGAACCGATTTCGACGCTTTGGTGACCTTCTTCGCGATGCGCGTATTGGCCTTCATGATTGATCGCTTCGTTTGATGTTCCGCAAAAATGTTCAAAACCCTCTGCACGACAGTTGCCAACTTTGACTTGGCCTTACTCTTCTGGGCTTCCGGGTAGCACCGGATGGGCCAACGCTACAGACCGCCCCCAACCGGTAGTTTGTTCAAACAAATCGGGCTAATTCACTCCGGTTTGAGCAAATGTCAACCGGCTGACGGATGGATTTCGGTGCCAGCGGATGAGACTGGCGCAGTGCCTTGATGGCGCAGTTGACCCGAAAATGGGCCAGCCGTGTTGAATTAGCCGACTTTTGCCAGCAGGGACTCTGCTCCAGTCGAAATGAACGACCGGACATCGCGGAGGATTCGGTCAACCGACAGACCGTATTTTCCGCGGAGGTAGTCCACGGAACTGGCGTGCTCAATGAACTGGTCCGGCCAAGCCACCCGGACCACGGGAGTCTTGATGCCGGACTCATTGAACAGTTCCAGCACGGCGCTGCCGTAACCGCCGGCGAGAACGTGATCTTCCAAGGTGATCACCAATTCGGCCGTTTCCCCGAAGAACTGGTGAACTTGGCTGTCCAAGGGTTTGAAAAAGCGGGGTTTAACAACCGCGACATCCACGCCTTCCTTGGCCAGAACATCGGCGGCCTGCTTCGCCAGAGTCAGCATCGGACCCAAGCCGAAGAGCACGACTTTCCGGCCGCCCTGGTTCGAGAAATGCCGGACTACTTCGGCCTTTCCAATCTCTACCACCGCCGGTTGCTCCTTGATGGCCACCCCTTCGGCATTGCCGCGGGGATACCGGATGGCGACCGGACGGTTCTGCAGTGTCGCCGTGAACATCATGTCCTGCATCTCATCCTCGTTGGCGGGCGCCATGCCGACGATTTCGGGCAGGCAACGGAGATACGCGATGTCAAACAGGCCGTGATGGGTTGGGCCGTCATTGGCGCTCAACCCGGAGCGGTCCATGCAGAAAATGACCGGAAGGTTCTGCAGGCAGACATCGTGGTGGATGCAGTCGTAGGCCCGCTGCAGGAACGTGCTGTAAATCGCCACCACCGGGTGGAAACCCATGGTCGCCATGCCGGCCGCAAATATCACCGCATGTTCCTCGGCGATCCCCACATCGTAATACTGCTGGGGCAGGGCCTGTTCGAGGAGTTTCAGGCTGGTGCCGGTGGGCATGGCCGCCGTGATGCCCACGACGTTTTTGTTCTGCTGGCAGAGCTTGACCATGGTGCGCCCGAACACTTCCTGCCACATTGGCGGGGTTCCGGGCTTGGGCGCCGGGGTCTGGCCGGTCTGAACATCGTAGGGCCCGAGACCATGAAACTTTTCCGGGTGCTTCAACGCGGCTTCGAAACCGCGGCCCTTCTGGGTCAGCACGTGAATGACCACCGGTTCGTTGCAGCTCTTGGCAAATTCCAAGGCGCTGATCAGTTGGTCGAGATTGTGACCGTCCACCGGCCCCAGATACCGCAGGCCGAATTCCTCGAACAGCACTGCGGAGCCGTGTCCGCCACGGCCATCGGAGTCGAGTTTGCCCCCGGAATGCTCCAGCCCCACTGCATTGGCGACGCCCTTGATCGCCTCCTCGGCCTTTTGGCCCAGCATCGAAACGACCTCACCGCGGGGAAGCTTCTTGAGCCAGTGGCTGAAGTCCTCCCGCAGCCGATTGTAGCGCGGATTGGTCGTCAACTTGCCGAGGTAGGTCGAGATCGCGCCCACGTTCTTGGCTATCGACCACTCGTTGTCGTTAAGGATGCCGATGAACTTCTTCGTCGTTTGGGCGATGTTGTTCAGCGCCTCGAAGGAAATGCCGTTGGTGAGGGCGGCATCGCCGAAAACACAGACGACATGCTCGCCGGAACGCCGCTGATCACGGGCGGCGCACATCCCCAGGGCCGCGGACAGGGCGGTGCCGGCGTGGCCCGCACCGTAGCAGTCGTGTTCCGATTCGGTGCGCAGCGCGAAGCCGTTGAGGCCGTCCGTGGTGCGGATCGTGTGGAAGCGGTCCTTCCGGCCCGTGAGGATCTTGTGGACGTAAACCTGGTGGCTGACGTCCCAGACGAATTTGTCCTTTGGCGTCTCGAAGCAGCGGTGCAGGGCGATGGTCAGTTCGACGACCCCGAGGTTGGGCCCGAGATGCCCGCCGTTCTTGGCCAGCTTGGTGATGAGTTCGGTGCGGATGTCCGCCGCCAGTTCCACCAACTGCTCTGGCGTGAGTTTCTTCACGTGCGACGGATGATCAACCATGTCGAGATAACGGCTCATTCTGTTAACGGTCGGGAAAATCGGTGCAATTCGTCCGGCGGCAAGTCAACGGCGGACGGTCAGTCGGCCAAGTCTCCACCGGCTTCGGCCAGCGGCTGGAGTTCGGCCCGGCCTCCGAGCGACTTTTCGAGCTTGTGGACCCGGACTTCCGCCACATCCAGCTGCCCTTGGCAGGCCTGTGCCAGCCGGGTTCCCTCCTCGAAGCGTTCCAGCAACTGCTCCAGGGGAAGATCGGCCGTCTCCATCGCTTCGACGATGGATTCCAGCTTCTTCAACGCCTCCTCAAAAGGGAGCGCGGTTTCGACGGATGACGCTTTGCCAGCCTTGGACACGCGCGCGGAACCTAGGGGCAACGGTGGCGCCTTGCCTAGCGGATTTACGAGACCCCGGACCAAGCGGCGAGACTCACGGATTGGCATTCCGGGCCGGCTCGCCCATGGTGGTCCACGATGAAACGCCTCCTCCTGCTTTCGTTGATGCTCTCAACCTTCAGCCTGACTGCGGCGATCCGGACGGAAACCGTCGAGTATCGCGATGGGGACACCGTGCTGCAGGGTTGCCTGACCTGGGATGACGCCAGGACCGCGCCGCAGCCTGGCGTGGTGATCGTCCATCAATGGCTTGGCTTGGGCGATTATGAGCGCCGGCGCGCACAGATGGTGGCCGAGTTGGGCTACGTGGCGTTTTGCGCGGACATCTACGGGAAGGGCGTGCGTCCGCAAACGCCGGCCGAAGCCGGCAAGCTCGCGGGCCAATACAAGTCCGACCGTCCGCTGCTGCGGCGGCGGGTCGGCGCGGCTTTGGCGACCCTGAAGGCCCGGCCTCAATGCGACGCGAAGAAAACGGCGGCGATGGGCTACTGTTTTGGCGGCACGACCGTCTTGGAGCTGGCCCGCAGCGGAGCGGAAACGCTCGGAGTCGTCAGCTTCCACGGCGGCTTGAGCTCACCGACGCCCGATGACGCCCAGCGGAGCAAGGCCCGGGTGTTGGCGTTGCACGGAGCGGACGATCCTTTTGTTCCCCCGGCGGAGGTCGCCGCGTTCGAACAGGAAATGCGCGCCGGCGGCGTGGACTGGCAGCTGGTTTCCTACGGAGGCGCAGTGCACAGCTTCACGGACTGGAATGCCACCGGGGCGATGAAGGGGGCGAAGTATGACGAAAAGGCCGACCACCGTTCGTGGACTGCCATGAAGGCCTTCTTCGCCGAGATCTTCCGCTGATCGAAATGGGTCGGGTGCACACCCGGCTTGCCTCCCGGCCAAACCCGGCGGCACCTTCGGTCCGGTGAATCGCATCGAGCAACGTTTCGCGGATCTCCGCGGCCGCGGACAGAAGGGGCTGGTCATCTACATCGGCGCCGGCGATCCGGACCTTGAAGCCACCCGGCAGCTGGCGCTCGCCTTCGATCGGGCCGGTGTGGATGTGCTCGAACTGGGCGTGCCATTCAGTGACCCGTTGGCGGACGGCATCGTCAACCAGCTGGCCGCGCAGCGCGGGCTCGAAAGCGGGACCACTCCGGCCCGGGTGCTGGAAACGGTTTCGGCGATCCGCCGTGACTCGCAGGTGCCGCTGGTGCTCTACATCTACTTCAATCTGTTGCACCGTGTTGGTGTGCGGGAGTTCATCGCGGCCGCCGCCAAGGCGGGCGTCGACGGCCTGCTGGTGCTCGACCTGCCGCCAGAGGAATCCGAAAACTACGAGGCGCTGATGTCGGAATTCGGACTGTGCCCGATCTATCTCATCGCGCCGACGACGCCGGAGTCCCGAATTGCCGTCATCGCTCCGCGGGCGCGGGGCTTCATTTACTACGTCAGCCGGGAAGGGGTCACCGGAATGCAGGCTAAAGTCAGCGACACCATCGGCGATATGACCAGTAGGATCAGGACGCACAGTTCGCTGCCGATCGCAGTTGGTTTTGGGATCTCGAATGCCGAACAGGCCCGTCAGGTCGCCGCGAGTGCCGAGGCGATTGTCGTTGGCAGCGCGGTGGTCAACCGGATCGCCGAGCTCGGGCGGTCGCCGGAGCTGGTGCCCCGCGTGGGCGGGTTCGTGGCCGAGTTGGCCGCCGCCCTGCGCCCAGGCTGATACGTTTCTGCTCCAACTGCCCAACGGGAGAATACCATGAAGCAAAGGAACCAGGTCTGGATGCTGGCGGTCTGCGCCGGCTTGCTGGCGGGCTGCGCCACGGGCAAGGCGGTGCCTGACAAAACCGCGGCCGCCGCGCACGGGGTCGAGGCCGAGCACAATGTCACCGCCGAAGAGGCCCTGTCGCGCCTCCGGCAGGGCAACGACCGATTCAGGACCGGGCACCTGAAGCATCCCGACCAGGGCATCTCCCGGCTCCACGAGATTGCCGCCGGGCAGCATCCCTTCGCTGTCATCGTGAGCTGTTCGGACTCGCGGGTGCCCCCGGAGATTGTTTTCGACGAAGGTTTGGGGGACCTGTTTGTGGTTCGCGAAGCCGGCCATGTTGCCGATGCAGCGACTTTGGGGAGCATTGAGTATGCGGTGGAGCATCTCCACACGCACCTGGTCGTCGTGTTGGGACACGAAAACTGCGGGGCGGTCGCCGCCGCGGCGGACGTGATCACCAAGAACGCCAAGCCGGAAGGGCACATTGTGAACCTGGTGGATGACATCCGGCCTGCGATTGAACGGACCAGGAACGGGTCGGGCAACCTGGTTGCCCGGGCAGTCCGGGCCAACGTGGATTTGGTCACCGAGAATCTCCGGGGCACGCACCCGATCCTGTTCGAGCATCAGGCCGAAGGCTCGGTGAAGATCGTTGGCGCCGTTTACAACCTCCAGACCGGCGCCATCGAATGGCGTTGAGTGCCGTTACGCTTGGACGTCTAGCGAAAGGACTTCGCCGGGTTCACACTCGGCGAACACCTCAAAGGGCCGGCAGCAGATTTCGCAGTCGGTCGTGAAACGCTGGTGGGCGATGCTGGTGTCCACCAGCAGCTCCATGGGCTGCCCGCAATACGGGCACTGGATCCGTTCGCTCTCCTGCATGTCTTCGAGCGTAGCCTCAACTCGCGTTCTGGCCACCCCTTGGTGCGGCAGAATCCGCCCATCAAGCGACATGAAGGGGATGGGGAAGCGGCTGGCCCAGTCTTCGCCCCCGGCCTAGGCTCGCCGGGCAAACAGCATGAAACGCATCCAGCCGTGGTTTCCGACCTTCCTCTACTGCGACCGTCTCCAACGCGGCGCGTGGCAGCGGTTCAACCGAGAACTCCTGCAAGAATGCCATCAGATTCAGGAGTTCGACGAGGCTGGGAAGAAATGGTCGGCCAAAAACTATCCCGGCGGATTTACCAGCTACGGATCGATGGACAAACTGCACCAGTTTTCGTCCACCTTCATGGAACTGGAGCAGATGATTGACCGGCACGTCCGGGCCTATGCCCGGGCGCTCGAATGGGACCTCGGCGGCCGCCGCCTCAAGATGACCGACTGCTGGGTCAACATCATGCCTTTCCGGACGGCGCACAGCCTGCACCTGCATCCGAATTCGGTCGTGAGCGGCACCTACTATGTCGCGACGCCCAAGGGCTGCGCCGGCCTGAAGTTCGAGGACCCGCGGCTGAGCAAGTTCATGGCCGCGCCCCCTCGGCGGGTCGCCACCAAACCGGCCAACCAGCTTTACGTCAATTATCCCGCCGAAGCCGGCAACGTCGTGCTGTTCGAGAGCTGGATCCGCCACGAAGTGACCGCCAACCCGGTGGAGTCCGAACGGGTCAGCATCAGCTTCAACTACGACTGGGACTGACCGCTGGTCGTCGCTGGACGCCGAGGTCGCGCTGGCGGAGTCTTCGCCCCATGCCTCGGTATTTCGGCCCCTCGGTCATCGTTCGCCTCGGCGGGGCGGGATTGGCGTTGGCCGGCCTCGTGGCGTTGGCCCATGGGCCGTTGCACGAACAGATCCAGCTGCTTTCGGAGCGACTGGCCCTGGCTCCCCGTGATCCGGCGGCGTTGGCGCAGCGGTCCGAACTTTATCGCGCCCACGGCCTGTTCGTCGAAGCCCGCACGGATTTGGATGAGTTGGAGCGAATCGAGCCTGGCAACCTCACCAATCGCCTTCGCCGCGGTTTGATTGACCTGGGGGCCCGTGCGACCAATTCGGCGGTGGAAAACCTGACGCGCTGGCAATCCGCTCATCCGGAAGACTTGTCGGGGAATTACGCACTCGCCCAAGCCTACATCCTCGCGGGCCGTCCGTCCGCGGCGGTGCCGCATTACAGCCGGGTCATCGACGGTGCCGGCAAGGAGACGGCGGCAGATTTCAGCCAAAGCGGTGCCCGTCCGGAGCTGTATCTGGAACGGGCCAAAGCCCAACGGGCCGCGGGAGTTCCAGTGACGGAAATCCTCGCCGGGATCGATGCCGGGGTCACCCGATTTGGCCCGCTGCCGGTGTTGCAGCGTTTCGCGGCCGACCTGGAACTGGAACGTGGCGATGCGGATGCGGCTGTGAACCGGATTGCGGCCATCGCCGAGCGGGCCGAACGCAAGGAGCGCTGGCTGTTTCAGCAGGGCGAATTGTTTCTTCGGGCAGGTCGCACCAATGAGGCCCGGATCAAGTATTCCGAGGCCCGCGATGCGTTGGGACGCTTGCCGGAAAAGCTCCAGCGGGCTTGGATCGCGACGGAATTGCGCCAGCAGATTGAAGCCCGGCTTGCCGGCGTGGCGTCGAACCTGCCAGCCTCCCCCGGCCAATGAAACGCGCTGCCTGCTTCCTCGCCCTTGGTCTGGTGGTCTTCTCGGCGTGCGCCCTGGGGACCCCCAAGCTCATCCGTGGTCCTTACCTGCAGTCCGCCACGACCAATTCCATGGTCATTCGCTGGCGCACGGATGATTCGTCCAAGGGATTGGTGCGTTACGGCCTCACCGAAGCGACGGCGACCAACGTGGTTTCCCATGCGGGAAAGCTGACCGAACACATCGTGCTGCTGACCGGACTGAAGCCGGCGACGCGCTATTTCTATGCCGTGGGCACCGAGACCAACGTGTGGCTGTCGCCGGTGACGAACACCATGACGTTTGTCACGCCGCCGCCCGTCGGCCCGGCCAAGCCCACCCGCATCTGGGTGATCGGCGATCCCGGCACTGCGAGTGCCAATCAACGGGCGGTCCGGGATGCCTTCTACCGATGGAACCGCGCGGAGGTTCCGGATTTGTGGCTGATGCTGGGTGACAATGCCTACAGTGCCGGCACCGACGCCCAGTATCAGGCGGCGGTATTCCACATGTATGCCTGGCTGCTCGCGAATTCGCCGCTGTGGCCAACGCTCGGCAATCACGATGCCGGGAGCGCCAACTCCGGAACCCAGTCCGGCGTTTACTATGACGTCTTCACGCTCCCCACGTTGGGCCAGGCCGGCGGGCTGCCCAGCGGAACGGAGGCCTACTACTCGTTCGACTACGCCAACATCCATTTCATCTGTCTCGACTCCCAGGACACCGACCGCAGTCCGACCGGAATGATGGCGGAATGGCTGCGCGACGACCTCGCCTCGACCGCGCGCGATTGGATTGTCTGCTTCTTTCACCATCCGCCCTACACCAAGGGTTCGCACGATTCCGACAAGCTGAGCGACAGCGGCGGGCGTCTGGTGCAGATGCGGGAGAACATCCTGCCGATTCTCGAACAGGGCGGTGTGGATCTGGTGCTGACCGGCCACAGCCACTGCTACGAGAGGAGCTACCTGCTCGACGGGCACTATGGCTACAGCACCAATCTGACGGCAGGAAATTTCAAGGACCGTGGGGACGGACGCGAGGACGGCTCCGGGCCATACCGCAAAACGTCCGGCACCAAGCCGCACGAAGGGGCCGTGTATGTCGTGGCGGGCAGTTCCGGGCAGCGCAGCGGAGGAAAGCTCAATCATCCGGTGAATTTCCTGTCGCTCAACCGCCTGGGCTCCGTGGTTCTGGACATCAACGGCCAGGAACTGAGCCTCAAGTTCATCACCGAAAAGGCCCAGCTCCGCGACTATTTCACGATCCGGAAGTGAACGGCGCTGCGGCCGTGTCTTGGCAGGCGGGCCGGTCCCGGTTAGACCCAGCGGCGTGTCTGCGAAGCCGCCTACCGTCGCGCGAGAGAACCATCCGCCTGTGCCGCTGGATTCACCCCAGCGCCGCCGGTTGCCGCCTTTGTTGCGCCGGGCGTGGTATGGGCTGAATCAGGCTTTTCGCCGGCGGATCGCCCATACCGGCGTGACCCCGGACCAGTTCACCGCGATGCGGACGCTGCTCGAAGGGGAGGCGGAAGGGAGCACCCAGCGGGATCTCACCCAGGCCATGTCGAGCGATCCCAATACGGTGGCCTCCCTGCTGGAACGCATGGAGGAGGCCGGCTGGGTGGAACGCCGGCCGCACGAACGGGACGGGCGGGCCTACCGTATCCGCCTGTTGCCGGCAGGCCGGGAGAAATACGAGGTCGTCCGGGCCGAAGCCATTGCCCTTCAATCGGAGGTCCTTGCCGGGTTGCCCGAGAGCCAGCGGGAGCTGTTTCTGGAGCAGCTGGACCAGGTGGCCACGGCCTGCCGGAAGGCTGCCGAAGACGCTCCGCGAGCTTCCCGTTAGCCAAGTTTCTGCGCCGCCTCGGCGAGGGTGATGCCGTCGAGGCGGATGGTCTTGTGCGGCGAGGTCTGTCCCCGGACCAAACTGACCGCGCGCCGCGGCAACCCGAGCTGGCGCGCCAGAAATTCCACCAAGGCCTCGTTGGCCGCCGAGTCCACCGGGGGCGCCATGACCTTGAGTTTCAGTTCCGCTCCCAGCGGGCCGACGATCTCGTTCCGGCTGGCGCGAGGCTGGACCTTGAGAGCGAGCAGCACCGCGCCGTCCTGTTCCCGGAGATAGGCCGGCGCGGTCACAGGTTGAGGCGGGCAAAGGCCCGGGCCAGGCCCAGTTCGAAGGCCGTCCAGATGCCCCAGATGGCTGCCGTCGCGATCAACGGGGTGAAATCCAGTTTCCCGAACCGGACCGGCAACCAGAAGAGCGGTCGGATCAGAATGCCGCCAGTGCGGTGGATGAAGTCCCAGACCGGCGCATTGCCAAAATAGATGTAGGTGTTGATGAGGCGCAGCAGCAGGATACCGGCCAGCAGCCACTTCAGGCTCAGCCAGACACTGGCCCCGACCACAGCCGCCTGGGCGGCCAGTTCCGGCAACGCCGGCACCCGTGGCAGGATGCCTAACGAAGCCAGAGGCAAGGTGAGCACGGCCCACATGATTCCGGCCGCCAGCAGCGGGAAGGGAAGCTGAAACCAGATGGGAGTGCGACCAAGCCAGCCGAGGAACTCGCGCAGCAGCTTGGACCAGCCTTCCGGTTCCCGTTCGAGCGCGGAAAGCGCGATCAGCACCGTGGCCCACGCCTGGGCGATGAGCCAGGCCCAGCCGAAGCTGAGAAGGGAATGCAGCAACAGGCGACCCGGATCGTCGGCGCGAAATGCCAGGGCGGCGGAACCCAGCCCAATCATGGGCGTCCAGTTCAGTCCCACCGCGGCGACCGAATACAGGACCGGTCGAGCCAGCAGCACCGCACCCAACGCCACCAGATATCCCCACCGCTTGGTCGGGCGCGACTCGGCGGGTTTGAGATTGGACAGCAACGTGCCCGCGCCGCGCACCGCAGCCGGTCGCCCGGCGGTGCGCCAGGCGAGCAGAAGCACCAAGCCGATCAGGTTGAGCAGCAGGTCAACGATGGCCATGGCGGATTTGACCGGAAGGTTTTCCAGTCCGGGATCGGCCGGATAACCGGCTTCAGCTGAGCGCGACGCCGGAACGCTGCGCGGTCCGGATCAGGGCGTCGGCCATGTCGCTGGGGGTGACCGCCACCTCGATGCCGCATTCCTGGAAGACGGCGATTTTCGCGGCGGCAGTGTCCTCGGCCCCGCCGATAACGGCGCCGGCGTGACCCATGCGGCGGCCGGCCGGGGCGGTGGCGCCGGCGATGAAGCCGGCGACGGGCTTTTTGCAGTTCGCCTTGATCCACCGGGCGGCCTCAACCTCGGCGCTGCCACCGATCTCGCCGATCATGATGATGCCGACGGTTTCCGGGTCGTCGTTGAAGAGCTTGATGACGTCGAGGTGCGAGGTGCCGTTCACCGGGTCACCGCCGATGCCGACGCAGGTGCTTTGGCCGATGCCCTTGACCGTGAGCTGATAGACCGCCTCGTAAGTCAGGGTGCCGGAACGGGACACGACGCCGACACGGCCCTTTTTGTGGATGTAGCCAGGGGCGATGCCGATGCGGCAGCCGCCCCTGGAACCTTCACCGGTGCCCGGGGTCACGACGCCGGGGCAGTTTGGGCCGACCAGCCGGGTCTTCGCGCCCTGCATGGCGCGCTTCACGCGGACCATGTCCTTCACGGGAATGCCCTCGGTGATGGCCACCGCGAGGTCGAGGCCGGCGCCCACGCTTTCGAGAATGGCGTCACCGGCAAACGGCGGCGGCACGAAGATGGCGGAAACCGTCGCACCGGTTTCGCGGGCGGCGTCGGCGACGGTGTTGAAGATCGGCACCTTGTGGCCGGCGTGCTCAAAGAACTGCCCGCCCTTGCCCGGCGTGACCCCGGCGACAACTTGGGTGCCGTAGTCGAGCGAGAGCTTGGTGTGGCGGGCGCCGAATTCACCGGTGATGCCCTGAACGAGGATCTTGGACTGGGGAGTAACGAGGATGGCCATGTCGGAAATCGGATGGGAGTGGAAAGGCGATGTGGTCAGTGATTGCAGCCGGCCGAACCGCAGCCGGGCTTGCGTTTGTGGATGCAGAGGACGTTGCCGTCGGGATCGAAGATGAATGCCATCTGGCAAACCGGCGTGGGGAATGGATCGAGCTTGAAGCGGACGGCCTTGGACTTCAGCGCTGTGATCGCTGCCTCGAAATCCTCGACCTCGAGGGCGACGGAGCAGCCGTCCGAACTCGGATTCCAGCCGGGGGCGCTGCCGAGCGAAAGCGTGCCACTGCCGATGTCGAATTCGGTCCACTGCATGCCGCCGGGCTCACCGACCAGCATCGTGGGCTTCAGTCCGAGCGTGCCTTCGTAAAACTCCCGCGCCCGGGCCATGTCAGTGACCGGGTAGCAGGAAAAGGCGATTTCGGAGACTTTGAACATCGGAACCGGATGAAGGCTAGGCGGCCACCAGTTTCACAATCTTCTGAGCCGCATCGGCCATGCTGTCGCCGGAAACGAGCGACAGGCCGGAATCGGCGAGCGTCTTCTTGCCGGCGACGACGTTGTTGCCCTCGAGGCGGACCACGAGGGGCAGCTTCAGGCCGACTTCCTTCACGGCTTCCACAATGCCGGTGGCGATCACATTGCAGTCCATAATGCCGCCGAAGATGTTCACGAAGATGCCCTTCACGTTCGGGTCGCCGAGGATGATCTTGAACGCGGCCACGACCTGTTCCTTCGAGGCGCCGCCGCCGACGTCGAGGAAGTTCGCCGGGTTGCCGCCGAAATGCTTGATGATGTCCATCGTGCTCATCGCGAGCCCGGCACCGTTGACGAGGCAGGCGATGTTGCCGTCGAGCGCGATGTAGCTGAGGCCGAACTTGGACGCCTCGATTTCCTTGGAGTCCTCCTCGTTGAGGTCGCGGAGTTCCGTGATCGTTGGATGGCGGTAAAGCGCGTTGTCGTCGAATGACACCTTGGCATCGAGGGCGAGCACCTGGTCGTCCGGCGTGGTGATCAGCGGGTTGATCTCCACCATGGACGCGTCGGTGTCCCAGTAGAGATTCCAGAGCGCGCGGATGAGCTTGGCCGCGTTCTTGGCCTCGGCGGGATTCAGGCGCAGTCCGAAGATGAGCTGACGGATCTGGTAATCGGCCAGGCCGTAAGCGGGATCAATGTGGACCTTGAAGATTTTCTCGGGCGTCTCGTGGGCAACTTTCTCGATTTCGACGCCGCCTTCGGTGGAGGCGACGATGACCGGCCGGGACGTGGCGCGGTCGAGCAGGATGGCGAGGTAGTATTCCTTTTTGATGTCGCTCGCGACGGTGAAATAGACCGTCTGCACCTTGCGGCCGGCCGGTCCGGTCTGGAGCGTGACGAGGGTGTTGCCGAGCATCTTGCCGGCGATTTCCTTCGCGTCGGCCTTGGTCTTGCAGAACTTCACGCCGCCCTTGAAGCCGTCGGTGAAGGTGCCTTTGCCCCGGCCGCCGGCATGGATCTGGGACTTCACCATCGTCGGTCCCTCGGGCAGGGCGGCGAGGGCGGTGACGAACTCTTCGGGGGTCTTGGCGGGGGCGCCCTTCGGCACGGGGACGCCGAATTTTTCGAGGAGAGCCTTGGCTTGGTATTCGTGGATGTTCATGAAAGCAGTTCAGCTGAGGTCATCCAGTGAGTTGATGACCCGGACGTTCGGGATGTCGTTAAAATGTTGGTCAAGGGTGAGCACGGCGGCATCAAGCCGCTGCGCACAGGCGGCGATGATCAAATCCTGAGCCGGGAGGGTGATGCCTTTCCGGTCCAATTGCCAAGCCATGTCCGCCACGGCATCCCAGGTTTTGAAATCGGTGGCCGCATACAGCATGACGGACATGAACCGTCGGAGGGCATCCCGCAGCCGCGGCATACGCACGCCGCGCAGCACCTCGACCTGCACCATGCCGCAGGTTGCCAAGTCCATCCGCCGAGCGCGGCCGGTGAGTTCCATGGCCGGATCCTGCTGCTGCCGTAGCAACTGGATGAACATGCTGCTGTCCACCAGCACCGTGGTGATTTCCTCAGCGGGCATGGGCTGTCTTCACCCCGCGACTGGCCAAAATGTCGTAACCAGGCTCGACCGCATCCCTGAGTTCCATGCCCGAGAATCCAAGCCCGGACTTGGCATAGGCGCGCAATTTGGCCTTCCGGTCCATTTCATGGAGTGCCGCATTGATCGTCTCGGTCTTGCTCTCGAAGCCGTAGGCGGTTTTCACCTCGTCGAGCAAAGCCTCGTCAATGTGCATCGTCATTTTCATGCCATATCGGGTATGGCAATGGTGCCACCCTCGCAAGTTTTTTCTGCCCGGGACCGCGCCGGTTCAACGCTGGTCGAGCGGCAGAACCTTGAGTCCAACCGGGCCGGTGTAAACGGACTGCGGCCGGATGAGACGGTTGTCCGCGAGCTGTTCCAGCACATGGGCCGTCCAGCCGCTGGTGCGGGCGATGGCGAAGATCGGGGTGAAGAGGTCGGTCGGGATTCCGAGGCTGTAGTAAACCGTGGCGCTGTAGAAATCCACGTTCGCGTGGAGGTTTTTCTTGGTCAGCATCAGCTCGGCGATGCGTTCGGACATCTGGATCCACTTCGGTTCGCCGAGCTTCGCGGAAAGGATCTGGGCCATGCGTTTGAGGTGCGGGGCGCGGGGATCCAGCACTTTGTAAACGCGGTGGCCGATGCCCATGATCTTGCGCTTCTGAGCAAGGCAGTCGTCCACGTAGGCATCCACGGCTTCCAGCGAACCGATCTCCTGAAGCATCTTGATGACGCCCTCGTTCGCGCCGCCGTGCAGCGGTCCCTTGAGGGTGCCGATGGCCGTCGTGATCGCCGAATACATGTCGGACAGGGTGGCGATGGTGACGCGGGCGCTGAACGTGGAGGCGTTCATGCCGTGGTCGGCATGGAGCACGTAGCACATGTCCATCGTGCTCTCCTTTTCGGTGGAAGGCCGTTCTCCGTCGATCATCCAAAGGAAGTTGGCGGCTTCGCCAAGGCTGGGATCGGGGGCGATCAGCGGCAGGCCCTGGCGGCTGCGATGGAAGTAGGCCATCACGACCGGAATCTGGGCGATGAGCCGCTGCGCCTTGCGCCGCTGGGCGTCCATGGTGTCATCGTCGGCGATGCTGTCGTAGCAGCCGAGCGCGCTCACGCCGGTGCGGATGGCGTGCATGGGCGGGCAGTCCTTGGGCAGCTTGGTGAGCAGCTCGATGACCCCCTTGGGAAGTTCGCGGTAACCGGCCAGCGTCGCCTTGAGCTCCGCGAGCTCCTTCTTGTTCGGCAGGTGATTGTGGTGGAGCAGGTGGACGACCTCCTCGTAGGAGACCTTGCCGGCGAGCTCGTTGATGTCGTAGCCCGAGTAGATCAGCTGGCCGACATCCCCACGGACGTCACTGAGGCGGGTGTGGGCGGCGATGATGCCTTCGAGGCCCTTGGAAACGGCGGAGGGGGATGCAGGAGTGGCGTTGCTCATCGTGAAAGGCGGTTTTCGGTCCGAAAAATCGTGCGCAAAGTCTCTGGTCGCGTCTTGGGCCGTCAACGGATTTCCCAAAACTGACGGGCAACCTTGTCCCGCAGGCACGCAATTGGCAAATGCTCGGAGCTCGGGCACCCTCAACACAATCCGTGTTCATCTCCGTCATCATTCCCGCTTTTAATGAGGAAAAGCTTCTCCCGGCCACCTTGGCTGCCGTGAACCGCGCCCGGGAGGCTTTTTGCCAACGCGGCTGGGAATCCGAACTGGTCGTTTGCGACAACAACTCCACCGACCGCACCGCCGACGTCGCCCGCGGGGCGGGGGCGACCGTGGTCTTCGAGCCGGTGAACCAGATTTCCCGTGCCCGGAACGCAGGCGCCAGCGTCGCGCGCGGCGATTGGTTCCTCTTTGTGGACGCCGACTCGCAGCCCTCGCCGGAGCTGTTTGCCGAGGCGGCGGAGGCGATCGCTTCCGGCCGTTTCATCGGGTGCGGGGCCACGCTGCAACTGGACGTGCCCGGCTGGTGGTATCACGCGCTGGCCAAGGTTTGGATCTGCTGGAGCCGGCTGGCGCGGCACATGGCCGGATCCTTTGTCTGTGTGGACGCCGCGGCATTTCGGGAACTGGGCGGTTTCTCCGACAAGCTGTTCGCGGCCGAAGAGCTCGAATTCTCGGCCCGACTGAAGCGGCTCGGCCGGAAGCGCGGTCAGAAAGTTACCATCCTCCATCGCCATCCTCTGCTGACTTCCGGGCGGAAGATCAAACTCTACTCGGCCCGCGAAACTCTCTCGTTCTTCCTAAAGTCAGTAGTCCGTCCCCGCCGCATGTTGACCGACCGCGACAAGTGCGTGCTGTGGTATGACGGCCGGCGGTGACGCGCCCGTGACTGCGGGGACCTCACCGGAATCGGGCGAGGGCAGTTCCGTGGCGATGGATTGACGGACCCGCGGGTGGCTCCCAAGCTCCGCGGACTTCCGCACTATGAGCAAAGCCGCCGCGTCCACGAACATCGAATCGCTTCTCAAGGAAACCCGCGTCTTCAAGCCGGCCAAGGAGTTCGCGGCCGAGGCCCATGTCCGGAGCATGGCCCAATACAAGAAGCTCTGGACCGAGTCGGTGAAGAATCCGGATAAGTTCTGGAAGAAGCAGGCCGAGGCCGAGCTGGTGTGGCAGAAACCGTTCACCAGGGTGCTGCAGTGGAAGGAGCCGTTCGCCAAGTGGTTCACCGGCGGCAGGCTCAACGTCTCCGCCAACTGCCTCGACCGTTGGCTCGATTCCGGCATCTCCAACAAGGCGGCCCTGATCTGGGAAGGCGAGCCGGCCACCGACGGCAAGCCGGGCGAGGAACGGGTGCTGACCTACAAGCAGCTGCACCGCGAAGTGAGCCGGTTCGCGAATGTCCTCAAGCGGAACGGCATCCAGAAGGGCGACCGCATCATCATCTACCTGCCGATGGTGCCCGAGGCCGCCATCGCGATGCTGGCCTGCACGCGCATCGGCGCGGTTCATAGTGTCGTCTTCGGTGGTTTCAGCGCGCAGTCGGTTGCGGACCGCATCCAGGATTCCGGCGCGAAGATGGTCATCACGGCCGATGGCGGTTATCGCCGCGGTGCCGTGGTGCCGCTGAAAAAGAACGTGGACGACGCGCTCAAGCTCCACGACGCGGCCGGCCAGTCGCTCACTAAGACCATTGAAAAGGTGATCGTGCTGCGTCGCTGTGCAAACGAGGTTCACATGGCCGAGGGCCGTGACGTCTGGTGGCACCGCGAGCTGGATTACGTCAGCGACATCTGCGCTGCCGAGAAGATGGATTCCGAGGCGCCGCTGTTCATCCTCTACACGTCCGGTTCGACCGGAAAGCCGAAGGGCATCCTGCACACCACCGCCGGCTACCTGCTCGGCACCAAGCTGACCTCCCGCTACGTCTTCGACCTCAAACTGGAAGACGTTTACTGGTGCACTGCCGACGTGGGGTGGGTCACCGGCCACAGCTACATCGTCTATGGGCCGCTCGCGAACGGCGCCACGGCGCTGATGTATGAAGGCGCCCCCAACTGGCCCGAGCCGGACCGCTTCTGGCGCATCATCCAGAAGTATGGCGTGACCATTCTCTACACCGCGCCGACCGCGATCCGCGCCTTCATGAAGTGGGGGGACGAATGGCCGAAGAAGCACGACCTCTCCTCGCTCCGCCTGCTGGGCAGCGTCGGCGAACCGATCAATCCGGAGGCGTGGATGTGGTATCACACTGTCATTGGAGGCGGGCGCTGCCCGATCGTGGATACCTGGTGGCAGACCGAGACCGGCAGCATCATGATCACGCCGCTGCCCGGCGCGACGCCCACCAAGCCGGGCACGGCGACGCTGCCGTTCTTCGGCATTTTGCCCGAAGTCGTGGACGAGCAGGGGAAGGCGGTGCCCAAAAACTCCGGCGGCAAGCTGGTCGTCCGCAAGCCTTGGCCTTCGATGCTCCGTGGCATCTGGGGCGACAACGAGCGCTACAAGCAGACTTATTGGAGCGAGGTCAAAGGCAGCTACTTCACCGGCGACGGCTGCCGCCAGGACAAGGACGGATATTTCTGGATCGTCGGCCGCATCGACGACGTGCTGAACGTCGCCGGTCACCGCATCGGCACCGCCGAGGTGGAGAGCGCCCTGGTCAGCCACCCGAACGTGGCCGAGGCCGCCGTGGTGGGCCGGCCGGACGAACTCAAGGGCCAGGCGCTCGTGTGCTTCGTTACTCTGAAGACCGGTGTGAAGGCGACGCCGGAGCTGAAGAACGAACTCCGCAACCACATCGGTAAGGAGATCGGCCCCGTGGCCAAGCCCGACGAAGTCCGCTTCGCCGAAGCCCTGCCGAAGACGCGCTCGGGAAAGATCATGCGCCGTCTGCTCAAGCAGATCGCGAGCGGCCTCGAGGTGAAGGGGGACACCACCACGCTGGAGGACCTCAGCGTCATCGCCAAGCTCGCGAGCGGCGAGGAGTAGGCGGCCCTGAATTCGGGCGAAAGGTCACGGCCGTTGCTGCAGAATGGCCCCGTAACCTTCGCGGTAGCTGGGATACGTCGGGCGCCACCCGAACGTCTCGCAGAAGCGGCGGTTGCTGATCCGTTTGTTGCTGTCACCTCGCTTGGCCGGGCCGTGTGGGTCTGGTGCGAGGGAGTCCCCGCCGAGGTTGAGCCGTCTGGCGAGCCATGCCTCGAACGTCTTGGCCTGGACCGGCTCGTTGTCAGTGACGTTGAAGAGGCCTCCGGAAAAGTCCGCATTGAGCGCGTGGAGGATCGCCCCGGCGACGTCATCGCGGTGAACCATGTTGAGCCAGCGATCGGGAGCGCCCGCAGACCGGTTGCCGGCCAGGAGTCGGCTCAGCAGATGATGGCGGCCCGGTCCGTAGATCCCGGCGACGCGGAGCACGGTGGGATGAAAGCAATTTGAGGCGGCGCCGAGCAGTTCCGCCTCGGTTTGGCGCAGGATTTGGCCGGTGGCAGTGCTCGGATTAGTGGCAGAATCTTCGGTGACCCATTCGCCTTCAGTCTGCGCATAGACGCTCGTGCTGCTGGTATAGACAAATCGGCGGGACGAACTGCCGAACACTCGGAGCAGGTTCCGGGTTCCCTCCAAGTAGGAGGAACGGTAGGCGCTTTCTCCGCCTTGAGCTGAACTGGTCACGTTGACGATCCAGTCAAATGCCCCCGGGAGGCTCCGGACATCGTCGGGACGGGCCAGATCAGCACGGAGCGGCGTGATTCCGGCGGCAACCAGCAGCGAATCGGCGGCGGAGCGCCGGACGCCAAACACCTCATGCCCCAAGGCGGAAAGCCTGGCGCCGACCGCCAAGCCTACATATCCGCAGCCGCAAATGAGCACCCGTTTAGGCATCGTGGGCGGACGATGGTGGGCGGTCCGTCCTGAGCAAGCGGCAGTTTCCGGGGTGGCCAACAAAGCTGCAGGGAAACGCCAACGCGGGTTTGCCAATTCTTGGGACTCACTGAACTCTCCGCCCATCATGTCTTCGCCGGATCATTCCGATTCGCCGTCCCGCCGGTCGTTTGTCAAAGAGGCTGCCGCCGTTGTGGCTGGCGGCATTGTGGCCCTGGTGCCGGCTGCCGCCGGCCTGTTTGCCTGGCTGGATCCGCTCCGGCGGAAGCAGGGGGCGGCCGGCTTTGTGAAAGTCGGGACGCTGGACGCACTGCCAGCGGACTCGATTCCGCGCAAGTTTGCGGTGCTGGCGGACCACGTCGATGCGTGGACGAAGTCGCCCCAGGTTCCTGTGGGTGCGATTTACCTCCGACGTCTGAAGGACCGGGAGGTCGTGGCGCTGCACAGCATCTGCCCGCATGCCGGCTGCTTTGTGGACTACCGCGACACGGCGAAGGATTTTTTCTGCCCCTGCCACAACAGCACCTTCGCGCAGGACGGTTCGATCAACGATCCGAAAAGCCCGAGCCCGCGCGGGATGGACACCATGGAAGTCGAGCTGCGGGGCAATGAAATCTGGGTCCGGTTCCAGAACTTCGCCGCCGGCCACAAGGAGAAGAGGCCCGTCGCATGAAGCAGCTCCTTGACTGGCTGGATTCGCGGACCGGCATCAAGCGCCTTACCCACGAGGCGCTCTACGAGAACATTCCTGGCGGGGCGCGCTGGCGCTACATCTGGGGCAGCGCGCTCACCTTCTGCCTCGCAGTCCAGTTCATCACCGGAATCTTCCTGTGGATGGCCTACAGCCCGAGCGCCCAGACGGCGTGGGAATCGGTCTATTTCATCCAGCACGAGATGGCCGGGGGCTGGTTCCTGCGGGGACTGCACCATTTCACGGCCCAGCTGATGACCGTGCTGCTGGTGCTGCACCTGATGCAGGTCATCATTGACGGAGCCTACAAGGCGCCGCGCGAGGTGAACTACTGGTTCGGGCTTGCGCTGCTCGGGCTCACGCTGGCGATTTCGCTGACCGGCTACCTGTTGCCGTGGGACCAAAAGGGCTACTGGGCCAGCAAGGTGGCCACCAATATCGCGGCGATCACCCCGGTCTTCGGCGAGCAGATCCAGAAGCTCATCATCGGTGGCAGCGATTACGGACACCATACGCTGACGCGGTTCTTCGCCCTGCATGCCGGCGTGTTGCCCGGTGCGATCATCCTGCTGGTGGTGGGGCACATCGCCCTCTTCCGGAAGCACGGCATCACGCCGAAACAGCCGCTGCGCAAGCCTGATGCCGCGTTCTGGCCCGATCAGGTGCTGATGGATGCAGTCGCGTCGCTCGCGGTCCTCGCGACGGTCGTGTTCCTCACCGTGAAGTTCCGTGGGGCGGAGCTGGCCGCGCCCGCGGATCCCAGCGAGCCGTATTCTGCCGCCCGTCCGGAGTGGTATTTCCTCTTCCTGTTCCAGTTCCTCAAATACTTCCCCGGCGGCACCGAAGTGTGGGGCGCGATCGTCATTCCGAGCCTCGCGATGCTGGTGCTGGCGGCGATGCCGCTCGTCGGCAAATGGAAGCTGGGGCACCGGTTCAACGTGGCATTTCTCTTCGCCGTGATGCTGGGGGCCGGACTCCTGACGTGGCAGGCCAAGAAGCAGGACGGGGCCGACAAGGCATTTCATCTGGCGGTCCAGCAGGCGCATCAGGATGCAGAACGGGTGGTGGAACTGGCCAAGGCGCCGACCGGCATTCCGGCGACCGGCGCGGTCAACTTGCTGAGGAACGATCCCTTCACCCGCGGCCCACGGCTGTTCGCCCGCCACTGTTCAAGCTGTCATCAGTTCGACGGGCATGATGGCACCGGCGTCGCCCGTGTGCTCGAACACGAGGTCCAGGCCGGAGATACGGTGGCGTCGATCGAGGCCAAATACGGTGCCCCCGCGGGAGACCTGGTGCGGCTCAATGGGGCCGACGCGGCCTCCCCGAAGCCCGGACAGAAGCTGCTCGTCACGGATCCCGGTTCCGCGCCGGACCTGAAGGGATTCGGTTCGCGGGAGTGGCTCGCAGGCATGCTGGATCCCAAGCTGGTCAGTTCGGACCGCTACTACGGCTGGACCAAGTTCAAGGACGGCAAAATGGCGAAGTGGGTGAAGGAAAAGCTCGCGAAGAAGCTTCCCGCCAAGCAGGCCGAGTTGGAGAAGGTCATCGCGGCCGTGAGCGCAGAATCGGAACTGCTTTCCCAGAAGGCGGCCGATGTGCGCGACCGGGCCATCATTGGTCAGGGCCGGGAACTTTTGCGGGACGAGTTTGGCTGCACGGACTGCCACCAGTTCCGGAAACCCGACCCGGACGCCAATACCGTGGATCTGACCGGCTGGGGCTCGCGGGAATGGCTGATCGGTGTCATCGCCGATCCAGCCCACGAGCGTTTCTACGGCAAGAAGAACGACCGGATGCCCCGTTTCGAGAAGGATGGGGTGCTCAAGCGCGAGGAGATCGAGCTCATCGCGGACTGGCTGCGGGGCGAATGGTATCGTCCGGAGACGGCCTCCCGCTGATTGGCCCGGAACCGTCCGCCTTGGAATTGTCACTCGCCTGTCGCCAAACGCTGGCTAGCGTCGGCGCCTCACGTTCATGCCTAAGTCCAAGTCCACCTCCCGGCCGGCGGCCGCCCCGCCGTCCCGCTACTTCAACCGGGAACTGAGCTGGCTGGAGTTCAACCAGCGGGTGCTGGACGAGGCATTGAACGGGACGACGCCGCTGCTCGAGCGGGTGAAGTTCTTCTGCATCGTCCATTCCAACCTCGACGAGTTCTTCGAGGTCCGGGTGGCTGGCCTTAAGCAGGCGGCCGAGGACGGCGTGACCGAGCGGACCCCGGACGGACTGAACGTCCAGCAGACGTTGCGGTCGGTGCGGCAGCGGGTTTTGCGGCTGGTGGATGATGCGTATCGGTGCTGGCGCGAGGAGTTGCTGCCGGCCCTCGCCGAGGCTGGCATCCGCTTTGTGGCGGCCGACGGAGTCGAGGCCGATGACCGTGAATGGCTGGATGCCTACTACCGGGAGAGGGTCCATCCTGTGCTCACGCCGTTGGCTGTGGATCCGTCGCACCCGTTTCCGCAGTTGCTCAACAAATCCCTCAATCTCATCGTTCAGTTGCACGGCACTTTCCGCGGAGAACTCCGCCGCTGGCTGGCGGTGGTTCAAGTTCCGAGGGCACTGCCGAGGCTCTTGAAACTTCCCCGGCCGGAAGGCGGTGGCCGGGACTACGTCTACATGGGCGACCTGATCGCGGGACATCTCGGCGAACTGTTTCCCGGCATGCTCATCGAAGGCGCATGGCCATTCCGGGTCACCCGGAACAGTGAGCTCTATCTTGATGAAGACGAGGTTCCAAATCTGCTGCGGGCGATGGAGCACGAGTTGGACAAGCGACGGAAGGGGGCGGCGGTGCGCCTCGAAGTGGCCGCCAACTGTCCGCCGTCTGTGCGCGGTGAACTGCTGAGCAATGTTGCTCTTACGGCGGACGATCTCTACGCGGTGGACGGACCGGTCAATCCCACCCGTCTGATGATGATCCTGGATGACCACAATCCGCCGGAGCTGAGGGACCGGCGGTTCAGCGGGCCGGTGGTGCCGGCGCTTCGGGGTCTCAGGAAGCGTTCCGTTTTCGCCGCAATCCGCGAGCGCGACCTGCTGCTCCACCACCCTTACGACAGCTTCAACAGCGTCGTGGAGTTCCTGGAGCAGGCGGCCGCCGATCCCCAGGTGCTCGCCATCAAGCAGACCCTCTACCGCACCGGCGGCGACCAGCGGATCGTCGGTGCGCTGATGAACGCGGTGAAGAACGGCAAGCAGGTCACCGCGGTGGTTGAACTCAAGGCGCGGTTCGACGAGGCGAACAACATCCGCTGGGCCCGCGCGCTGGAGGAGGCCGGGGTCCACGTCGTTTACGGCATCGTCGGCTTCAAGATCCACTGCAAGATGGCGCTGGTGGTCCGGGCCGACGAAGACCGCATCCGCCGCTACGTCCACCTGGGCACCGGCAATTACAATCCCGGCACGGCGAAGCTCTACACCGACCTGAGCCTGCTGACCTGCCTGCCGGAGTTCGGGGAGGATGCGACCAACCTGTTCAACCTGCTCACCGGCATCTGCCAGTTTCAGGGAACCCAGCGGCTCCTCGTCGCGCCGTTCCAGATGCATGCGGAAATCCTGCGGCTGATCCGCCGGGAGACCGAACATGCGCGGGCCGGACTTCCAGGCCGAATCGTCGCGAAGATGAACGCCCTTGTGGAGACGCAGGTGATTGATGCGCTTTATGAGGCATCGCAGGCCGGGGTGGAGATCGACCTGATCATCCGCGGAATCTGCTGCCTGCGTCCAGGCGTCCGGGGCCTGAGTGACAACATTCGCGTGCGCAGCATCGTGGACCGCTTTCTGGAGCACTCGCGGATCTGGCATTTCGGAAACGCGCGTCAGCCGGAGGTCTATGTCGGCAGTGCGGACTGGATGCCGCGAAATCTTTTCCGCCGCATTGAAGTGGTGTTCCCCATCCTTGATGGCCGCCTGCGCGAACGCATTCTGAGCGAGGTGCTCGCGATCCAGCTCACCGACAACGTGAAGGCCCGCAGCCTGCTGGCCACCGGTGAATACGTTGCGGCGGCCCGCCCGCCGGGTCGCGATACGGTCCGCAGCCAGGCGCAGTTCATGGACCTGGCGGAGAAGGGGATCGCTGCGGGGGCGAAGTCCGCCGATGGCAAGGCTCCGCGGATGCGAGTTCGCAGCCGGCCAGAGTGACCGGGCGAAGAACGCAAAAGGGGCAGCCGAAGCTGCCCCTTTCGTCATTGAAGATCGGCGAGTCCCCGTGACGGCGGTTACTTGGACTGGATCTCCTCGATGTATTTGATCACGTCGCCGACGCTCTGAAGCTTCTCGGCTTCCTCGTCGGGAATCTCGGCGCCGAATTCCTCCTCGAGAGCCATCACGAGCTCGACGGTGTCGAGGGAATCTGCGCCCAAATCCTCGATGAACTTGGCTTCGGGTGTGACCTGATCGGCATTGACCCCAAGCTGCTCAACGATGATGTCCTTGATCCGTTGCTCGATGGTTTTTTCAGCAGCCATAATGCGTATTCAATTTGCGGCGCCTGTCTAGGCGTGGGGCATCTGACCGTCAAGCCCTGTTCCCTTAAATTTTCGTTGCGGTCGAAAAATCAGCGGAACGGTGAACGGCCCGTGTAAGGCGAACTGTCGTTCAGCGGCTTCACCTGCTTCGGTTTGTAGAGCAGACCGTGCTTCGCCAGATTGCTGCTGACCACCGTGAGGTTGCTGATCGTGAGCGAGAAATTGTCGCGCACCGCCTCGTCGCGCAGGAGTGCACCGACCATGCCCCGGCCCTCGCGGATCTCGCCGGTGACAACCCGAAGATCGGCCGTGGCGGCGGCGGCTTCCTTGAGCGCTGTCTGAAACGCCGGATCGGCGCGCTGGAAGGTGGAGTTGAGGTTGGTGGCCACCCCCTGCAGCGAAACCGCAACCGCATTGAGGTTGCTCAGGGCCGCGGTGAAGGACACTGCGTTGGTTGCGACCAGCAGGTCCACGCGGCTGACCGCGCTCTTGGCCCGCTCGGTGACCTCCCGGATGTTGGCTGCCGTGGCCGAAAGGTTGGTCAGGGTCTGCTCGGAGAGCAGCAGCTTGTCCACGCGGCCGATGGCGCCGTTGATGCGGTCCACGGCGGCGTCGAGCTTGGTCAGCAGATGCGTGGCGGAGCGGGCGGCCTCCTGCAGGTTGAACGGCGACTGGGCCTTCACCGTGTCACCGTCCTTCAGCGCGGTGCCCTTGTTGTCCGCGGGCACGATCGAGACGTATTGGTCACCCAGGAATCCCGACGTCTCGATGTCGAATTTGGCGTCCGTGTGAACCTCGTAACGATTCAGGATGCGGCAGGTGATGGAAACCGCCCGCCGGTCGGCGGTGAGTTCGATCGCAAGCACGCTGCCGATGGGCACGCCGGACATGCTCACCGCTGCCCCGGGTTTCAGCCCGCCGACGCTCTCGGCGATGACCGTGATGGTGTAGGACGGGGTGAACAGGCCACGGCCCTTGCTGAAGTTCAGGATCAGTGCCACGACGATCGCGAGCGCCAGAGTCACGAACAGGCCGACTTTGCGGGAGTTGGAGGAGGCCATGGAAATCAGAAATCGGTGGGGTTCAGGGCGGTGGCGGCGGTCGCGGACGGGCGCACGGTCGGAATGCCGTTCACGAAATTGTGGATGATCGGATCGGACGAGCCGAGGATGTCACCGGTCTTGCCGTCGGCGTAGATAACGCCTTCGTGCAGCATCAGGATGCGGTCGCTGATGCGCCGGGCGCTGGGCATGTCATGGGTCACCGCGATGCTGGTGACGTGCAAATGTTCCCACACGCGGCGGATAAGGCTGTCGATCCGCGCACCGGCGATGGGGTCCAGTCCGGTGGTGGGTTCGTCGTAGAGCACGATTTCGGGCCGGTAAACGATGGCCCGCGCGAGTCCCACCCGTTTGCGCATCCCACCGGACAGCTCCGCCGGCTTCTTCTGCTCGATGCCCGGCAATTCCACCATTTCCAGCGCCTCGGCCACGAGCCGGCGCATTTCGGCCTCGGTGTGCTTCCGTTCGCGCCGGAGCACGAAGTTGACGTTTTCGTAAACGGTCAGGGAATCGAACAGGGCCGCCATCTGGAACAGCATGCCGAATTTCCGCCGCACCCGGAGCAACTGGCGTTCGTTCAGTTCGCAGAGGTTCTGGCCTTCGATGATGACCTGCCCCTGATCCGCCTGCAGCAGCGCGATCAGGTGCTTGAGCAGGACGCTCTTCCCACCGCCCGAACGACCAATGATCACCACAGCCTCGCCCTTTTCGATGCGCATTGAAGTGCCCCGCAACACCGGTTGCGAACCGAACGCCTTCCAGAGATTGCGGACTTCGATCATCTCAGTTGAACAGCCGCGTGAGGAACAGGGTGAGGAAGAAGTTGCTGATCAGGATCGTGATGCTGGCCGCGACCACCGCCTCGGTGGTCGCCCGGCCGACGCCTTCCGCCCCCTGCGGGCAGGTAAGTCCCTTGTAGCAGCTGATCATCGCGATGATGCCGCCGAACCAGGTGGCCTTGATCAGGCCGATTACCACGTCGTGCGGTTCCGTGTAGCGGTTGATGTAGGCCAAATAGTAGGCGCCCTCGATGCCCAGCAGGTTGACGCCGACCATGTAGCTGGCCGCGATGCCGACGACGATCGCCTCGGCAGTCAGCAGGGGGCCAGCGACCACGGCGGCGAGAAGGCGTGGCACGACCAGATAATCCACCGGATGGGTGGCGAGGGTGCGGAGCGCGTCAATCTGCTCGGTAACCTTCATCGTGCCCAGTTCCGCGGCCATGGCGGCTCCGACCCGGGCGGTGAGCATCAGGCCGGCGAGCACCGGTCCCAGCTCGCTCGACATGCCGACGCTCACGACGGCGCCGGTCGCGGTGTCCATCTTGACCTTGTGGAACTGAAAAAACGTCTGGGCGCACAGCACCATTCCGGTCGCCGCCCCGGTCGTGATGACCACGCTCTGGCTTTTGACCCCCACAAAGTAGAGTTGATCGATAAAGTCCCTCCAGGACGGCCGTTGGTGGCGCAGGGAGGCGATCGCCTCGCCGATCAGCTGGGAGAGTTCGCCCAGCTGTTCGAGGAAGGTGCGCACGCGACGTTGGACCAAAGAGAGCGGCATTGGCGCGCCGAGAGTCATATCTGCGGCTGTTCCGGCAACAGGTATTTGAAAACCCGACCAAAAAAGTCCGTTTGCCAGTCTCAGACTCTAAGCCAGACTTGCCGCTCAGATTTTCTATGGATGTAAAACTCCCCAAAATCGGCGAAACGGCGGATTCCGGAACCGTCGCCAGCATACTGGTGAAGGTGGGTGACTCGGTCGAAGTCGGCCAGACCATCATCGAACTCGAACAGGAGAAGGCGGTCGCGCCCATCGCGTCCACGGCCGCCGGCACGGTCACTGCCATCCTCGTCAAGGAAGGCCAAAAGATCACCGTGGGCACGGTCATTCTGTCCTTGGGTGGCGCCGGTGCGCCGGCCGCTCCCGCGGCGACTCCGGCCACCACGCCGACTTCGGCGGCTCCCGCCCGGCGGGCAGCCCGGGTGGTCGAAGTGGAAGAAGATGATTTCATTCCGGAAGATGCTGGCGAAGCCGGGCCGGAACCTGCCGCTTCGCCTTACGTGCGTAAAGTGGCCCGGGAACTGGGCATCCGGCTGGCCCGGGTGACCGGTTCAGGACCCGGCGGACGGGTCGTGGTCGCGGACCTGGCGCGGTATGTTTCCCGTTTGGAACGGGGCGTTGCGCGCGCCGGCCGGCATGCCGAGGAGCCCAAGGGCTTGGTCTTCGAGCCAGTGAATGTGGATTTTTCGCTGTTTGGACCGGTTTCCGCTGAGCCGCTCAGTCCGCTTCGCAAGGTGATTTCCGCGCGCATGGTGGAGAACAATGTTTCTCTCCCTCACGTCACCCAGTTCGACGAGGCCGACATGAGCCGGATCGAGGCTCTGCGCAAACAGTTCAAGGCGGCCTACGAGGCGGCCGGAGCCAAGCTCACCCCGACGCCGTTCATCATCAAGGCACTGGTCAACGCGCTGAAGAAGCACCCGAAGTTCAACGCCAGCGTCAACGAGGTCGCCGAAACGCTCGTGCTGAAGCACTACTGCCACATCGGCATCGCGGTGGACACCGATGCCGGCCTGCTGGTGCCGGTGCTGCGGGATGCCGACAAGAAGTCGCTGCTCGAACTCGCCAGGGAACTGGCGGCCATCGCGGAAAAGGCCCGCGATCGGAAGCTCGGGGCCGACGACATGAAGGGCGGTTCCTTCACGATCTCGAACCAGGGCGCCATCGGCGGCGGACATTTCACGCCGATCATCAACAAGCCCGAAGTCGCCATCCTGGGCATCGGCAAGACCTCGCTCAAACCGGCGGTCCTAGCCGACGGAAAGATTGAGGCCCGGCCGCTGATGCCGCTGACGGTCAGCTACGATCATCGGGTGATTGACGGCGGGGCCGCGGCGCGGTTCACCGTCGATCTGGTGAAGGAACTTCAGGAATTCCCGGCCGAGGCTGCAGCCCTCTGATTTCAGACCATGGACCCCATTCAAACGGAGATCGTTGTCGTCGGTGCCGGCCCGGGCGGATACGCAGCGGCGTTCTATGCGGCCGACCTCGGCAAAAAGGTCATTCTGGTCGAGCGCGACCCGCGCCTCGGCGGCGTCTGCATGAACCGCGGTTGCATACCTTCCAAGGCCCTGCTCAACGCGTCCCATGCCATCCACACGGCCAAGGAATCGGCCAAGCGCGGCATCAGCTTCGGTGAGCCGAAGCTGGACCTCGACGCCCTGCGGGCCTGGAAGAACTCGATTCTGGAACGCCTTGGCGGCGGCATCGCCAGTCTGGCCAAGATGCGCGGCGTGACCGTGATGCACGGCCGGGGTCACTTCGAGGACTCCAACACGCTGCGGGTCGAAGTCGAGGGGCAGGGGAACCAGTTCATCCGCTTTGAGAAGGGGATCGTCGCGATCGGTTCCAAGCCGGCGTTGCCGCGCGCCTTTGATCTCGGCAATCCGCGGGTTATGACCTCGACCGAGGCGCTCGAACTTCCGGATATTCCGGAAAACCTGCTGGTGATCGGCGGCGGTTACATCGGCATGGAGCTGGGCACGGTTTACGCCACGCTGGGCTCCAAAGTCACGGTCATCGAGGCACTGGACGCGATCTTGGCCGGGGCCGACCCGGACCTCGCCCGACCCGTCGCGTTGTATGCCAAGAAGGCGTTCAAGGAAGTCCGGCTGAAATCCAAGGTGCTGGAGATGAAGACGGCCGGAAAGCAGATCAAGGTCGTTAGCGAGTTCAATGGCGAGAAGCTCGAGGAACTCTACGACCGCGTGCTGGTTTCCGTGGGCCGCGCTCCGAACGGGGCGGACTTGGGCTTGGAGAACACCAAGGTCGAGCGCGACGAAAAGGGGTTCATCAAGGTGGACGAGCGCATGCAGACCACCGACCCGAACATCTGCGCCATCGGCGACATTGCCGGCGGGATCCTGCTCGCCCACAAGGCCAGCAAGGAAGCCCGCATCGCGGTGGAGAACATCGCCGGTGACGGCGGGGCCGTGAACCGCGATTACGCACTGCCCGCAGTCGTCTTCACCGATCCGGAAGTGGCCTGGGTCGGTCTGACCGAACAGGAGGCCAAGGCGAAGAACATCGCGGTGGAGATCGCCAAGTTCCCGTGGGGCGCCTCCGGTCGTGCGCTGACCTACGATCGGGTGGACGGATTGACCAAGCTGGTGCTCGAACCGGGCACGCACCGCATTCTCGGCGTGGGCCTCGTTGGCCACGGCGCCGGCGAGCTCATCGGCGAAGGCGCGGTCCTTGTGGAGATGCAGGCGACGGCCGAGGACTTGGCCGCCATCGTGCATCCGCATCCGACGCTGTCGGAAACGATCCTGGAGTCGGCCGAAGTGTTCTTCGGCCACGCGACGCACGTCTTCAGCAAGAAGAAGGCAGCCCACTGAACTGGCGCCGCGGTTGACATTGCGCCGCGGAATGCCGAACTCTCGCCGCCCTGTGACGAAAACCACGCCCGCAATGTTGCTCGCCGCGCCGAACTGCGCGGTAGTGCTCATTGCTGCCTGGCCGATGGCCAAATGGGCCATTCGCATGGCCGGGAAGGCGGGACTTCGTTTAACAGACCCAAGACTGACTGATTCAAGAACCCGCCGCTGATGCCGGCGGGTTTTTTGTTTCCGCCGCCAGTTTCGGGCCGTTCATACCCAATGAAAGACCAACTGCCTCCATCCACCCACCGGCCACCACGGTCGCTGGTGCTGCTGGCCTTCGCGGCGCTCTACCTGATCTGGGGCTCGACCTACCTGGCCATCCGGATCGGGGTCGAGACGTTGCCGCCGTTCCTGCTGGGCGGGGTGCGTTTCGCGGTCGCGGGCGCCGTGCTGTTGCTGCTGCTCAAATTGCGCGGAATGCCCTGGCCGACGTGGGTTCAGGCGCGGAATTCGCTCGGTGCCGGGGCGGTCATGCTGCTCGGCGGCAACGGCCTCGTGATCTGGGCGGAACAGCATGTTTCCTCCAGCTTCGCCGCCCTGTTTATCGCCTCGGTCCCGGTGTGGTTTGCGGTGTTCGACTGGGCCCGCCCGGGCGGCACGCGGCCACCGTGGCATGTCTGGGCGGGAATCGCCCTCGGCCTTGTGGGGGTGGGCTTTCTGGTGCTCAGGCAGGAAACCGGCGTCGCCGGCATCCACTGGGGCGGGGCGGTGGCGTTGCTGCTGGCGACAATCAGTTGGGCGTTGGGGTCCATGCTCGCGAAGCACAGCGCCAAGCCGGCGTCGCCCTGGATGGGCGCCGCCCTGCAGATGCTCGGCGGCGGGTTGGTGATGTGTGTGGTCGCGGTCGGCCGCGGCGAAGTCGGGCAGTTCAATGCGGCGGCAGTTTCCTCGGCTTCGCTTCTGGCGATGGCCTACCTCATTGTGTTCGGTTCGTGGATTGCGTTCAGCGCCTACGTCTGGCTGCTGGGGGTGGTGTCACCGGCCAAGGTGTCCACCTTTGCCTACGTGAATCCGGTCATCGCGGTGTTTCTCGGCTGGGCGCTGCTCGGCGAAACGGTGACGCCGCCCATGCTGTTCGCAGCGGCCATCATTGTGCTGGCCGTCGTCATCCTCACCTGGCCGCGCCAGGCGCCTGTTCGCACCTGATTTCCTCCATGACTGCGGCTCCGGTCTGCCGGCTTCCCAAGCGTTTCCAACCCCATTAGCCTCCCTCACCATGCTGCTGGTCATAGACAACTACGACTCGTTCACCTTCAACCTCGTCCAATATCTGGGCGAGATGGGCGTGGACATGCAGGTCCACCGCAACGACCAGATCAGCGTCGAACAGGCCCTGGCCCTCCAGCCCGAGCGGGTGCTGATCTCGCCGGGGCCGTGCTCGCCCCGGGAGGCCGGCCTCTCGAACGAGCTGATCCGCGCGTTCGCCGAACGCCGCATTCCGATTCTGGGCGTTTGCCTCGGCCACCAGTGCATCGCCCACACGTTCGGGGCTTCGGTCGTGGTCAACTACCGGATGATGCACGGCAAGACCTCGCCGATTCACCACAACGGCAAGGACCTCTTCGCCGGCATGCCGAATCCGTTCAACGCGACCCGCTACCATTCGCTGGTGGCCAAACGGGACACGGTCCCCCCGGAACTGGAGGTCACCGCGTGGACGGCCGAGGACGAGATCATGGGACTGAAGCACCGGACCCTGCCCATCTGGGGCGTGCAGTTTCATCCGGAAAGCATCCTGACCGAAAGCGGCCGGACGCTGCTCGCGAACTTCCTCAAGCTCAACTGACCGACTCTTTCGTGCCGACTTCAGCCCAGTTTTCCTCCCATGCCGGCGAGCGGGCCTATCCGGGCATCGCGGCCGCCGGAGGCGTCGTCCATGCGCGGGTGCTGGTGATCGGCCACGGACCGGCCGAGCTGCCCGAACGCGAGCTGGACGCCTCTGAAGTGCCCGGTGAACTCGATCGCTTCCAGCGCGCGCTCATGGAAACCCGCGAGGAATTGCACGCCGTCCAGCGGCAGGTGTCGTCTGCGATGGGGGCCAAGGAGGCGGAGATCTTCGAGACCCAACTGCTCGTGCTGGACGATCCGACGCTTCTCGACGAGGTGAACCGCGGCATCGCGGAACGCCGGCGCAACGCCGAGGCCGCGTTTCACGAAGTGGCCGGCAAATACGCCGACGCGTTGGCGGCGGTGGACGACGACTATCTGCGCGAGCGGGCCGCCGATGTTCGGGATGTCGCTCACCGGGTGTTGAACAACCTGATGGGCGTAGCGTCCGCCTCCGACCTGAGCCGGCTGACCGAGCCCGTGATCGTGGTGGCGCCGGACCTGTCGCCGAGCACGACGGCGGTGCTGGACCGGACGAAAGTGCTAGGCTTTGCCACGGATGGCGGTGGCCAGACCAGCCACACGGCCATCATGGCCCGCAAACTCCGGATTCCGGCGGTCGTCGGGCTCTGGCAGGCCACGCGCCACGTCCGGTCCGGCGAATACGCGCTGCTCGATGGCCACAGCGGCACGCTGATCCTCAACCCGACCGACGCGACGCTGTTCCAATACGGCCAGATTCGGGAACGCCGGGCGGCGTTTGAGCAACGGCTCCGCGACCTGCGGGAGCAGCCGGCGGTCACCTTCGATGGCTCGAAGATCATCCTCGCCGCCAACATCGATGACCCGGCCGATGCCGCGGCAGTGAAGGAGGCGGGGGCCGAAGGGGTCGGGCTGTTCCGCACGGAATTCCTGTTCCTCAAATCGTCGGAAGCGCCGGACGAAGAAGCCCAATTCGCCGCCTACCGTGAAGCCGCGGCCGCCCTTGCGCCGGCCGGGGTCGTGATCCGGACGCTGGACCTCGGCGGCGACAAGCTCCCGGCCGAGGACGCGCACCGCGAGGAGAATCCCTTTCTCGGTTGGCGGGCCATCCGCATCAGTCTCGACCGGCCGGCGCAGTTCAAGCAGCAGTTGCGCGCCATCCTGCGGGCGAGCGCCCACGGCAACGTGAAGCTGATGTATCCGATGATCTCGTCCCTCGACGAGCTGCTGGCGGCGAACGCGCTGCTGGACGAATGCCGGCAGGAACTCCGCAGTGCCGGCGTGCCGTTCGACGAGCAGATGGAGGTCGGCATGATGATCGAGGTGCCTTCAGCCGCACTCATTGCGCCGCTGCTCGCGCCCCATGTGAAGTTCTTCAGCTTCGGCACGAACGACCTCACCCAATACACGATTGCGGTGGACCGCATGAACGAACGCGTGGCCCACCTGCATCAGGTTTCGCATCCCGGCGTGCTGCGTCTCATGCAGATGACCATCGAGGCGGCCCGCGAGCACGGCTGCTGGGTGGGTGTCTGTGGCGAGGCCGCGGGCGATCCCGCGGTCATTCCGCTGTTTGTCGGGCTGGGCGTCCAGGAACTCAGTGCCACTCCCGCGGTCGTGCCGGCAGCGAAATTTCTCGTCCGGCGGCTGAAGGTGGACGAAGCCCGCGCGATGACCGCCGAGGCGATCCGCACGGGCACCGCCAAGGGCGCCTACGAACGCTCGCTGGCCCTGGCCCGGCAGGTGGCGCCGGAGCTGTTCCCGACCTGAGGGCTGCCCGGCGGCGCTTGTGTCGGATGGCGCCTTCGCGGACGCTGCGGCGGTGGAATCCTCGACTTCCTCCGATTCGCTGCGGGACCGGCCGTTGCCGTATCCATTGGTGATGGAGGAGACTGAGATCGCGTCCCTCAAACCGGAACAGCTGGATGGGCTGCTCAATCTCGGCTGGCGGCATTTCGGGCGGACCTTCTTCCGCTATTCGCTGTTCGTCGGTCAGGCCAAGCTCCGTTGGGTGCAGCCGGTGCGGGTGGACCTGCCGCGCTGCGAGCTGACGGCCAGCCAGCGCCGGATCCGCCGTCGGAATGCGGACCTCGCCGTCCGGGCCGGACCCGCCGTGCTCGACGCCGAGCGCGAAGCGGTGTTCCGGCGGCATCGCACCCGCTTCGAGGAGGATCCGCCACCGTCGTTGGCCGGATATCTCGGGGACGACCTGGCGGCGTATCCGTGCTCGCTGGTGGAAATCACCGCCCGCCTCGGCGGCCGCCTCGTCGCGGCCAGCTACCTGGATGTGGGGCGGGAATGCGTTTCCAGCGTCTATGCGATCTTTGAACCGGAATTTTCCGTCCGCAGCCTTGGCATCGCGACGATGATCTGGGAGATGGACGAGGCCCGGCGCCGCGGGGCGCGTTATTATCATCCGGGCTATGCGTTCCACGACTGCCCTTCGATGGACTACAAGAAGCAGTTCCGCGCTTCCGAATGGTTCGACTGGCAAAGCGGTTGGCGTTCGCTGGAGCGACCTCAGCGGAGATAGTCCATCAGGGACAGGTTCATCAGCTTGGAGGCGCTCTGGAGCGTGGCCTGGTAGGCGGTCTGGGTCTCGTTGAGGCGCACCAGCGTTTCGGCCAGGTCGGCGTCAGCGGTGCGGGAAGTCTCGCCGGCGAGTTCCGTGCTGAGGCTGGTGGCGGAAGCATCGGCGGCTTCCAGTTGGGACAGCGTCGCGCCGTATTCACCCAGATGGTAAATCAGGTTGTCCTCGTCCGCCGCCAGTTCGGCGCGGTTGGTGTCGGCGATCTCCTGCTTGTTTCCGGCCAGCAGATTGTCCCGGAGGGAGATCAGGTGGTTGAAGAAGTCCGCGCCGTGGCGGCTGTCGGCCACGAGTCCGCGTGGTCCGTCACCCGTGGAGTTGGCCCCGGGAACATTGGCGGTCACCGACACGCCGGCCGCGATCTCCGTCGGATTTCCCGACGTGTTCCCTTGGAAGGTGACGGCCGTGACCTGGCCGGTGGCGTCGGTCTCGACCGTGAAGGGCGGCTGGTCGGTCTTGGTGCCGCCGAAGAGATAACTGTCGCCCTGTTTGCGGTTCAGCTCGCTCACGGCCTGGTTGATGAGTTTGTTGACCTCGGTCGCGTAGGTGCGGAGCTGCTCGGGCGTTTTCAGGCCGTCTGCCAGCGTGGCGATTTCGCCGGCCCGGTTGGACACCTTTTGGACCGCCCGGAGACCGGAGTAGCCGGCATTTGTGGCGTCCTGTAGCCGGCCGATGTTCTTCTGATATTGGGCGACGGTGCCAGCCTGGGCCTGCAGGTCGAGCAGCCGCCTCGCGGCGACTGGATCGTCCGCGACGGTCTGGAGCCGTTTGCCGCTGGCCGCCTCGGTCTGGAGCCGCTCCTGCCGGGTGGAAAGCTTGCCGAGCTGGTTGATCAGCGAATTCGAGAACTGGTTGGTCGCGACGCGCATGGACTGGTCCCTCCGGTGATGTGCTCCTCAGCGGGCGTTCGGAAGCGGGCTAGCGTTTGAGGTTGATGACGTCATCGAGCATCTCGTCGATTGTGGAGATGAGCTTGGCGGAAGCCGCGTAGGCTTTCTGGTATTTCATCAGGTCCGTCATTTCCTCGTCCAGGGACACGCCGCTCATCGACTGCCGCTGGCTGCCGAGCATCTCGTCCACGAGGCGTTGGTCCGCGAGGCTGCCCTCGACGCCGGCCACGGCGCTGCCCAGGTCGGCCACGGCCTGGTTGAAATTCTGCCCCACCGTGCGGTCTCCCAATTCCGCGAGGGAGCGGTTGGCCAGTTGGGCGAGCTGGGCCCCGACCTTGCCATCCCCATCCGCGCCGGCCTCGGAAGCGAGCTGCAGGCGGTTGGGATTGGCGACCAGGTCGGCATTGACGCCGATGTCCGCGGCGCCGGTGCCGGTGAAGAGGTCCGCTCCGGTGGTGCCGTCGCGGGCGAAGCCCTGCTGATGAATTGCGTTGGCCTCGGCGATGAGGCGGCCGGCGGTGAGATTGACCTGTTCGCGCAGGCTGGCCACGGCGCCGTCGCGGGCCTCGATGGTTCCCTGGATGCGCCCGCCGGTCAGGTCGAGCGGGGTGCCGTCGGCCAAGGTCCGGACCATCGTCCGTCCGTCGGCATCCGTGAACGCCTCGAGCTGGTCGCTGACCTGGTTGCCGCTCACCAGCGTGTTGCCGGCGACCGACACTTCGAGCCCGCCCAGGTCGTTGGTCGCCGTCTCCACTTTCACGAGCCGGGAAAGTGCCTCGAGCTTCCCCTGCCGCAGGTCGCGCAGGTCATTGGCGGTGCTGCCATCGGAGACTTCCGCCCGGCCGATCTGTTCGTTAAGGCGCGCGATTTCGCCGAGCAGGCCGTTGGCTGCGGTTACGTCCGTGGCGACCGATTCGTTGAGGGAATCCGTGACGGCCCCGAGGCGCTGGTCCACTTGCCGGAAGTGCGCGGCGAGGTCCGACGCCTGCCGGATCAGCGAGCTGCGTTCGGCCGAATCGCCGGGGGCGGCGGCGGCGGCCTGAAAAGCCTCGAACAGGCCCGAAAGCCGGCCGGCAAGTCCCTTGGCCCCGTCGGTGGCGCCGGCGAGGGGCTGGCCCAGTCCCGCTTCGGCCCACTGGAGCGCCTCCTGCTGGGCCTCGAGGGCGCCGCGGGCGCTGGTTTCGACCTGGATGTTCTGGTCGAGGATCGTGTTGCGGACCTGCGTGACCGCCGTGCCCTCGACCCCGTTGCCGACGAGGCCGTAGGCCGTGGACACCGGCGCCGCCGTGGTGACGTTGAGCCGTTGCCGGGCGTAGGCGGTGTTGTTGACGTTCGCGAGGTTGTGCCCGGCGACCG
The DNA here is from genome assembly GCA_903910585.1 of uncultured Verrucomicrobiota bacterium. Taxonomy (GTDB): domain Bacteria; phylum Verrucomicrobiota; class Verrucomicrobiia; order Limisphaerales; family UBA9464; genus CAIWAH01. The sequence goes on from CAIWAH010000087.1 coordinate 45,309, forward strand.
CGACTCCCTTCTGGTGGGTCTGCATCGCCCGGGAACCGAGGCTGAGACTGTCGAGGAGACCAGGCATGGCGGGGGAGGGAAAAGCGGGTTAGCCGACGACTTCGAGCAACGCGGCGCGGGAAGGCAGCGCCGGCGCGGAACGGTGACCGCCGCCGTTGTAAACGACCGTGGGCGGGGCGGGCAGCAGCGTGTTGATCAGGCGCTGCATGGACTCGACCGAACGGGTGAGCAGCAGATGGTTCTGCCGGGCGCGCTGCTGCACGCGGATGAGGAGTTCGTTGTTCTCGTCCACGAGGGCAGAGACCAGAGGCTGGTAGTCGGCGGGCAGCCGGGGAATCACGTTGGAGAAAGTCGGCTCGGGGCTGCCCAGTTCGTCGGCGAGCTCCAACTGCGCCTGTTCGCGCAGGGCCCGGGCCTGCTGGATGGCCGCGGCCTGGGCCTGCACGGAGGAGACGCTTGCCAGCAGGTCTTCGGACGCGCGGTGGATGACGAGGTCCTGCTGGTGGTCGAGCCGGGCCAGCATCTCGCCATAATGCTTCAGCTCCTCGCGGAGGAGGTTGATCAGGCGTTTCAGCGTGTCCATGTCTGGGAGGCGGTAGTGGCCGGAAGGCCGGTTGAAAGGGCGTCGGAATGATGGCGGGCGTCGTGGCGCTCACAGGCCTCGGTTTCGGCCTCGGCTTTGAACTGGCGTCCCAGGTCGCGGGTGAGCTGGGTGGCGAGGCCGGTGCCCGGACCCTGCGTCATCTGCTTGGCCATCTCGGAGATCAGGAGATCCTGGTGGACGGACGACGCGGCGGAGCCCAGTGACATCGAGGACTTGAACACCGGCTTGTGAGCCTCGGTGAGAATCTGCCGGAGCAGCACCGCCTCAAACTGGCGGCTCATCTCGGACAGCTTGTCCCGTTCGGTCAGGACGGGGCTGTCCGCGATCTGCTCGGGAGTCAGGTGGGCGGCGTTGGCGGCCGAATTGGAAAGGGGGGTGATCATGGTCAGCGCATGATGAGTTCGGCCTGCAGGGCGCCGGCCTCCTTGAGGGACTGGAAGATCGACATCATGTCGCGCGGGGTGACACCGATGGAGTTCAGGCCCGCGGCCACCTGCTCGATGGTGGGCATCTCGTTGAGCGTGATGAGGCGGGCCTTGGTCTCGTTGATCTGGGTGTCGGTCCGGGAAGTCACGGCCGTGTTGCCGCCTTTGCTCATGGCGTTGGGCTGGGAGACATCCTGCGAATTGGCGACGCTGATCGTGAGTTCGCCGTGCGACACCGCGCAGGCGGCGATCCGGATGTTGGCCGTGGCGACGATCGTGCCCGTGCGCTCGTTGATGATGACCCGCGCGGGCACGTCGGGGATGAACTCGACCGACTCCAGCCGGGCGATGAACTGGACCGCCGCTTCCTCGGGCAGGCCGTCCGGCATCGTGACGCGCACGGTGGTCGGGTCGATGGCCGTGGCCGCATTGGTGAACACGTCGTTGATTGCCATCGCCAGCCGGGCCGCCGAGGTGAAGTCCGGTTCGCGGAGCATGACCTCGATGTTGCGGTTGCGGACGATCGTGGCCGGAATCTCGCGCTGGACGAGCGCCCCGCCCGCGATCTTGGCGACGGTCGGATGATTCTTCTGCACGGTGGCCCCGCCGGCACCGCCCGCGCCGCCCACGAAGCCGCCCACGGCGAGCGCACCCTGGGCGATCGCGTAAATCTTGCCGTCGGCGCCATAGAGCGGAGTCTGGAGCAGCACGCCGCCCTGGAGACTCTTCGCATCGCCGAAGGACGAAACCATCACGTCGATCCGTGCGCCATCCTTGAGGAACGGGCCGATGTCGGCCGTGACCATGACCACCGCGAGGTTCTTGGTGGAGACGGTCGCCGCCGGCACGGTTACGCCGAACTTCTGAAGCATGTTGGCGAGGCTCTGGACCGAATAGACCGGGTCCTTGTCGCCGTCGCCGGCGAGGCCGCTGACGATGCCGTAGCCCACCAGCTGGTTGTCCCGCGCCCCGGCGATCATCGTGACGTCCTTGAGCCGGGCACCGGCGTGCAGCGGGAGGACCGCCAGCAGCGTCAGGAGTGCCAGGAGCAGTGGTCCGCGGACGGAGGGGAGGGAGCGCATGGGGGATTCCTCAGAACGGGGTGACCTTGTCCCAGGCCCGGCCGAACCAGCCCTTCTTCTGCGAGTCGGACACCGTGCCCTTGGAGATGTAGCGGATGTTGGCGTCGGCCACGTTGAAGCTGAAAACGGTGTTGGCCGCGGTGACGTCCTCTCCGCGCACGGTGCCGCGCAGCACGGCGTCGAGCGATTCGTTGGCAAACTTGGTCCGGCGGGTGCCCTCGACGATGAGGTTCCCGTTGGGCAGCACGTCCACCACGGTGACCGCGATGCGGCCGGTGATCTTCTCGGTGTTGGCCACCTTGCCGCCGCCGTCAAAGGTCGAGGACGAATCCATCTTAACCGCCGGGAGCTTGCCGCCCTTGGTCAGCAGGCCGCTGGCGGAAGGGGCGTAAAGGAAGCTCGCGATGCTGGCATCGAGGCCGGACTTCTTCGCGGTGGAGGTCGTGTTGTCCTTCGAGGACGAACTGCTTTCCTCGACGATGATCGTGAGGATGTCGCCGGCCGCGCGCGCGCGGCGGTCCGACGTCAGGGGGCGCGACGTGTCGTCCTTCCAGAGGGAGTCTGCGCCGAGGCGGGACACCGGCAGGATGGCGAGCGTCAGTGCGACCACGACCGGACTACAGCGAAACCACGATTGTCTGTTCATCTTTGACCTTTCCACGGAATTCCCGTTTGGACCTGAGATTGCGGACCCGGACGACCTGCCCCGGGGCGCCGTCGTCGAGCGCTTCGGCCCGGACGGTGATGCTGAGCTGGCCGTTCATGACCACGGCATCCACCAGCTTGCCGCGCCGGACGACCGCGCGGAGCCGCAGGGCCCGGGCCGTGATGGGCGTGCCGGCGGCGACGTTCTCGGCGAACTCCAGCCGTTCATCGTCGGCGGAAAACTGGGCGGGGCTGCCGCGCAGCGTGAGCAGGTCGCGGCGTTCGCGCATGACCTCGGCATCCCGCAGCCCGAGGCCGCGGGGAATGGTCGTGCGGGCGACCCACACCTCGGCCCAGACCCGGGCGTCGATCGCCACGGAGAACACGCCAAAGGATTCCCGGTCGCCGCGCAGTTCGAAGCGGACGACGCCGTGGGACTGGAGGCCGGAAGGGGAGGAGTCGGTCAGCTTCACCGTGAACGGCTCGTCCGGGATGTTCGCGCCGGGCCAGGGACGGCTGAGCTTGAGCTCCAGCGTGCCGGCGTCCCGGACCAGTTCATGCTGGAGGGTTTCCGTGAGGACGTTCAGCAATTCGGCCTCGTCCAGGCGGCGGGTGCGGCGGCTGACCTTGGTCTGGGCAGGTCCGGCCCAGTTGGTGACCGTCAGTCCCGGGGCCGCGTCGCGGAGGGCCGCGGTGACCTGCGCGCGGGAAAGGAACAGCACCCGGCCGAATTCGGGCGCGCCGGCGAGCCGGACCTCGGGCAGATCGGTGCCTTCCGGTGCCAGGTCGCGGAGCTGCACACCGTCGCGGGTGACCTTGAGTTCGGCGGGCAGCGTGAGCGTGACGGGCAGGGCCTGAAAGACGAACACCGCGAGCAGCAGCAGCAGGCCGAGGGTGGTGCGGGCGACGTTGTTCAGGGAAGGGCGCATGGTCAGCGGCGGAGGTTGTTGCTGATCTGCATCATCTCGTCCGAGGCCTGCACGGCCTTGGAGTTCACCTCGTAGGCCCGCTGGGCCACGATGAGGTTCACCATTTCCTCGACCACCTTGACGTTCGACATTTCGAGGTAGCCCTGGCGCAGGCTGCCGAAGCCGTTTTCGCCTGGGTTGCCAAGCTCCGCGGTGCCGGACGCCTCGTTCTCGCGATAGAGATTGCCGCCGAGGCTTTCGAGACCGGCGGGATTGACGAACCGGGCCAGCTGCACGCGGAAGCTCTGCGTGCCGGCGGAGCCCTTGGTGGTGACGTAACCGTCGGTGGAGACGGAGATGTCGGTCGTGCCGGCGGGAACCGCCTGAAAGCCGTCCAGCGGCAGGCCGTCGTTGGTGGTCACGCGGCCCTGGGAATCAATCTTCCACGCGCCATCGCGGGTGTAGGCCTTGGTGCCGTCGCCCATGGTCACCGAAAAGAACCCGTCGCCCTGGATCGCCACATCGAAGCGCTCGCCGGTCTGCGTGAGTTCGCCGGTGGTGAAGACCTTGGACGTGGCGGCGAGGCGGGAGCCGTGGCCGACCTGGAGGCCGGTGGGCAGGCGGTTGCCGCCGCCCTGTTCGGCGCCGGCGCTGCGCGCGGTCTGGTAGAGCAGGTCCTGGAACTCGACCTTGTTCTTCTTGTAGCCGGTGGTGCTGACGTTCGCGAGGTTGTTCGCGATGACGTCGAGGTTCGTCTGCTGGCTCTGCATGCCGGCAGCGGAGGAGTAGAGGGCGCGGAGCATGGTCAGTTCGGATTGCCGAGTTCACTGATCGCGCGACCCATCCGCTCGTCATTGAGCTGGACGATGCGCTGGTTGGTCTCGAAGCCGCGCATGGCCGTGATCAGGTTGGCCATTTCGGCGACGGACGACGTGTTGGCTCCTTCCAAAAATCCCTGCCGGACCGCCGGGGTCCGGAGCTCCTCGGGCATGATTCCCGAGGTGCCGGTGATGAAATAGCCGCCGGTGACCGGCATGAGCTGCTGCGGCTGGTTGAAGTCCACGAGCTTGAGCTCGCCCTTGCTCTCGCCGCCCTGGGCGACCTCGCCGGAGGGCGAAATCGAGATCGGTGCGGGCGAGTTGCGGTCGAACTGGATCGGGCCGTTCGAGCCCATCACCGGGTAACCCAGCTTCGTGACGAGCTGGCCCTGGGCGTTCATCTGGAACGAGCCGTCGCGCGTGTAGCCGAGCGTGCCGTCGGGCATCTGCACCTCGAAGAAGCCGGCGCCCTCGATGCCGACATGCAGCGGGTTGTCCGAACGGTAGAGTTCGCCGCGCTGAAAGCTCGTCGTGTTCGTGGCCTTGGGCAGCGACCAGTGCTGGAGCGACGGATCGTTGCGCATCACGCCGGCTTCCACGGCGGAAAACGACACCTGCTGACGGCGAAATCCCGGCACCGAGCTCGCCGACAGGTTTTCGGAAATGACCTCCTGCCAACGCGCATTGGCGTTCATCGCGGCGGCGGCGTTAACGAGGCTGACATTCATCCCGCGACCCACTGAGCAACGTGTGTGCCACCCGGAGAAAAGCCCTGTTTTCAGGGCTTTTGCGCCCGAGCGGACGCCGTTCCCGGTAGATTCTGCCGGCCCGCTCCGGAGGCTGCGCATGAATTGCCGGGGCCGCTTTGGCCCTGCATTTGGCCTGCTGGCGCCTCGTCCAGGCAAAGTGGCAACACGGGCAGGGGATGGCGGTGAAAGAGGTTCCCGGCACCACGGTGTTTCGACCCGCCTGCCCTTCGTGGGCACGTAACCAATGCCCGTGTCCCGCGTCTCGGGGCGGCGGTGGCGGAACTTTGCCGAGCTGGGTGTCTCGGATTGTTTCGGGCGGCATCAAAACCCGCTTGACGCGATTACCCCCCCCCAAATGCTACGGATAAACACAGTTAATCCACAAACGACCGACTGCGCACCCCGCCGCGGTCCAACTGTCTCCCCGCAAAGCCCTGCTGCCATGATGCCGCCCGAAAACTCCTCCTCCCTGTGCTGGCCGGACTCGGCGCCCTCGTGGGCGTCGTCTGGCTGGCGGTCGCCGAGACGACCTCCCATGCGGACCCCACCGCCAAGCTCCTGCCTGCCCGCGGGCCCGAGTGGAGCCCGGACCTGGGTCCCGACCTGGCGGCGCCCACGGCCCGGGAAGTGGTGGCAGTGCGGGAAGGGCCCGGCACGGCCTTCGAGCGGGGGCGGTTGGACGCGCTGCTGGGGCGGCACAGGGCGACGGCGCGGCCGACCGAGCGGCTGACGCCGGAATTGCTGGCGCAGCAGCTGGCGGACGTAGAGCAATACATCGTGGAGAACCCGGACGGGGAGTTCACGCCGGGGCTGCGGGTGGAGCTGGGCCAGTTTTACCGGGGCCGGGGTCGCTACTCGAAGGCGTTGGAACACTGGCGGGCGGCGTGGGTGGTTTGTGCCCCGTATGGCGATGGCAACGGGAAGCTGCTGGCGGACCGCGCACTGGTCCGGCTCTGCACCCTGCTGCAAAGCCTGGGCCGGGTGGAGGAGCTGACCCCGCTGATCACCGCCCATCAGTTCCGGGTGCTGGCGGATCCCGCCATCACCCAGACTTGGGTCCGGACCTGCGAGGCTTTCGCCCACCTGCGGCGGCAGCCCGAGCTGGCCTACCGCTGCGGCCCGCTGGCCCTGTTCAACGTGGCCCGGCGGTTGGACGGAAGTGTTCGGGTGGACCTCCGCCATCAGGCTTCGCCGGAAACCGGCTTCTCGCTGGCGCAGCTCCAGACCCTGGCGGATACGCGCAATCTGGGCCTGATCACCGCGTTCCGGGAGCGTGGGCGGCTGCCGGTCCCGGCGGTGGTGCATTGGCGCGAAGACCACTACGCCGCGGTGGTGACCGAGCAGGACGGCCAGTATCTGGTGGAGGATCCCACCTTCAAGGGGGCGGTTTGGATGGATGGGGAAACCCTGTTCGCCGAGGCCAGCGGCTATTTCCTGATTGCGGCCAATCTGCTGCCGGACGGCTGGCGGCGGGTGACGGCCCAGGAGGCGGCCGGCGTGTTCGGGAAGGGCTGGCCGGACCTGATCGATGACGAGGACGGCCCGGGCTGCGGCAGTGACGGCGGTGGTGGCGGTGGCCGCTTGGGCGGCACCGAGTGCTGCGAAGACGGGGGCGGGGGATCCGGAACCGGCAGCGGAACCAATGCATGCGGGATGGCTGCCTGGCGGGTTCACGAACCCAACCTCAATCTGGAAGTGTGGGACATCCCCTTGCATTACCGGGCGGCCTACGGGCCGGATTTCGTGCTCAAGTTGCAATGGCGCCAGCGGAACACGCAGACCCATAACTGGACGAAACTCGACGATGCCTGGCAGACCGATCTCATCGCCGAGGCTTACTATCCGATGAATGTGACCACGGGTGAGGCCACGATGACGACTGCGGCGGGCGATTCGTATTTTCGCCGGCTGCATTTTCCAAGCGGGAGCAGCGTGACGGACCTGCATCATCTTACCGGTTCCTGGGCCAAACGCACGGTGGTCGGCAGTGACGTGACGCGCATCGACATCCATCACCGCAACGGGTCGGTGGAAACCTTCGAGCCCGTGGCCGGCAATTGGGGCTGGTATCATATTGTGTCGCGGGCTGATGCCACCGGGAAGGCGATGACCTTCGCCTACGACAGCTACTGGCAACGGCTGAGCAAGGTGACCTTGGCAGATGGGACTGAGTTTGACTTCGCCTATGCCGACACGGGGCGTCCAAACCGGATCACGAGCATCAGCGGGCCGAACGGACGGACCGTCAGCTTTGCCTACTCCACCGTCGGCTCGCTGTCGCTCCTGAGCGGCATCACGGACGTCGTGGGCATCACCAGCACGTTTGAGTATGACCCGTCCAGCTACTGGGTCGAGAAGCTGACCACGCCGTATGGGGACACCGTGTTCGATCACTTCGACGCCGGCCGGTGTGACGGCATCCACAACCTGAGCTGTGCGGGCGTGGACCGGGCTGTCATCGTCACGGAACCCACCGGCGAAAAGCAGGCGTTCGCCTTCTACGACAACCCCGGCCCCGACCTGGACCCGCCGCAGTCGAGCGAAATGACCGGCAAGATCCCGGCCAGTTTTGCCAGCAGCCAGTTGCCGGGCTACGGCGGCGGCAGCGATCCGCCGGTCCAGACCCTCGACACCGCCCGGGACCGCCGCAACAGCCACCATTGGAACCGTCAGCAGGCCGCCCAGCTTTCGACCTACACGGCCACTGCCTTCACGGCAGCGGATTTTCGCCTGAGCCGCACCCGCCACTGGCTGCGGGACCACAATGTTTACAATGCGCTGCGGGTGCTTGGGTGGGAGCTGCCGTCCGCCGCGGACGGAACAACGGAAGCCCAGCCCACTTTCTATGACTACGCGGGCAAGCCGGGGGCCACGTATGTGGGCACCTACAGCCTGCCGTCGGTGGTGTCCCGCAAGCAGCCGGACGGCACGACTTGGTATCGGTATCTGGAGCGCAACGCCAAGTCCATGAAGACGCGCGAGACCGAGCGCTGGGTGGAGGGCGGCACGACGAAATACCGCACCAACACCTGGACCTACGCCAGCGGCACCGGCAACGCGGCCGTGGACGACCTGTTGAAGGTCAAACACGTCGGCCCCGACGGGCAGCTCGTCTTCGGTTACGCGCTGCATCCCACCTATACCGACCAGGTCAAATACCTTACCAACGCCGTCGGGGTGGAGGAACTCGACTACGACGCCCACCGCCGGGTCACCACCCGCAAGTCGCCCGCCGGCCTGCTCTCGACCTACACCTACGACGGCACCAGCCACCGCCTGCTCAACGTGGTGGACTCCGTCTCCGGCACGCCCGTCCGCACCAACAGCTACACCTGGCTCAACGGCTTTGTGCGGACGCACACCGACCCTTACGGCATGACGCGCACGTTCGACTACGACCTGCTGGGTCGCTTGACCACGACCACCTACCCGGATAGCACCACCGAAGTGTCCGCCTACTCGCTGCCCGCCAGCACCGGGTTCAATACCTCGGGCTCGGCCCTGCCCATCCTGGACCGCGTGTCGTTCAAGGACCGGCTGGGCAACACTTGGTGGACGCTGCCCAACCGCGTGCGGCAGGTGGAGAAGATCATCGAGCCGCCCAAGGTCAGCGGCGGCAGCGGCACGGAAACCACCGTCAGTTACTGCGGCTGCGGAGCCCCCACGGCCATCACCCGGGCGTCGAACACCGGCGCCCCGGAAACCACGAACTTCGAATACGATTACCGGGGCGCCCTGAAGCTGGTCACGCTGCCCGACGGCGCGAAGTTCACCAACCTCTTCGACCTGGCCGGCCGGCTCACCGAGCGGCAGGACCATTACCAGAAGCTCACCAACACCTGGGACAACCTCGGCCGCCTGGTGGCGCAGAAGAACGGCGCGGGCCTGGTCATGGGCGCCTCGTTTGACCGCAGCGACCGCGTGCTCACCCAGACCAACGCCAACGGCGTGTGGTTCACCAACGCGTGGGACGCCTTCCACCGCCTCACCGTCCGTGCCCAGCCCGACGGCGGGAAGGAATACTGGGGCTACACCACGAACTTCCCCGGCGCCACCGCCTACACCAACCAGGTCGGCGACGTCACCACCTGGGCCTACGACGCCTCCCTGCGCCGGACCAACGAGACCGTGGTCGGGGTTTACACCAACAGCTTCGTCTATAACGGCGCGGACGACCTCAAGGAGCTCTTTGACGGCAAGACTCAGAAGACGACCTGGGGCTACGACCTCTACAGCCGGGTGACCAACAAGGTGGACAACCTGAACGTCAGCGTGCTCGCCTACGGCTACAACGCCAACGGGTGGCTGACGAACCGGTGGAGCAAGCAGAAGGGCAACACCGAATACCGTTACGACCCGGTGGGGAACCTGACGAACGTGAATTATCCGGCCACGGCGGACCTGGTGTTCGAGTTCGACGCGTTCAACCGGGTGGTGAAGGACACGCGCAAGGGCGTGATCACCAACACCTACACCTACCACGCCGGCGGGCAGTTGGCGACGGCGGCGACGCCGCAGTGGGCGAGCAGCACGCTTACCCTGGGCTACACCGCGCGCCTGCGGACCAGCCTCACGCAGGCGCAGCCGACCATTGGCAACTGGACCCACGCCTACACCTGGGACAGCGCCCGGCGGCTGGACACCCTCACGGGCAGTTCGGGCAGCTTTGATTACGATTACATCGCGGCGGCCACCAGCGGCGACTACGCCTCCCGGCTGGTCAAGAAGCTCACCGTGCCCACGACCTCGGCGGGGCCAAACATCACGAACCTCTGGGACACCACCGGCCGGCTGCCCGAAACCAAGCTGGTCAACGGCGGCACCA
>CAIWAH010000088.1 GCA_903910585.1 uncultured Verrucomicrobiota bacterium
CCGACGACTCACGGTGAACGCCCGTGGCGGGCTTCAGCTCTGGCCGGAGGCCATGGCACCGCGGGTGGGCTGTCGCCCAGAAGCCTTCGGCCGGCTCCGCCAGCCGGGCTCAGTTCGTAGCCCTTCGACACCGCCGCTGCCGGTTGGAAACCGGCAGCACTTTCGGGGCGGCCCAGGGTGGACGCACACGGTGTCCAGATGCGCCGGGCTCAACATATTTTGCTGTCTGCCATTTGACACCGGGGCGAGGCGGCGCACGATTCAGCGCGTCACTCCACCATGATCAGCAAGCACCTCACGTGGCCATCGCTGGCCACGGCAAATCGCGACATCCCGGCGGGCATTGTCGTTTTTTTGGTGGCCCTGCCGCTGTGCCTCGGAATCGCCCTCGCTTCCGGCGCCCCGCTGTTTTCGGGCGTGATTGCGGGGATTGTGGCCGGGCTCGTGGTGGCGCTGTTCTCCGGGTCGGAACTGAGCGTCAGCGGGCCGGCAGCGGGCCTCGCGGTGATCGTGCTGGCCGCGATCCAGAAGCTGGGTTTCGAGGCATTCACTCTGGCGCTGGTGATTTCCGGTGTTCTGCAGGTCGGGTTCGGAATTCTGCGGGCGGGCGTCATCGGCGACTACATTCCCAACAGCGTCATCAAGGGCATGCTCGCCGCGATCGGGGTGGTCATCATCCTGAAGCAGCTCCCGCACGCGCTGGGCGACGACAAGGACTTCGTCGGGGACGAGGCATTTCGCCAGAAGGACGGCCTCAACACCTTCAGCGAGATTCTCGACTCGCTGGCCGGGCTCAGCCCCGGGGCCATCCTGATCACGCTCAGCTGCCTGACGGTGCTCCTGCTCTGGGAAAAGCCCTTCATGAAACGGATGAAGTGGACTTCGGTCGTGCCCGGTCCGCTGGTGTGCGTGGTGCTTGGCATCGCCTTCAACGAGGCCTACGGAGCGGTGGCGCCCGGCTGGAAGCTGACGGCCGAAAAGGACCACTTGGTCGAGCTTCCGGTGGTCGGCTCGCTGAAGGAGTTTCTGGGCGTCTTTTCGCTGCCCGCGTTTGCGGCGATCTCCCGGGTGGATGTCTGGGTCACCGCGGTCACCATTGCGCTTGTGGGCAGCGTGGAAACGCTCCTGTGCATCGAGGCGACCGACAAGCTCGACCCGGAGAAGCGCATTTCGGACACCAACCGCGAACTGCGGGCCCAGGGCCTGGGCAACATCCTTTCCGGACTGATCGGCGGATTGCCGATCACCTCGGTGATCGTGCGCAGCTCCGCGAACGTCTATGCCGGCGCCCGCACCCGGCTTTCGGCCTTCGTCCACGGGCTGCTTCTCCTGCTCGCCGCCCTGCTGTTGGCCGGCCTGCTGAACCGGGTTCCGCTGGCGGCGCTGGCTTCGGTGCTGCTGGTGGTCGGCTACAAGCTGTCGTCGCTCAAGATCATCCGGGAGATGTGGGCGCAGGGATGGAACCAGTTCATCCCCTTTGGCGTGACCCTGCTGGCCATTGTGTTCACCGACCTGCTCAAGGGCATCGGCATCGGCCTGCTGACCAGCGTCTTTTTCGTCATCCGATCCAACCACCATTCCGCCATCACTCTCGTCAACGAGGAGGACGACTGGCTGGTGCGGTTCAACAAGGACATTTCCTTCATCCACAAGGCCGAGCTGAAGCGGCGGCTGCGGGAGATCCCGGACCATGCGACCGCCATCATCGACGGCACCAAGGCGCTCTACGTGGACCGGGACATCTACGACACGATCAAGGAATTTGAGACGGCCGCGTCGTTCCGGGGCATCCAGCTCGAATACCACAACTTCTTCGGCAAACAACTGGCCAAGGCATAACCTGAAACCAAGGAAACCCATGGAAACCTACAAGCGCCTGCTCCTGAACAACAAGGCGTGGGTCGAGGACAAGCTCAACCTGCGCCCCGATTTCTTCACGAAATCCTCCGGAGTCCAGAAGCCCGAGTTTCTCTGGATCGGCTGTTCGGACAGCCGGGTGCCCGCCGAGGAGGTCACCGGGGTGGAACCGGGCGAGCTGTTCGTCCACCGCAACATCGCCAATGTCGTCGTCCACACCGACTTCAACATGCTCAGCGTCGTCCAGTATGCGGTCGAGGTGCTGAAGGTGCGGCACATCATCGTGTGCGGCCATTACGGCTGCGGCGGCATCAAGGCCGCCATGGGCCGCCAGCACCTCGGGCTCATCAACAAGTGGCTGCGCCACATCAAGGACGTCTACCGGTTCCACAAGACGGAGCTTGAGGCCATCCCTGACGAGGCCAAACGCTACGAACGGCTGATCGAGCTGAATGTGGACGAGCAGGTCCATCACCTCGCCGAGCTGTCGTTCGTCCAGCGGGCATGGAAGAACGAGCAGCGGCCGATGCTGCACGGCTGGATCTACGACATCCACACCGGGCACCTGAAGCAGATGACGAAGATCGACCCGGGGCAGCTGCCCAACGAGATCTACGCCTACGAGTTCCCGGACTGACGGAAGAATTTGGTTCGCG
>CAIWAH010000089.1 GCA_903910585.1 uncultured Verrucomicrobiota bacterium
GAAGCAGACGCGCCGGTTGTCCGGGTTTCAATTCGTAGAGACACCACCGCCGCAGCCGGGGCGGGCCCATATCGGATTCCACTCGGCCAAGGATGAGTCGGCTGTCGGACGTAAACTGCAATTCGTCGCTCTGGCCGCTGGGCAAATCCCATGTCGCCACCGTCTCCCCACTATTGAGATCGAACAGCCGTGCTGAGTTGCCGGCGGCGAAGGCCAGTCGCTGGCATGCGGTGTCAAAGGCGCGTCCGGCGCTGTCGGCATAGACGCCGGCGGGTAACTCAAAGACGCGTAATAGCCGGCCCGAGCGGGCTTCCCAGACTGCCAACCGCCATTCGTCAGAAAGCGCAGCCAGCAGTTGGCCGCCGGGAGAATAGGTGATTTTGCGGACTGGTGCAGCCAGACCACGGAACTGCTGGATGCCACGGCCCGGTTCGAGTTCCCAGAGGCTGATGTCCGCCCCGGCGCTTTCGCTGGTCGAACCGGCCGCGAGTCGTGAGCCGTCCGCATCGAAGGCCAGGGCCCGGGTATTGCTGGTATTGCTGCCATCTTCGCCGGTCGCCAGCAGAAGCTGCCCGGAGGTTGCATCCCAGAAGCGCACACCCCGCCGCCCACTGGAAACGAGGGTCACTCCATTCGGGTGGAACGCCAAACCTTGCACCTCCCAGGTCGAACCCCGGCAGAAGGCGCGGGGCCGGCGCGCGGCGAGCTCCCAAATGACGATGCCGGTCGCCCGATCCCCCACCGCCAATAGCCACCGTAGCTCCTCCGAAAGGCCGGCCAAGGGCACCAACGCGTCGGGGCCAAAGGCCAGTGCCTGCACCGGATTTGGCCCGAGCGCGGCCGGCAGCATGGACATGCGCGAGAACGGCCCGAGCCGGAACATGCTCACCGAGCCGTCTTCGTGGCCAGCCGCGAGCTGGGAACCATCCGGTGCAAAAGCCAGCACGCTGGCAGCAAGATTCGTTTCGCCCAACAGCGCGCCGGTCTCCGCGTCCCAGAGCACGAGCCGGCGGACATCCCCCTTGGCGAGCACGGCCGCAGCCTGGGTGCCGCCGACGCTCAACGCGGTGACGGGTGCATGGAACACATGGCCGACTTCTCCTGCCGCCAGAGGGAATTCCCACCGCGTGCGGCCCGTGCGGGCGGCGCGCAGCGTCGCCTTCCCTGGCTCGACCTGGAAGATCAGCGGTTCACCATCACGAGCCCATGCCACCTTGCCTTCGCCCGTCACGGGCAATTCCACACGTTCGGCTTCGCCGGTAATGAGCGAGGCGCGGTTTGTGCCGTAGCCGCTCAGCACGAGTTCGCCGGTCAGGGAGAATGCCGCCGAGGTAGCCTCCGCGCCGGGCCAATGACAGACGGGCCGCACATCCAGGCCTGAGAGAGTGGCGGAAGCTTGCCGCACCAACGCTTCATCCGGTTGTCCACGGACGGCTTGCCGGATGGCTTGCCAGTCATTCTTGGCCCAGCCCTGTGCACGGCGGGTGATACGGGCGAACTGGCGTTTCTCCAATTCGGCCAGGGAAGCACGACGGAGAGTCTCCGCCCGCCAGTTCCAGACGATGATCGCCAGGCCGAGGAGCACTAGGACCGCCACAGTCACCACGGCACCTGTGCGCCAGCGGTGAAAATGGACTTCGCGACGCTTCGCCGCCTCTTCCTGCTGTCGCAATCCGACGACGGACCGATTCAATTGCAGCCATTGGAGCTCTTGCCGGATGGTTTCGGCGCTGGCGTAGCGCCCCGCGAGTTCCGGTTCGCACGCCCGGTCGAAAATGGCGCTTAGTTCGGCCAGCGCCTTGCGCTCGTCCGGGGGCAGTTGTTCATGGCCGGCCGGCAATTGGGGGAACTCGCCCACGGGCTGGCCGGTGGCCATCTGGTAAAGCACCTTGCCAAGGGCGTAGAGGTCGCCCGCCGGTCGGCCCCGGCCCTGTTCCGGGATGAACTCCAGCGTGCCCGCGAGCGAAACCTGGGTGACCTCGTGCCCCGTCACCAGCCCCACATCCGCCAGCTTGGCCCGTCCATTGACCAGGATGATGTTGGAGGGCTTCACATCGCGGTGAACCAGTCCGCTTGTGTGCAGATGCGCCAGCGCCTCGGCCAACGCGAGGGTGTGGCGGATACATTCCGCCGGCGGCAGCCGACCGGTCCGCAGCTTCTCGGTCAATGTGAGCGGCCGGTAGGCATCGGCCACGCTCCGCGCTTCCGCCAAATCCACGGCTGCTCCTGCGGGGAGTGGTGGCAAGGGCAGACCGGTGCACGCGTCGTCCGCCGGTTCCATTGCATAGTGGAAACAGGTGCCCGCCGGGTCCTGCCCCGGGCGATCAACCCGCATCAGGCTGGGATGCGTGCCGGTCACCTCCGCGTAATTCCGCAGACCGCGAAACTCCTGATCGTGGGCCTGGGCGGCGTGGCCGGTGTCCCGCCGCACTACTTTTACCGCCACCCAACGGTCCAGCAGATCCAGCCCGAGCCACACTTCGCCGTAGGCGCCCTGCCCGATGCATCGCAAGAGCCTGTAGTCCGGGATGGCCGGAGGGTGGGTGGGTAAGGGGTCCATTGCCGGGTCAGGCGGCAGGCTGGCCGGAACGATTGAACAGGGTCAATTCATCAACGGCTTTCATTCCCCGTGCTTCTCCTGTAACCGTTCCAGCTCCTCTTTCACGAGCTTCAACACCCGCGACTTGGCCAGATGCACCTGTGCCGCCGTAACCCCCGATTCGCGGAATGCCGCCACCGTGGCGTCCACATCGTGGCCCTGCACGACGTGATATAGGTAAAGCCGGAAGTTCATCACGTTGACCCGCCGGCCGGCGTGCCGCCGTGCGGCCTCAAGCAAGCCCATCTCGAAATCCGCATTCCAGGCGGCATCCGGTTCGAGCGTGAAGGTGTCGGCGAGATTTTCCGGCCGGGTAACGGCGCTGCCCCCCGTGTCGGCTAGCAGCTCGGGCAGTTGGCAACGCTGACGGCGGCGGTGGCCGACGACCTTGTTCTTGGCCACCCGATACAACCAGGTTTTGAACCGGCAGCGTGCCGGGTCGTAATTGAACTCCGGCAAACTCTTGCTGATGCCAACAAAAATCTCCTGAACAACATCTTTGGCTTGTTCTTCATCGAGACCTTCCCTGCGGGCAAAGCGCAACAACAGCGGCTGGTAGAGGTCGTGGAATTCCCGCCAATCCTGCTCCCACCGAGTATCGCCGCCGGGCTGGTGAAGTCGGGCAAGCAGGCTGGGCCGGGTGGCGGGCGAGAGCCCTGTCTTCTCGATCGGGTGCGGAGGAATGCTGTCCATGCCTTTCTCTATCGTTGCTGGATGGCATTTCTAGCACGCAAAATGGGATGGAGAGTCGGGCGTCTTCGTCCGCGCGCTGGGACAAACTCAGCCTGGGTCGAGTTCCTGAGGTGCCCAACTTGGCCGGCAAGCAAAGCAGGACAGCGTGTCCGGTCTGCCCTGCTTTATCGAAATCTCCTGGCCACTGCTGCAGGGCTGATGCCGGACGGGGGCGCTCAAGCAGCGTTCAATCTGGGGCCGCAAAACTGATGGCCCAGTGCAAGAAATCGACGACGCGTGCGATAGTGGGGACAAACAATTGATCCCCACGTCATTCCCCACTGAAACCTCACGCTAGCATGAAATCCAAGTCCTGCCGAGCTCGCCCCTTTCCGTCGCCTTGTCGCCATCCGTGGCGTTGGAATCCCTGGTCCTTGGCGCTCATAGCGTGGCTCGTGTCTGCGAGCCTGCTGACCAACTTGTGGGCCGCTCCCGCAGTGGCTGTCTGCGAAGGCGGCAAAGGCACCGGCCCGCATACTGAGCTCGTGCCCGGGGGCGTGGCCAAAGCGGCATTGGTCCCGCGGCCGCCCGTGGTCTCGCGAGTGGCTTGGGGATGTTCCGATGGCAGCGGCTCCCCGGGATGGGCACCGCAATTCACGACTGTGACGCATTTGATCGTCCACCACTCCGCCGGGGCCAATTCCGCCAACGATTGGAGCCAGGTAGTGGGGGACATCTGGAGCTTTCATTCCCGGCCGGTTGCCCAAAATGGAAGGGGTTGGGGCGACATCGGCTACAATTATCTCATAGACCCGAACGGGATTATTTACGAGGGCCGAGCAGGCGGTGACAACGTCATCGGAGCCCATTTCGCGTGCGTTAATGGCGGAACGATGGGGGTGTGTCTGCTGGGGACATTTACCAGTGCCCAGCCGAGTGCTGCGGCTTTGGAGAGCTTGCAGAAGATCTTGGCATGGAAGGCGGGACAGCGCGGGATTGCACCCACCGGAGTCACCTTCCATCCCGGTGCGGCATTGCTCCTGCCCAACATCTCCGGCCACCGGCATGCCAACGATTCAGCAACCGCCTGCGGTGCTACCGAATGCCCGGGCGACAGGCTGTTTGCGCTATTGCCCAGCATCAGGGACGGTGTGAAGGCCATGCTTGATGGCGATGAAGTCGTCCTCCCGACCGTGGAGACGCTGGCCTTGCAAAACATCACGACCACCACCGCCGTGTTGCGCGGGAAAATCCAGGCGGACGGCGGGGGCGCGATCAGTGATAGGAGGTTTGACTGGGGCACGGGAACGCCGCTTTCGCAGTTTGTGCTTCAGGACAAGGTCTCGGTCTCGGGCAACGAGTTCACCACCACGCTTACCGGCCTGCAGCCCGGCACCACCTATTTCTATCGTGCTTGGGCAAGAAACAACAGCGCTCAGACCGCGAACGGGCTGCCGGCCGGTTGGGGCATCGGGCAGATTCTTTCGTTCACCACCGCATCGGTCGTGCAGCCCAACATTGAGATCACTGGCGGAAGCGTAGTGATTGCGCCGGGCGACACCACACCCAGCACGGATGACAAAACCGACCTCCGCAGAAACCTGCTCGGAGAGGTGACGGCCGTGCAGCAGAACTACCTGATCAAGAACCGCGGGGCAGGAGAATTGCGGTTTACCGGCGGCGCTCCGGTGACACTCACCGGGAGCGACCGCTTCCAGGTCATTCGCCAACCGACCGGGCCTGTAGCCGCAGGTGGTTTCGCCACCAGTGTGGGGATCTCGTTCGCCAACGACACCGTCGGCGTCCACACCGCGACGGTGAGCGTGCACAGCAACGACCCCGACCAACCGACGTATTCCTTCCAAATCCGTGCGCAAACCACCCGGCCCAACCGGGCACCGGTCGTCGCGCTCGACACCCCGGCCAGTGGCCAACAGTTCACCGCCCCGGCCAACCTCCTTTTCCAAGCCAGCGCGAGCGACCCCGACGCCGGAGATCCTGACACCAGTGATATTGGTAACGGGAAAATCAGGCGTGTGGAGTTTTACAGCGACACTACACAGGTCGGGAGCGTGAATGAACCGCCGTTCGCCTACTCTTGGAACGGTGTTCCCGCCGGCACCTACCGGCTGAGGGCACGGGTAGTGGATCAAGGAGGTCTCAGCGCCGAATCTTCCACCGTCACGGTGACGGTGGATTCCGGCACGCCGAATTCCTGGACCGTGACCAGCAGCGCAGGACCGAACGGCACAGTAATTCCGGCCGGCGTGGTGACGGTTCCTGACGGCAGTTCGCAGATTTTCGCGGCCATGCCTGAGGAGGGTTACTCTGTGGAGCAGTGGAAGGTGGATGGAACTGCCGTGCAAACCGGTAGCGATCAATTCACTCTCGCCAATGTGCACGCCAACCGCTCGGTTCAAGTGACCTTCAAACGCTTCGCCTCTGCCAGCATCGTGCGGCTCGGCACGGTCACAGGTGCGCCGGGCAGCAGCGTCACGGTGCCGGTGGAGTTGGTGAGCCAAGGCACGGAGAACGCGTTGGGGTTCAGCGTCGCCTTCGATGCTGCCAAACTTACCTTCACCAAGGCCGAGCTAGGCGCGGACGGTGTAGGCGCGCAACTGGTGCCCAACATCTCTCAAATCGGGAGCGGCCGGGTGGGCTTGGCCGTGGCCCGCGCGGCGGGACAGGCATTCACCGCCGGAGTGCGACAGGTCCTGAAGCTGGAATTCGCGATCAAGGCGGGGCTTGTGGACACATCCGTCCCGCTCACAATCGGCGACAATCCGATCACGCGTGAGGTCAGCGACGTGACGGCCAACGAACTGCCCGCCGAGTTTCAAGCTGGCACGGTCAACGTGGTGACGGTTGTGGGCTTCGAAGCGGATGTGGCGCCGCGGCCGAACGGCAATGGTGACGGCACGGTGAAGACGACGGATTGGGTGCAGGTGGGCCGCTTCGCCGCCGGGCTGGACACCGCTGCGGCCGGCAATGAGTTCCAGCGCGCCGATTGCGCCCCACGCGCCACGGTTGGCGACGGCAGACTCACGACCACCGACTGGGTTCAAGCCGGTCGATATGCGGCAGGCTTGGACCCGGTTGCACCCGCCGGCGGGCCGGTCGTCCGGGCGGCAACCGGGGGTGCCATTCGTCGCGGATACCAGCCGGCCGCGTTGACGGGGCGCGAGGTCATTCTCGGGGCCGGCAACATGTTAACCGAGGTAGGCGAAATCCTCTTTGTGCCCGTCTCTCTGAACGCCCAGGGCAATGAAAATGCGTTCGGCTTCAGCGTTCATTTCGACCCCAGCCGGCTAAGCTACAGGGGTTTCACTGCCGGCAAGGCTTTCGCCAGCAGTGCCCCCATCATCAATGCAGGCCAACAGGGCGAAGGGAAGGTCGGCATACTGCAGGCATTACCGTCGGGCCAGAGCCTGGCCACGGGCTTTGTCATCGTTGGGCAGATGGAATTTCACGTGCTGCCTCCCGCTGCAGGTCAGAAGACGGAAATCTTATTTGGCGATACACCCGTCGCCAGGGAAGTATCCGACGCGACAGCCAACATACTTGAAGTCACCTGGGTCGGCGGTTCGGTGACCGTGCCCGGACCACAGCCAAAGCGCCTGACCGAAATCGGGATCAGCGGGAATACTCTGGCGCTGACCTTGAACGGAACGGCCGGTGAATGGCTCGCGCTCGAAACCTCCGCCAACCTGCGGAACTGGACTGCGATTTCGACTCACCTGATCCCGGAATCGGGCTCGTTACGGATCAGCGTGCCGCTTACGGCTGAACCCCAGGGCCATTATCGTGCCGTGCAGGGGGGTTCCCAGCCGATCACGATTCAGCCCGGCCCCACTGCGGGGAAGGATATCTGGACGACGAGCATGTATTCCTATGCCGAAGGCGGCGGTGGACCGGGTGGAGGCCGTGACAATTACCAGCTTCGCGTCGGTGGATGGGGTGACCTTTACTATTCGCTGTTGGAGTTCGATCTCAGCACCGGCCACACGCAGGCCGAGTCGGCTGTGCTCTACCTTTACTGCTACCACACATCGGGTGGGGGAACTCCGATGGACCTTTACCGCATCACCGAGCCTTGGGATTGGCGCACACAGGGCACAGGCGCAGACCGCGAACGCCTGTGGTGGGCAGACCGCCCGCCCGTGGAAATGTGGAACCAGTTCGAGCTGCCGGCCCCGACGGCTGGGAAATGGTATGCCATCGACATCACCGATCTTTACCGCGCCTGGAAGGAGGGTTCATTGCCGAATTACGGTTTGCAGCTCCAGCCGCTGCTGATTTCCGGCAACAACTTCAACGAGTTCTACAGCGCAGACTACGCCGAGGACCCAAGCCTGCGTCCCCGGATCGTGATCACTCCGCCCTAAAATCTTAGCGTCCTGCGAAGGACAGCGAGTGGGCAAGTCAATGCCATCTACCCGTCGCTCCGTTAAAACGCTGGCCTGAACTTTGGGCGGGTTGCCAGGCAACCCGCCCACACTATTACCGGCGATCATGCCATGTGGCCATTACTGGGCCTTCGCGATGGCCACTTCCTGCTCGTGCTTGGCGCGGGCGCCGGCCACGTCATAGGCGTGGTTGTCCTCGTGTGCGGGATTGAGCGGGGAGATGTCGCGCAGCTTCTGGATGATCGGCGGCAGGTGCTGGATGAGGTAATCCACTTCCGCCTCGGTGTTGTAGATGCCGAGGCTGAACCGGACCGAACCCCGTGCGCGCATGGGCTTGA
>CAIWAH010000090.1 GCA_903910585.1 uncultured Verrucomicrobiota bacterium
CGGAAGGCCGGATTCTCCCGGAGCTTCTGGAAGAGCCGGGTGGGCGAAAGGTCGTCATCGTCGGTCAACCGGCTGTCGTCCACGCCTTCCAGGGTCCGTTCGCCGTCCCACACGAAAAACCGATACTTGCCCTGACCGCTGTGACGCCGGGCGGCATACCAGTTGGAGGAACGGTCCCAATCCCCGTTGGCGCCGTAGAGATTGAGCAGCATGTAATCGCAGAAGGCGGGCACATCGAGGAGTTCGGCCGCGGCGGCGTAATTCGCCAGGTCGGCCAGGCCGCGATTGGCCAGGTCGAACAGCCGTTTCCACGCCGTCTCGTCGCCGCTGAGCACCTTGTCCGCGTTGCGGGCGTCGTAGTCCTTGGCGTCGCCCCCGAGGCGGGCCGCGGCGAAGTGTTCGTCGGGCCGTTCCGCGAGGTTGTAGAGGCCCCAGTAGAGTCCGTTGAGATAGAGGTGGACGAACCGGCCCCGGGCCGACCGCTGTCCCATCGCGGCGAACGTCTCCCGCATCCACGGGTCGCGGGCGTAATCCGCCGAGCGCCGTTCGGCCGCGCTCCAGTGCAGCCACGAATGATTGTTGCCGCCGCGGAGGATCAATGTCTCGAACTCGTCGGTCCCTTCGCCGAACAGCGGGAACTTCAGCCGGCCGGCGCCGTATTTCTTACGGAAGACCAAGCGCAGGGAGTGCTTGGGCGATTCCTCCGGCCGGCGGTTCCAGCCGCCCTGGATGCGCACGCCGCAGCCGCGCTGAAACCCCTTGCTGCCGTCGGGCAGGATCAGTTCTGCGGACGCCGCCCGTTCCCACGCCTCGCCGGTTTCCTCGGTATGCGCGTAAATTCCCCGCTCGGTGCCGAAAAGATCTTCCGGTGCGAGCACCAGCGACAGCGCCGGCAGTGCGCGCAGGGCCGCCTCCAAGTCGGCGCGATCGGACTCGGTGTCGGCGGATCGCGGATCCATCGCGTAGTCGGCCGGCACCGGCTTACCTTCGCGCACGCCCCAAGTGGCAGGCTGGCCGGCGCCCGTCTGACGGATGACGTCGGCCGGAAAGACGAACGTGTGGGTCTCGACGTCGCTGGGAGCCAGTCCTGCCTTGAAGGCCGCGGCCCGGAGGACGGTAGTGGCGGTCACCCGGAGCGGTCCGCCGTAGCAAAGGCCGTTCGTCGGCGAAGGCGGAGTGCCGTTCGTCGAATACCAGATCGTGGCCGCATCCGTCTTCGTGCGGAGCACGACCTCAACTGGTTCGCGATACAGACCGCGTCCGGTGGAGAACTTGGGGTCCGCCACCTGGCCGTCTTTGGCAACGGCGCCGACGGGCACCAGCAGAAGCAGGGCGGCGAACAGGGCGGGGCGACTCATGGCGAACTCACGCCGACGCTGGCCGGAAGGCCCACCGGAGTCCACCGGGCAGTTCCGCGGCGGCGAATTCGAGATGCAGCACCCGCCGATGGCCAGGACGCGTGGCGGTGGAGGACGCATGAAGCAGAAGCGGACGCATCATCACCCCATCGCCTTTGACCCCTGTGCAGACCGTTTCCGACACCTGCTGTCGCCACTGGGATATTTCGGCGGCCCCCAGCCGCCCGTGCAGATGGGACCCCGGAAGGATTCGCAACGGTCCCTGATCGGGGCCGCAGTCGTCCAATTGTAGCCGCACCGTGACCATCGCGGAAAGCACCTCCGTCGGCGCATGAACGTGCAGCACGCCGTCCTTGAGCGACCAACCGGTGAACCCTGGCACTTCCCGGCGTTCGGCCACGGCGATGGCGAGATCCTGATGCCACGGGACTTTCCAGTTCACGGCGGCGGTCTTGTCGAACCACAGAGCCCGGACCGGAAACGCCGCCTCGCCGAGCACGGAACCGACCAGCTGTCGCACCCCGGGGTGGCTGGCAACCGTGCCGACGGCGGGCAGTTCCCGGAGCAGGTTGCGAATCCCCGCGGCGGCGGAGGCTGGCTGGTCGGCCTGCCACCGGGTGAAATCTGCCACCAACTGATCGGCCTCGATCGGGGCGATCACTGCCCGCACCTTCGCGACCCCATCGCGTTCAAACTGGGCTAGCCCGCTCATTTCGCACCGATGGCGACCAGCTTTTCGCGGGTTCGCACGTAGAGCACCCCGTTGACCAGGGCCGGCGTGGCCATGACGGATTCGCCCATCGCGTTCTCGGCCGCCACGCTGAACCGGTCCGTGGCCGGCACGACGAACACGTTGCCGGTTTCCGCGGGCAGAAACAGATGCCGGCCGTCGGAAACTGGCGACGCGGTGTAGCCTTGGCCGGTCTTGCTCAGGCGTTCGCTGAACTTGATCGCCCCCGTCTTCGCGTCGAAGCAGCCCAGCACGCCCACATCGAAGCAGCCATAGACATGGTCGCCGACCGCGATGGGTGTCTGCATATAGTTCCCTTGCCGCGGATGCGCCCAGACGATGCTCGCGTTGGTCTCGCCCGGATCGCCTGGGGTGATGTCACCAGAGGCGTCGGGGCGGATGGCACGCATCGGCCGGAACTTCCCGTGAGCGCTCGTCTGGAAAATGAGTCCGTGCGCGAAGATCGGCGTGGGCACGGGAATGTCGCCGCCGCCGTCGAGCTTCCAGAGTTCCTTGCCGGTCGCGAAATCGTAGCCGCCGATGTGGTGCCAGCCATTCACGACGATCTGTTTGCGGCCCGGCGTCTCCACGACCGTGGGCGTGCCCCAGGTCGGGACATCCTTCCGCGGCGTGCGCCAGAGTTCGCGGCCGTCCCGTGCGTCATACACGGCGAGGAAGGAGTCCTTCTGCACGTCGCACTGCACGATGACCCGGCCTTCGTGCAGCACGGGCGAACTCGCGAAACCCCACTGCGCCGACGGCACATCGAAGTAGCCGGAATCCATCGGCCCAAGGTCCTTTTGCCAGACCCGCTTGCCCGTGAGGTCGAAGCAGAAGAGCCCTTCCGAGCCGAAGATGGCCATGATCCGCTCCCCGTCGGTGGCCGGCGTGGAATTGCAGTGGCTGGCCTTGGTGTGGCGTTTGACGCGTGGCGCAGCTTCCTTCGCGAGCACGTTCCAGGCGACCTGGCCGGATTCCCGGTCGAGGGCGAGCAGGCGCCATTGCTGGGACCCGTTGTCGTTGGCGGACTCGATGTCGCCGTAGAGCCCGACCTTGAGGTCCGCCTTTTCGCCGCTTACGGCGGTGGCCACGTAGATGCGGTCATTCCACACGATGGGAGCCGCGTGACCCAGGCCGGGAATCGGAGTCTGCCACCGGATGTTCTCACCGGTGGCGACGTTCCAGCGCACGGGCACCGGCTGCGAACTGTCCACTCCGGCGGCCTGCGGCCCGCGGTATTGCGGCCAGTTCCCCGCGAAGGCCAGGAAGGAGGAGCAAACGGCGAGGGCGGCCGGGGCAATTCTCATGGGCCGGTTGTCTCCGGAAACGGTTCGCAGGGTCAACCGCCGAGCCGGCAGCCAGCGGGGCGATGCCGGGTCCGGTCCGGTTCATTCGGCTTGCCTCGTGCCCGAGCGGGCAGGCACACCAGCGGCCGAAGATGCTGGAGCAGTGCTGGCGCAAAACCGTGGCCGCCCACCCGAGCGCCGTCGCCCTGTGCGAGGCCGCGACCGGGCGGACGTGGACGTTCGCCGAACTGGCGGCGGAGGCGGACGCAGCGGAGCTGCCCGATGAGGGGCCGATTGAGTTTCCGACCGGGAATGGCCCGGAGTTCGTCCTCCACCTGCTCCGGGCGTGGCGTGCCGGGCGGGCGGTCTGTGCGCTGGAACCGGCGCAGAGCCGGCCGGCGGTTCCGGAGCCGCCGGCCGGGATCGCCCACCTCAAGCTGACTTCGGGAACCACGGGCCGGGCCAAGTGCGTGGCGTTCTCCGCGGAACAACTGGCCGCGGATGCCCGCCACATTGTCACGACGATGGGGCTGCACCGGGAGTCGCCCAATCTCGGCGTCATTTCGCTCGCGCACAGTTACGGCTTTTCCAACCTCGTCCTGCCGCTCCTGCTCCATGGCATTCCGCTCATCCTCGCCCCGTCGCCGTTGCCCGCGGCGGTGTTGGCGGCGGCGAAGCGGGCGGGTGAATCCCGGCTGACGCTGCCCGCTGTCCCCGCGATGTGGCGGGCGTGGCACGAGGCGGAAGCCATTCCGGCCAACGTTCGCCTCGCGATTTCCGCCGGCGCGGTGCTGCCGCTCGCCTTGGAGGCAGACATTTTCGCCCGGTCAGGACTCAAGCTGCACAACTTTCTCGGGGCCTCCGAGTGCGGTGGCATCGCGTATGACCGCAGCGAGGTTCCGCGAACCGATGCGTCGTTCGTGGGCGAGGCGCTGAATGGCGTGAGGCTGGAGCGCACGGAGGAAGGCCGGCTCGAAGTGCGCGGGGCCGCCGTGGGAACGGGCTATTGGCCGGAACCGTCAATGGCGCTCAACGCAGGCCGATACGTCACGGGCGACCTCGTGGAGCTTGCTCCGGATGGCCGGGTGTTTCTGCGCGGCCGGGCCGACGACGTCATCAACGTGGCGGGGCGCAAGGTGCTGCCGGAGACCATCGAGGCGGCCCTGCGGGGGCATCCCGAGGTCCGGGAATGTCTGGTGCTGGGCCTGCCGGCCGAGGGTTCGCGGGGCGAGACGATTGCGGCGGTGGTGGCGGGCGTCCCGGAGCTGGATGAGGCGTCGTTGCGCGACTTTTTGCTGGCGCGTCTGCCGGCTTGGCAGGTGCCCAAACGCTGGCAGCTGGAACCCACCCTGGTCCCCAGCCAGCGGGGAAAACTTTCGCGGGCCGAGTGGCGCCAACGTCTGCTGGCGGCCGGGCCGATTTGACGGGGTTTTTGAGTGTCCGCCGAGGGGCCTGGTTGGGCGGGTAACGCCGACGAGGAGACGGAACTCACCAGATTCCCGGCAGCAGCCGTTTCGTGCGGGCCGCGTGGGCCGGGTAATCCTCGGGAAACGCGCGGGAAAGCTGGCGTTCTTCCGCCCACATCCGCACGCCGAGTCCGGCTCCCGTCACCACCAGGGCGGTGATTGTGGCCGCCGATTGACGGGAGATCGCCGTGGCCAACGCGAACCAGATGATCGATGCGTAGAGCGGATGCCGCCACCAGCGGTAGGGACCGTGCATCACAAGACCGCCCGCGGTCGGTTCCGGGGTCGGATTGAGGCTCCGGCGTCCCAGCGTGGCCCGCGACCACAGCCACAGGGCGACCGCCGCGGTTTGCAGCGCCCAGCCGCCCGGCCCGGCGGCGAGAAGTTCCCGTCGGGCGAGGAGGAACGCCAAGGCCGCCACCGTGGCGATCAGGCCCAGCACGGCCAAGGTGGGTTCCCATGGCCGCAAAGGACCGGAAACATCGGACTGCATGGGCCGGAGCATGGGCCGGAGCGCCGCGGGCATTCAATTGCCCGAACCCGGGGCATGTATCCCTCGGTGTTCGTCCCGTTGCCACAGGTCAAACACCAGTGGGCTCGCCCTCATGGAAGTGGTGCGGGTCCCTTCACTTGGTCCGCACCGGATAGGTTGCCGTGTGACCGTGGGCCGGGATCGAAAACGTGAACTTGTCGGCTTCCGGGTGAACCTTGCAGTGGATGTAGTGCGCCTCGCACTTCTCCGCGCGATTGGCGATGAAGGCGTCGGGACAGTTGTTGGTGGTGCCATCCGGCCGCGTGTTCCGGTGGACCTGATACTGCGCCTTGAGGGCCGGCAGACCGCGCAGAGTGGCGAACACCTCGGCGGCGGAACCCTTCGTCGGGCTGTTGTTCATCACCGAAACAGTGGGGTTCAGCGCCCGCACGAGCTGCGGATGATTGCTCACCGAAAAACCGTGGTGGGTCACCTGATAGACGTCCACCTCGGGAACCAGGATGGTGGGCTGGACCAGCTTGGCCTCGGAATTCCAGGTCAGGTCGCCGCCGTCGTAGAAGCGGAAGTCACCGAACTGAAGCACCCACGCGGAGCTGTTGGCGTTGTCCGACGTGTCCACCGGTTGGGCCGGCAGCGGCTTGTCGGTGGGGGTGCGGAGGCGGAAGC
Source organism: uncultured Verrucomicrobiota bacterium (assembly GCA_903910585.1). Taxonomy (GTDB): domain Bacteria; phylum Verrucomicrobiota; class Verrucomicrobiia; order Limisphaerales; family UBA9464; genus CAIWAH01. Next base: position 6,000 of record CAIWAH010000090.1, read on the forward strand.
GCGGGGTGCCGGCCAGCTGCCGGGCCAGCACGCAATGAAGTTCCAGCAGCAGGTCGCCGGACGAGATCCGCAGGGGCAGCTTGAGCCCGGCCTTGACGGTGTGCCGCTGGGTCTTGAGCTCGCGGTAGGCCTTGCTGGCCAGGGGCCAGTTGGACTGGCGATTGCCGTCGGGATCGGCGTCCGGCAGCCCGTTGTCCCACAGGTTGACGATGGGCATCAGCGCGCCCAGTTCCGCCACGCCACCGTAGTGATCGATGTGAAAGTGGGTCACGATCAGGTGGTCGATCTGCTTCAGCTGGGCGACTTCGGTGGCGACCTTGTGGATGCGGCCCGGGTCGCGTCCGCCGGGATTGCCGGCGTCGAAAAGCACGCTTTCGCCAAGGGGCGTGACCACCAGCGTGGAACCGCCGCCCTCGGAATCGATCCAGTAAAGATCGAGCGTGCCGTCGGAACGTCCGGCGAGGGCGGATCCGGCGGTCAGGGCGGCGAGCAGGCAGCAGGTGAGCAGGCGCATGGACGGTTGGTATCGGGCGGCCGCCACCCGGGCAAGCGGGACGCGAGGGCACGGCCCGAAGGCGACCGGCGTTCCCGTGGCGCGGGTTCCTTCCTTTTGCGCCCGGCCGGGTTTGCTGTTCATTCTCCGCCCGTGAACTTCGTGCTGCAACGCAGCGAACTGGCCGACCTCGCCACCAAGGTGGAGGCCGGCGAACGCCTTTCCGAAGCCGACGGTCTGCGCCTGTTCGAGACGCGCGACCTCAACGCCCTGGGCGCCCTGGCCGACTTCGCCAACCAGCGCCGCAACGGCCGCCGCGCCTCCTACATCGTCAACCGCTACATCAACTACTCGAACTACTGCATTCTCAGCTGCCAGTTCTGCGCCTTCTCCAAGAAGAAGCGTGATGCCGACGGCTTCCAGCTTACAGCCGAGCAGATGGTGCAAAAGGCCCGCGAGGCGCTCGCGCTCGGCATCACCGAACTGCACATCGTCGGCGGCCTGCATCCGTCGCTGCCGTTCAGTTACTACACCGGCTTCCTGCGCGAGCTGAAGGCGCTCGATCCGCGCCTCCAGCTCAAGTGCTTCACGGCGATTGAAATCCTCCACCTCGCCTGGCTCGCCAAGAAGTCCGTGCGCGACACCTTGCTCGAACTGAAGGCTGCGGGCCTCGAATCGCTCACCGGCGGCGGCGCGGAAATCTTCCGCAAGGAGGTCCGCGCGCAGATCGCCCGCGGCAAGGAATCGGCCGAAGAATACCTCGACGTCCACCGCACCTGGCACCAGCTCGGAGGCCGCAGCACCTGCACGATGCTCTACGGCCATGTCGAGTCGCTCGCCGACCGCGTGCATCATCTCAGCCTCCTGCGCGGCTTGCAGGACGAGACCCAGGGTTTCACCGGCTTCATCGGCCTGCCGTATCAGCCCGACAACAACGGCATTCCCGTGACGCATCCGCCGAGCGGCTTCGACCAGCTCCGCACCATCGCGGTCGCCCGGCTGTTCTTGGACAACTTCCCGCACATCACCGCCTACTGGGTCGGCATGGGCGTGAAGCTGGCGCAGATCGCCCTGAGCTACGGCGCCGACGACCTGCACGGCACCATCGTGGAGGAACACATCTTCCACATGGCCGGCGCGAAATCCCCGCAGCTCCAGACTGAGAAGGACCTCGTGAAGGCCATCCGCGAAGCCGGCCGCGAACCGGTCCAGCGGAACACGTTCTACGAACCGATCCGCGTGTGGGACGAACCGCAGGCGGAAGCCTTGGCGAAGGTGGAGGCGGGCGGGGACACGACGGAAGATCGGGTGCGGGAAACCGAGGCGGTTTCCGGAGGAAAGTGAGCGTGGAATTTCTGCCGGATATCATCGCCCGCCTCACCGCCAAGCAGCGGCAATTGGCGGCGTTGGTGCTGTGGAAAACCCGCGAGGACATCCATCACGATGCCCCTGTGAACCGGCTCCTCTTCGTGGTCAGCAAACGCTCGGTTCTTGCCACTCTATCCCGTTGAAGGCTCGGACAACTCAAGTTCCCCGACAAACCCAGGAGTCCCATGAAGGCCAAAATCGGAATCATCAGCGTGGCGCTGCTCATTCTCTCGGGCTGTGCGTTCTTCGGGGGTGAGAAGATATTTACTCCACCTTCCGCGATTCGGTATCGGTTAGTCTCCGATTGCTATCTCGTGAGAAACACGTCTCTGAAACAGTCATGCGAGGTGGTTTGTGATACTATGGTCATTTGTTTTCCGTGCATAGACTGCCACGCAATGTCTCAAATGCTTCGATTGGTAAACAATTTGGACGATATACAGTCGTCGGCATCTTGCCTCGGGGAGAGAATGTTAGCGTCGTTGGGATCAAAATTGGGGATTCTTTTGAAATGGGGAGGTTTCGGATCCCGATCGTGACCATTTCCGCTGCGTGCGACGGATGCAGTCGCATCACAGGTGCTCAGATTGCCGACCTTAGCACCGGAGAAATACGGCCAGAAGTCGCTATCCAAGCGCCGTAGGCTCAATCGCGAAACGGGTCTCGCCAGCCTTCATCTCGACGGGGAAGACCTCACCGCGCTCGGGTTGGCTGGGCGCATCTGGACATCGTGTGCGCGCGGGCGGGCAGCAAAGTGCTGCCGGTATCTTACCGGCGGACCCCGTGAATCGGCGCCGACGACTTCCGGTGAACGCCCGTTGCGGGCTTCAGCTCTGGCCGGAGGCCACGGCACCGCGGGTGGGCTGTCGCCCAGAGGCCTTCGGCCCGCTCCGTCAGCCGGGCTCAATTCGCAGCCCACCCACACCGCCGCTGCCGGTTGGAAACCGGCACCACTTTCGGGCCGGCCCAGGGCGGACGCACACGGTGTCCGGATGCGCCCTCTTGAAACGGCGCGCTCGCGGTAGTCTGCTCCCGGCCGTGAGCCACTCCGGAATCGCCCCGACGCCCGAGCCGCCCTATTTCGCGGTCATCTTCACCAACCAGCGCACCGACGGCGACCGGGGTTACGCGGAGACGGCGCGGCGAATGGAGGAGTTGGCCGCCCAGCAGCCGGGATTCCTCGGTGTCGAGAGCGTCCGGGATGCGACCGGTCTGGGCATCACGGTTTCCTACTGGCGCAGCCGCGAAGACATTCGCGCATGGCGGGAACAGTCGGAGCATCAGGCCGCCCAGACCGCCGGTCGCCGGGTGTGGTATTCCGAATACCGCCTCCGGGTCTGCGAAGTGCTGCGGGAAAGCGCCCCGCCGGCTCCCCGGTGCGCCGCTTCTGCCGCATAGGAGAACGGTGCCGAGGCTGGCTGGGTTCGCCAAAGGGCGTCGTGACAAACGGGGTGGCCCGCAGCCGATCGGACCGGAGCTGGCAACCAGTCTGGGGCGCCGGGCCTCACGGGGCGGGTGCAATCGTCGCGGCCACCTTCCGGCCCCAGAGTTCGAGGCGGGAATCCCGCTGCTTCGCATTCGGTCCGAGAAAACCCTGCGCGATGGCCTCGCGAAACACCCGCTGCTGCTGGGCGACATCGCCGCGTCGGCCATAGAGATCGAGCAGTCGGGCGATGACGAGCCGCGGGGCGGAATGGTCGCCGTAGAAGGCGTCGCCTTCGCGGATGGCGCCGCCGGCGGCAAACGCGGCGAGGGCGGCGGATTCGAAGCCGGTGTCGTCACCGAGGTCCCACCGCACCTCGGCGAGGCGCATCCCGTGGAGGGCGCTGCGTTCGGGGTCCGCTCCGACCAGGGCTTCGAGCAGGCGCCGGAGCCGGGCGGCGGCGGGCAGATGGACGGACGACCGCTGGAGCCGGTGGGCTCCCATCAGCAGTTCCGCGTAGGTCCGCAAGGTGCGCAGGTCGTCCACGTGGACGTCCTGGCGGAATTCTGGCCGGTCGGCCAGGCGGAGCACTTCGCCGTCGGTGGTGGGCGAGAGCCGGCGCAACTGTTCCAGGGTGAGCAGTGGAACCGGGTTGGTCGGCTGGAGCTGCAGCCAGCGGGACAGGGCGGAGCGCATGAAGGGCGCCGCCGGAAAGTGGTATTCCACGTGGCAGGCGGTCAGGGATTCAAAATCCGCCACCGTCAGCGGGTGCGTTTCCCGCCACCTGCCCAGCAGCGTGCGCGGCCGCGGTGAACCCGCCTCGGAGACCTCGAACAGCTTGCGGATGAATCCGCGGGCGAAAAAGCCCCGCTGGGCCGCGTATTCGAGCACCGGCAGCACGTCGTTGTGCGCCGGGGTGTCCACTTCGGGCAGGTGCGCGCCCAGATCGAAGGGCAGGTGCTCCAGCGCCAGCAGGGCGCCCGGGGAACGCAGGCCGGTGCGGACGAGGTCCGCGGCGACCTTGGGTTCGTGGAAACGCCGGGCAAAGGCCTCGAGGTCCACGGTCGGCGGCGTCAAGGCGCCGACGAGGAGCAGGTCGCCGCTGGACGTCTGCCAGATGCTGACGTGCGGAAACACCGAACTGAACGTGCCCACCACGATGTCGAGGGTGCGGTCCTCGGTCTCATACACCTGCACCCATTGCGCCACGAGGCCGTCCGGTTTGAGCCGGGAACGGCAGTCTTCGTAATACTCCCGCGAGAACACCGCGGCGACGCCCGCCATCCACGGATTCGAGGGCTCGGTGATGATGACGTCATATTGGGTCGGGGTGGTCTTGAGGAACGTCTTGGCGTCCTCGACGACGAGATGGGTCCGCGGATCCTTCAGGGCTCCGAGATTTGCCTCCGCGAAGAAGGTGGCGGCGACTTCGGCGACCTCCGGGGAGATTTCGACCGCATCAACGCGTGCAACAGTAGGATGCTGGAGTGTGGACCCGACCGTGACGCCACTGCCCAAGCCCACGACCAGAACGTTGGTGCTGGCGGGGCGCAGCAGCATCGGGATCTGGGCCGCAAGGATCTGGGTGGAAAGATCCCCGCGGGAGGAGGCGTCGGTCTTGCCATTCACCCGCAGGAGATACTGGCTGGTGCCATCCGGCATGCGGGCATCGAGCACCGCGACCGTGGAACCGGCGCCGTCCCGATGGTAAGGGATCCGCAGTTCCTCCAGTCCGGCCCGATACTCCTGCACCGACGCAGGCACCGCGGCGGTCCGCCACATCCCCTGCACGAATGCCTTCTGCCATCTCGGTCCCAGCGCAAACCCAGCGGCCAACGCCAGGCAGCCGGCACCCGCGGGCAACGCCCACCAGACCGTGCGCGGTCCGTGCCAATCACGGCCGAGGATCAGGGTGCCGATGGCAAGATTGAGGCCCACGCCGAGTGCCAGGGTGGCGGGCAGACCCAGCTGCGGCAGGAACACCATGCCGGTCAGAATCGCCCCGAGCACCGTGCCGCCCGTGTTGACCGCGAAGACCAGGCCCACCGAGCGGCCGGTGCGCTGGAGCCCGCTGGTCGCCACGCGGCTGGCAAGCGGCAGGGTCATGCCGAGGCACATCGCGGGGATGAACATGACCGCGAAACAGACGCCGGCCTGGATGAGTTCGTAGGCCGGAAAGGCCTCGGGGCGCCGGGCGAGCAGCGAGGCAAGCCGGGCAAACCAGTAGGGCAGCAGGTCGTAGAACCACAGCGAGCCCAGCAGCGTCAGCGCGAGCCCCATCTCCGCCCACGCGAACGCCTTCAGGGTGTGGGTCTGGCGTTTCCAGCGGTAGATCAGCCAGCCGCCCGCCGCGATGCCGGTGATGAAGGTGGCGAGCATCAGCGAGTAGGCATGCGTGCTCGAACCGAGGGCAAGGGCCAGCAGCCGGGTCCAGGCGACCTCGTAGAGCATCGCGACAAAGCCCGACAGGCCGATGCCGATCAGGGCCAGCCTCAGTTCCTGCGGCGTGAACGATTCCGCGGGTTCGGCGGTGACGGGTTGCGCGGCGATCTCCTCCTCGCCCTTGCTGAAGACCAGTGCCACCAGGCCGACCAGGATGCTCAGGGAGGCACCGAGATAGACGGTCAGTTCCAGCCCGAGGGCGGGAACGGCCCACCAGTCGGCGAGGATCGTTCCCGCGACCGCGCCGCTGCTGTTGATCGCGTAAAGCGCCGCCACCTTGCCGCGCAGTTCCGCCAGGGACCGGGTCACGAACTTCGTCAGTGCCGGCAGCGTTGCGCCCATCAGCACCGTTGGCAGCAGGATGGTCATGGCCGCAAAGCCGAACTGCAGCGCCAGCCGGGTCACGCCCGAGGGCTGCAGCCGGCGCACCGTCGCCACAAACCCGTCGTGAACCCATTCGTAATAGCCCGGGAACAGGATGGCGAAGATGCCGATGCCGAGTTCGAGGACCGCGTAGAACAGCAGGGGCCGCCGGATGCGGTCCACCCATGCCCCCAGCCACGCATTGCCGAGGGCCAGCCCGCCCATGAACGCCGCCAGCACCGCCACAACCGCGTAGCTCGTGTGACCGAGGAAGAGCGCCAGGTAACGCGTCCAGACAACCTGGTAGAGCAGACCGGCCACTCCCGACAGGAAGAAGCTGCCCAATACGACCATGAATGCGGCCCGAGCGGAGAAAATCACGCGGCGACGCTAACGGTCCGGCCGGCCGCCGACAATCCGCATGGGACCGGGCGGGGCGATGGTTTTGGACCGCGGCGAGGGCGGCACACGGCCAATCGTTGCGGCGCGGCCCCCCGCGCCGCCGCCGGCCCGGGGGCCGCGCTTGCGACGGGCGGATCAGTTGTTGCGGGAGTGGACGCCGCCGGCGACGCCAGCCATTTGACCGGGGCGTGAGATCGGATCGTCCGGTTCCGTGACCGACGCGGCGGCACTGACTTCCTTTTCCCGGTCTACCAGGCGTTGCAGGTCGCCCACTGCATGGCGCAGGGAATGGGTCAACGAGCTCAGCTCCTGGCTGGCGCCGGCGTTTTCCTCGGCGCTGGCGGCGTTGCGTTGCGTCACCTTGTCCATCTCGTTCACCGCGAGATTGATCTGGGCGATACCCTGATTCTGTTCCTGCGAGGCGGTGGCAATTTCCGCGACCAGTCCGTCGAGCTCACGGACGCGGCTCTGGATCTCCCCAAACGTCCGCGAAACTTCCTCACTCTGTTCCGCACCGGCGCGGCTTTTGGCCACACTGGTTTCAATTTTCGCGGCCGTTTCCTTCGCCGCGTGGGCACAGCGCTGGGCAAGATTGCGAACCTCGTCGGCGACGACGGCGAAGCCGGCCCCGGCTTCGCCCGCGCGGGCCGCCTCCACGGCCGCGTTCAGGGCCAGGATGTTCGTCTGGAAGGCGATCTCCTCGATGCTCGAAAGGATCTTCGTGATGTCGTGGCTGGATGCCTGGATGGCCTGCATGGAGCCGACCAGGGATTCCATCTGGGCGGCACCGGCGTCGGCGGCCTCGCGGGCGCGGGTTGCGGTCTGCTGCATCGTCCGGGCGTTGTCGGCGGTCCGCTTGGTCATGCTGGCCAACTCCTCCAGCGAGGCGCTGGTCTCCTCAAGGCTGGCGGCCTGTTCCGAGGCGCCCTCCGCCAGACTCTGGCTGGCGGCGGAGATCTGGGCGGAAGCCAGATCGGTCTGGCTGGAACTGTGGCTGATCGTGGCGGCAATGGAGCACAGGGAATGGTTGATGGATCCGGCCGCGATCCAGCCGAGCACCACGGCGACGCCCGCGACGACGCAGCTCCCGAGCAGTGTCAGCCCCATCTGCCGGCGGGCGTTGTCCGTGATGCGGACGCCCACCGCCAGCGCGTCGGCAGCGAGACGGTCTTCCACGGTCTTCAGCAAATCGATTTTGGCGGTGATGCTGTTGAACCACACCTCGGCGGAGACGCCGAAGCCGCCCGTGCCGGCCTTGGTGACGGCCAGGCTGCGCAGGCGTTCGACCTCCTCCACCGCCTTGCCCGTGACCGTTTCGCGGTAGAACTTCACCTGCGCCGGCGAGGCGAACGCATCGAAGACTTGGCCGTAGGCTTCCTGTCCGGCGAGCAGCCGGTTGACGGCTTCCAGTTGCCCGCCCGTGAACCGGTCCGCTGCGAAGACCGCCGTCATCGCCGCACGTTCCTGGCCGTTGAGCTCCTTGGCCCGCAGGAGGCTGACATAGGCGGCGACACTGGTGGACAGCTCCCCGTTGCTCGCGGACTTCCCCACCTGGTCAATGACCGCGAAGGCTTTTCCAATCGTGGTCGTGAAGTAGCCGGAGGAGTCCGCGACCTTCAGGCTCACACCGAGAATTCCCTGCCGTTTGGCGGCGAGCTCAGCCAACGCCTGATCGAGGTGCAGCAGGTGGTTGCCCAAATTGCCGGTGCGCAGCGCGGCGGGCAGCGCGTCGCCACGCTCGCGGTAGCGGGCCAGCAGGCGGTCGGTCTCCTGTTGCTGCGCCGGCAGTTCGACGGAGAATTGTTGGCCCCGGCTGGAAATGAACCCGGCCGAGCGGCCCCGTTCCTTTTGCAGCTCATGCACCAGATTGCCGAGGGCATTGAGGAATTCGACTCCCCGCTGCTGCACCGAATAGCTGCGCTGCTCGGCGAAGCGCTGATACACGTTCACGCCCGAGAGCCCGAGCAGGCCGGCGAGCGGCACGAGCAGAACCAGAAACAGTCTTGTGGAGACCTGACTTTGGGAGAATGCCCTCATGATGCGCGGCGTTCGAGGAGAGTCTGCCCGCCGTCCCGCCGTCATCCCGCCCACCGGCAGCGGTGATCGGACGGGCAGCTGCATGGATGAATCCCTCTTCGCGCCTACGGGTTCATCGGACCGGCAAACCGCAGCTTGATGCCGGAAACGCCGAACAATTGACCCAAGTCAATCTAGGCCGACTGCCCACGTGGCTTCCGCCACCTCAATACCCCGCCGCCATGCCGTCCTTGCGGCTTTCACTGGCGCCGATCCAGACGCGGTTGGTCTGGTCCCACATGACCGCCTGGTAGCCGCCGAACGCGCCGATGCTCGCCGCGCCGAACTTGTGTCCGAGCTTTTGCAGGTCGCGCACGCTCTCGCTCGGGAAGCCGGCCTCCAAGTTCACGGTGCCGCCCGTGGTCATCACGGTGCCGTCGGGTTCGCTGGAACCCGTGTGATAGATGCGGGGGGCGTCGCCGGCTTCCTGGAGGTTCATGCCGAAATCAATCCAGTTCACGAGCACCTGCACGTGGCCCTGCGGCTGCATGTCACCGCCCATCACGCCGAACGCCATCACCGGTTCGCCATCGCGCGTGACGAAGGCCGGGATGATCGTGTGGAACGGCCGTTTGTGCGGCGCGTAGCTGTTCGGGCGGCCGGGCGTGAGGTCGAACGCCTCGCCGCGGTCATGCAGTCCGAAGCCGAGCCCGGGAGGCACCATGCCGCTGCCCATGCCGCGGTAATTGCTCTGGATGAACGAGACCATCATCCCGCGCTCGTCGGCGACGCAGAGATAAATCGTGTCGCTGGTGCGCAGCGCCGGGATCCCGGGATCATAACGGTTGGCCGCCCGGTCGGCCCGGATGAGCGCACGGCGCTTCGCGGCGTAGTCCTTGGAGTTCAGCTCGGCGATGGGCGTCTTGAAGAAGTCGGGATCCGCGTAGAGCCGGGCGCGGTCCTCGAAGGCCAGCTTCTTCGCCTCGATGAACGTGTGCAGGTAAGCCGTGCTGCCGAAACCCATCGCCTTGAGATCGTAGCCTTCGAGAATGTTCAGCATCTGGAGCACGGAAAGGCCCTGGCCGTTCGGCGGCAGTTCCCAGATGTCGTAGCCGCGGTAGTTGGTGGAGATTGGGTCCACCCATTCGGAGGTGTGCTCGGCGAAGTCGCGTTCGGCGAGAAAGCCGCCCTGCTGCTGGAGGAAGGCGCAGATCGTCCGGGCGATGTCGCCGCGGTAGTAGGCGTCGCGTCCGCCGCCGGCGATCTGCGCGAGCGTGGCGGCGAGCTGCGGATTCTGCAACCGCTCCCCCTTGCGTGGCGTGCGGCCGCCGGGCGCCCAGAGGTTGGTGACGTTGGGATACTTCGCGAGGATGGCGACGTTGCGTTCCCAGCCTTCGGCGATGACTTCGCTGAGCGGAAAACCGTCGCGGGCATAGGCGATGGCGGGGGCAAGATTGGTGGCCATCGGCACGCGGCCAAACTTGCCGTGGAGCGCGAACCAGCCATCCACCGCGCCGGGCACCGTGACGGGCAGCGGACCGTAGCTCGGCACATTCGTGAGTCCGCGCTTCTGGAATTCTTCGAGCGTGAGCGTGTAGGGCGAACGCCCGCTGCCATTGAGCCCATGCAGCTTCTTCGTGGCCGGATCCCAGACGATGGCGAACAGGTCACCACCGATACCACACCCGGTCGGTTCCATGAGCCCGAGGCAGGCATTGGCGGCGATGGCGGCATCCACGGCCGAGCCGCCGGCCTTCATCACCTCGAGGGCGGCCTGGGTTGCGAGCGGATGACTCGTGGCGGCCAGCGCGTGCGGCGCGATGGTCTCGGAGCGGGTGGCGAAGGCGCGGTTCACGGGACGTTGGGTGGCCAGGGCGGGAAGGGCGAGCAGGGCGGTGGCTAAAAGGGAGCAGGCGCGGACTTCCATGGGGCAGGGGTAGCATTGGTCCGCAGAGGCGGCACGCGGGAACTTTGTCAGGAAACTTTGGGGCGTAACCCGTGGTCGGGTTGCGGAGTCTTGCTGAAAGTCCAACTTGCCTCGCCCATGAAACTTCACCTCCTGTTCGCCACCGCCTCGCTGGTGTCACTGACCGCCGGACTGGCGGCCGATGCCGCCCTGAAAAACTGGCCCGCTTGGCGCGGTCCGCTGGCCAGCGGCGTCGCGCCAGAGGCCCAGCCGCCGACCGAATGGAGCGAGACCAAGAACCTGAAGTGGAAGGTGGCCGTGCCCGGCCGCGGAACCTCGACGCCGGTGATCTGGGACGACCAGGTGTTTCTCCTCACCGCCATTCCCGCGGGCAAAAAGGCGGAGGCCAAACCGGCCGAAGCGGCGCCGGCACCGGAACCCGGCGGTCCGGGCGGACGCCGCGGTGGACGTGGCGGGGGCGGCGGCATGACGGAGTCGCCGACCGAGGAACAGAAGTTCACCGTGCTGGCGCTCGACCGGGCCACGGGCAAGACGCTTTGGCAGCACACGCCCCGCACCCAGTTGCCGCACGAGGGCCATCACCGGGATCACGGTTTCGCCTCGGCGTCGCCTGTGACCGATGGCGAGCATTTGATCGTGTCGTTCGGGTCATTCGGCCTCTATGGCTACGACCTGAAGGGAAAGCTGCTCTGGGAAAAGGACCTGGGCGACATGCGCACGCGGAACAGCTTCGGCGAGGGCAGTTCCCCGGCGCTCAGCGGCAACACGGTGGTGGTGCTGTGGGACCACGAGGGCGATGACTTCATCGTGGCGTTGGACAAACGGGACGGGAAGGAGCTTTGGCGCCAGCAGCGCGATGAGCCGACCGGCTGGTGCACGCCCCTGATCGTGGAGCACGACGGCAAGAAGCAGGTGGTCGTGAACGGCACCAACAAGGCCCGCAGCTATGATCTCTCCACCGGCAAGCTGCTGTGGGAGGCCGGCGGCCAGACGGCCAATGCGATTCCTTCGGCCGTGAGCGGGCACAACCGGGTGTATGTGATGAGCGGTTTCCGCGGCGCCGCGTTGCAGGCGATCGCGCTCGGCAAGACCGGCGACCTGACCGGCACCGATGCCATCGCCTGGAGCCACAACAAGGGCACGCCCTACGTGCCGTCGCCGCTGCTCGCCGGGGACCTGCTCTATTTCTTCGCCGGCAACAACGCGATGCTGTCGGTCTTCGATGCCAAGGAGGGCAAAGCCCTGCTGGAAGCGGAACGACTCGACGGCCTGAACGGAGTGTATGCGTCACCGGCGGCGGCGGCGAACCGGGTTTACCTGGTCGGGCGCGACGGCGGCACGTTGGTTGCCAAGCAGGGTCCAAAGTTGGAAGTGCTCGCCAAGAACCGGCTCGACGACGGGTTCGACGCCTCGCCGGCATTGGTAGGCAAGGAGCTGTTCCTCCGCGGCCGGCAAAACCTGTATTGCCTGAGCGAGGGCAACTGACCCAAGGCCGGAACAGCACATCTGGACTCCGTGGGCTTCTGCTCTGGTCCGCCCTGAAAGTGCTGCCGGTTTCCAACCGGCAGGCCCCGTGAAACGACGCGGGCTGCCCGTCGTGAACGCCCGCTGCGGGCTTTAGCTCTGGCCGAAGGCCACTGCGCGGGGTGCAGGCTGTCGCCCAGAAGCCTGCGGCCCGCTC
>CAIWAH010000091.1 GCA_903910585.1 uncultured Verrucomicrobiota bacterium
GAGTTTGAACTGCCGCGCGAAGGCCGCTACCGCGTCGAGGCCCAGTTCCCGTTGGGCGGCTGGCAGGACTACGGCGGCGCGTATGAGTTCGCGCTGAAGCTCGACGACCACTCAGTCGCCCGCGACCTGGTCGAGATCGGCGGCCAGCGCATCTACAAGTTCACCAACGAGGTGACTCTCGCCGCCGGCCGGCACGCGTTCGCCTACTCGACCGATCCGCTCAAGCCCGCCCTGAACGGCAAAACCAACCATCTCGAACTGCGCCCGAAGTTCCGGCTCACCGGTCCCATTGCTCCGGAGAACCTGGAATTCCCCGAGCCGCATCGCCGGCTGTTCTTCCAGGGCGAGGCCCCGGCCGATCCGGTGAAGCGTCGCGAATATGCCCGCGCCATCATGCAGCGTGTGGCGGACCGGGCGTTTCGCCGCCCCGCATCGGAACCGGTGCTCAGGCGGCTCACCGACCTCGTGCTTCGCTCGGAGAAGTTCGAGGACGGCGTCGGGCTCGGCCTGATGGCGATTCTCACGTCGCCGCAGTTCATCTTCCGCTCCGAAGTCCAGCCTCAGCCCGACGACCCGAAGTCCGTCCATCCGCTCGACGAATTCGCCCTCGCCTCGCGCCTTTCGTATTTCCTCTGGCTCAGCCTCCCCGACGACGAACTGGCCGACCTGGCCAAGCGCGGCGAGTTGCGGAAGAACCTGTCCCAGCAGGTCAAACGGATGCTCGCCGATCCGAAGTCCGAACGCTTCTTCGAGGATTTCCCCGGCCAGTGGCTCCGCACGCGCAACGTGCTCATGGCCGCCATCAACCGCGCCGACAAGCTCGATCCCGTGCGCGGGGCGATGAAGCGCGAGACCGAGATGCTCTTCGAACACATCGCCCGCCAGGACCGCGATCTGCTCGAACTGGTCACGGCCGATTACACGTTCGTGGACGAACCGCTGGCCAAGTTCTACGGCCTGACGAATTACGCCGGCGCCGGTTTCCAGAAGGTCAGCCTCACGCCCGAGAGCAAGCGCGGCGGCATCCTCACGCACGGCAGCTTCCTCGTGGCCTCGTCGAACCCCAACCGCACGTCGCCGGTGAAGCGCGGCGTGTTCGTGCTGGAGAACCTGCTCGCCATCCATCCGCCCCCGCCGCCACCCAGCGTGCCGTCACTGGACGATGCGAAGACCAACGGCGCCGCGCCCAAGACCGGCAGCGAACAGCTCGCGCTGCATCGCGCGAACAAGGCCTGCGCCGCCTGCCACGCGCACTTCGATCCCATCGGCATCGCGCTGGAGAACTACGACCTCATCGGCCAGTGGCGCGAACAGGAGGCCGGCGAACCCATCGCGCCCAAGGAGAAGCTGGTCACCGGCCAGACGCTCACGGGCATCGCGGATTTGAAAGGGATGTTCCGGGACCGCCGGCAGCAGTTCTACGGCTGCGTCAGCGAGAAGCTGCTGACCTACGCGCTCGGTCGCGGGCTCGATCCCGGCGACGCCGTGACGGTGGACCACATCGCCAACCGCGTGGCGCAGGACGGCGGCAAGTTCTCCACGCTGCTCCTGGCGGTGGTGGACAGTCCGCC
>CAIWAH010000092.1 GCA_903910585.1 uncultured Verrucomicrobiota bacterium
ATGCATTGCCGCCGCGCCTGCAGGGCAAGGCGCTGGTCACCGAGCCCACGGCGAAGCTGATCGGCCTCATGGAAATTCAGCCCGACGGCGGCGGCTACAAGGCCACCGACGGCTTCAACCTGCTTGCCAGCACCGACGAATGGATGTCGCCCATCTTCGCGGACATCGGCCCCGACGGTGCCGTGTGGGTGATTGATTTCTACAGCTTCGTCATCCAGCACAACCCGACGCCAAGCGTGCAGTCCGCCGGTGTCCAGGCGACGACCGGACGCGGCGGTGCCTACAAGACGGAGAACGATCTGCGCGATCAGACCCACGGTCGCATCTACCGCGCCGTGTGGAAGGACGGCCCGAAGAGTTCCCTCAAGTCGTTGGCCAAGGCCAAGGCGCCTGAGTTGGTCGCGGCGCTCGACAGCGGCAACCAGTTCTGGAGCCTCACCGCCCAGCGCCTGCTGGTGGACGGCAAGATGGCCGATGCCGCGCCCGCCCTGAAGAAGCGCGTCCGCGCCGCCGGCAAGGGCGCGATCCACGCCCTGTGGTCGCTGGAAGGACTCGGGGCGCTCGACAAGGACACCCATCAGGCGGCGTTGCTGAGCAAGGACGCCACGCTCCGTCGCAACGCCATTCGCGCGCTGCCGGCGAACGAGGCCGGCCGCCAGCTGTTCTTCAGCAGCCCGGTGATCCAGGACCCCGACCTGATCACACGCCAGGCGGCGTTCGTGAAGCTGCTGGAGTTCCCCACGATTCCCGCCATTCAGACGGTCGTCGCCCAACTGTCGCGGACGCCGGTCAACAGCAGCGATGCCTTCCTGAACGACTCCGTGACGCTGCTCGGACGCATCCACAAGGTGACTGGCGTCGGCGAAAACGAAGTGAAGGTCACGGCAGGCGATCCCAAGCGCGGCGAAGACCTGTTCTACAACAGCCCCACCGCTGCGTGCGCAGCCTGTCATCAGATCGGTGGCAAGGGTGGCGACATCGGCCCGATCCTTGATGGCATCGCCGTTCGCGGCGACCGGGCCTACATCTTGGAGAGCCTCATGGACCCGAACGCGAAGCTCGCGAAGGGCTTCGAGAACCTTCCGATCTCACCCATGCCACCGCTGGGCGCCTTGCTGAAGGAGCAGGAACTGGAGGACATTCTCGCCTACCTCGCCACGCTGAAGACCCCGCCGAAAGACGGCATCACCGTTCCCGTGCGCAAGACCGAACAATACGAATGAACATGAACTTCTCCATGACCGCTAAGGCTATGCGTCCGAAATCCACGATTCTTCGTGCCCTTGGGTTCCTCTCCCTCGGTGGGCTGATGCTGATCAAGGCAGTCGCGGCTGACGTCGCGCGCCCCGATCCCGACGGCTATATCCGCGACTGGGTGATCCTGGCGCCGATTGCCCTGCCCGACGGGGTGGACAGCGGCGACCTGCTTCTCCGCAGGCAGATCCGCGACGAGGCCAGCCTGAAGCCGAAGGCCGGCGACACAGTGACGGTGGGTGGCCGGACCCTGACTTGGCGTCAACACACCGCCCCGACGAACTTCTTCGACTTTAACGCCATCCTGAATTCCCAGAACGACCGCATGGTCGGCTACGCGGTGGCCTACGTGGAGTGCGACCGGGAGATTCCCGAGGTAATGATGTCCGTGGGCAGCAACGACCAGGGCCGCATCTACTTCAACGGCGTGGACATCTACGCCGTCACCGAGGCCCGTCCGCTCATGCTCGATCAGGACAAGGGCAAGGTCACGCTGAAGCCGGGCGTCAACGTGATCGTGTTCAAGATCATCAACGAGTCGAACAGTTGGCAGGGCGCCATGCGCCTGACGGACCGGGCGGGCAAGCCGCTGAGCAATGTGAAGATCCGCCTGACTCCCTGACCGAGCCGCCAACCAATCTCGTCATGAATCCTTCCCGCCCGATTACGGCCGTCGGTCTCGTTTCACTCGTAGCGTTGCTCGCGTTTGGGCTGACGCCCCGGGCGGCCGAGGTTCCCGCGCTCGGAGAAGCCTTTCGCGATCACTTCCTCGTGGGGGCGGCCCTGAACCGCTCCCACGTCACCGGCACCGGTGGACGCCGAAGCGCAGAACAGGTCACGGGGGAAATCGCGCTGGTGAAGCGCCACTTCAACCAGGTCACTGCCGAAAACGACATGAAGTGGCAGCTCATCCACCCGCGCGAGGGGCAGGACGGCTACGACTTTGCCGGGGCCGACGCACTCGTCGCGTTCGCCCAGAGCAACCGCATGGAGATCGTCGGCCACACGCTCGTCTGGCACAGCCAGACACCGAACTGGGTCTTCGCCGGCACGAATCCGCCGCCGCCGGGCGCGACCAATCCGCCGCCCGCGGTCGTTGCGGGGAACACCAACGGTCCGGGCACGAATCGTTTTGGCCGGGGTGGTTTTGGACCCGGCTTTGGCCGCTACAACGGCCCCCGCGCCTCGCGCGACGAACTGCTCCAGCGCATGCGCGACCACATCCACACGGTCGTCGGCCGCTACAAGGGCAAGGTCAAGGTCTGGGACGTGGTGAACGAAGCTCTCGCCGATGGCGGTCCCGAAAACGTCATGCGAAACTCGCTGTGGTCCGAGATCATCGGCCCGGACTTCATCGCCAAGGCGTTTCAATACGCCCACGAGGCCGATCCCGAGGCCATTCTCCGCTACAACGACTACGGGTTGGAGAACCCGGTGAAGATCCAGAAGCTCGTCACGCTGATCCGGTCGTTGCAGGAGCAGAAGGTGCCCATCCACGCCATCGGCACGCAGGCCCACCTCAACGTCTCCAGCGCCGGCTTCGAGCAGATGGACCGCTCGCTGACTGAGATCGCGAAGTTGGGACTGCCCATCCACGTCACCGAACTCGACATCAACAGCGCCCAGGGCGGTCAACGCAACACCGGCGCCGACATCGCCGCTAACGCGACCACCACTCAGGGTGGCCTGGTCAGCGACGCGGACAAGAAGCTGGCCGACGCCTACGCGGGAGTCTTCCGTGCGTTCCTCAAGCATCGCGACCAAGTGAAGATGGTCACCCTTTGGGGCGTGAACGACGCCGTTTCCTGGCGGGCCGGTGGCAAGCCGCTGCTGTTCGACGGTGGCAATCAGCCCAAACCTGCCTTCGACGCCGTCATTGCGGAGACCGGGAAAGCGGCGACCACCCGGTAGCTTGCGGCGTTAAGGTCGCTTTCGGCATGATACCACGGCTCCACATGAACGCCCCCGCCCACACCCGACGTTTTACGCTCATGGCCGCGCTCGCCCTGTCCCTGCCACCCTTGTCCGCCACCGCGGCAGGGCTCCAGAAAACCGTCCTCGTCACCGACTGCGAAAACCCTATGCAGGTCGAGGTGCTCGCCGATGGCCGCCTGCTTTACGCCGAGCGCATGGGTAAGGTTAAGCTGTGGCAGCCGGATACGAAAGCCTCCGCCGTGCTGTGGCAACGCGAGGTCGAGGCTCGCGCCAACAGTTCCACGCCGCCGAACGGTGGGGCGTGGGAAGCCGGCCTGCTGGGCCTGGCCGTGGATCCGGGGTTTGAGCGCAACCACTGGGTCTATCTCTATTACTCGCCCAAGGGCGGTCGCGAATTCCGGGTCTCCCGGCTCACATTGGGTGGCACGCCCGCAGCTCTCACCGATGAAAAGACGCTGCTCAGCGTCCCGGTGGATCTCGAGGTGTGCTGCCATTACGCCGGCGGTCTGGGCTTTGATGGCCAAGGCAACCTCCTGATCGCGACGGGCGACAACACGATCGGCTTTGAGAGCGACGCCTTCGCCCCGACTGACTTTCGCGACGGCCGAAAGTTCTTCGATTCCGCCCGCTCCGCCGGCAACGCGAACGATCTCCGCGGAAAGATTCTGCGGATTCATCCGGAGCCGAACGGCACGGCGACCATTCCCGTTGGCAACCTGTTTCCGCCCGGGACGCCCAACACGCGTCCGGAAATCTACGTGATGGGCTGCCGCAATCCGTGGCGCTTCTCCGTGGATGCGAAAACCGGAACGCTCTACTTCGCCGACGTGGGCCCGGACGCCCAGTTGGCCCAGGAACAACGCGGCCCGGCGGGTTTCGACGAATTCAACCGGACCAAGACGGCCGGCAACTTCGGCTGGCCTTTCCTGAGCGCCGACAACCGGCCGTATCGCCAATATGACTTTGCGACCAAGCAGTCGGGCTCGTTCCAAGATCCGGCAAAGCCAATGAACCTCTCGCCGAACAACACCGGGCCCAAGGAGCTGCCGACGGCCCAGCCGGCGTGGATGTTCTATCCGGCGGGGCAGTCCTCGCGGTTTCCGGCGTTTGGCAGCGGCGGCCGTTCCGCCGCGGCCGGACCGGTCTATCACTTCGACACCGCGCTGAAGTCGGCCACCAAGCTGCCCGCGGAATACGACAACTGCCTGTTCCTCTACGAGTGGATGCGGAACTGGATCGTCGCCGTGAAGCTGGACGCAAACGGCGAGCGGGTGGAGATGCAGCGGTTCGCCCCGGAGCAGACGTTCAAGCGTCCCACCGACCTCAAGCCCGGCCCCGATGGCGCGCTCTACGTAATCGAGTTCGGCTCCGGCTGGGAGAACAACAAGGACGCCCGGATCGTGCGGGTCGAGGCGGCCCCGTAATCCCGGTGTGCGGAGGCCGCACCGTCATTTCTTGGTGAGCACGGCTCCTTCGCCCATCGCGCGTTCAAGGCGGGCCCGGGCGACCGCGTAGTCACGCAAGGCCTGCGAATAGGTGGTCCGCGCTTCGGTCAGGGCGGTCTGGGCGGAGAGCACGTCCAGTTGGGTGCCGCTGCCGGCATCGGTGCGGGCCCGGGCGAGCCGCAGGGCTTCCTCGGCCTGTTCAGTCACCTTCTGCTGGGATTCCAGAACTTCCCGGGCTTCCTGGAAGGTCGAATGGGCGGTGCGGACCTCGAGCTCGATCTTGCGGCCCACGTCGTCCACCTCAAGGCGGGCTCTTTCGCGACGCGCCTTCGCGGCGTTGACCTTTCCCTGGGTGAGGCCGAAGTCCCAGATGCTCCAATTGAGCTGCCCGCCGACAACCCAGCCGTCCACGTAGTCGGCGGCACTGCCGGTGAAGGTCTTGTTCTGCCACCGCCAGCCGGCACTGGCTGCGAGCTGGGGATAATAGTCGGCCCGGGCCTGCTTGATGTCCTCGTCGCGGATCTTTTCCTGGGTGCGGAGCGCGGCGAGTTCGGGGCGCTTCGAGAGGGCCCGCATCAGGGCATCGGGAAGTTCCACGGCGAAGGGCTCGGCGGCGAGTTTGTCGCCCAGGATGATTGGAACGTCCTCGGTGGAGTTCGTCGGGATGTTCCAGCCCAGTAGCATCGCGAGGCGGTTCTTGGCGATGCGATGGGCATTGCGGGCCTTGATGAGCCGGGGTTTGGCATTGGCGAGTTCCACCTCGGCGCGCAGCACGTTGAAACGCGGCGCGGTGCCGGCCTCGAAGCGGCGCTTCTGGTCCTCCAGTTCCCGGCCCAACAATTCGACGGACGCCTCCTGGGTGCGGATCAGCTCGGCAGCCAGCAGGGCGTCATCGTAGGCGACGCGCACATCCACGAGCGTGTCGGCGACGAGAGCCTGATAGCTGGTCAGGGCGGCTTCCTGGGTCAGCTTTGCGGACCGGAGGGAGGAGGTGATTTTGCCGGCCGTGAAGAGCGGCTGGCTGACCTCGATGTTGGCTCCCCATTGGGTGTCGGCCTGGAACTGCACGGCAGCGGGACCGAGGTTGGCGGTCTCGATGCCGCCGGTGTCGAGCTGCCGGGCGGAGCCACCGGCGATAATCTTGGGCCGCGCGGCGGAGCGAAGCTGCAGGGCGACGCCGTAGGCTTCCTCGATGTCCTGCTTGCCTTTGAGCAGCGTCGGGCTTTGGCGCAGGGCGGTGGCGACCGCGTCGTCGAGCGTCACCGGGGCGGTGGGGAACGGCGAGATTTCCGCGTGGACGGCAGCGGCGGTGACGGCGGCGGCAAGGAAGAGAGACAGTTTCATGGCAGGAAAATTGGTTCAGTGCGTTTGAGCGACGGATTTGCCCGGACTGGCGACGGGACGTTCGATGAAGACGTCCACCTGCTGGCCGACGTAAACCCGGAAGGTGGGGCGGTCGAATTCGTAGATGATCTGGAGCACGCGGGTGTCCACGCGTTCCAGGCTGTCGCCGGTCAGGCTGCGCTTGGGGATCACGAACGGCTCGACCCGCACAAAACGGAGGTCCATCGCGAGGTCGGCGTGGCCCTTCAGCGAACCCCGCGCCGGGCGGTTCGGTTCCACGAGGACGGCGTTCTGTTCGTCCACTTCGGCGCGGATCTGCAGGGTCTCGACATCGCCGAGCAGCATGAGCGGTTCGTTGAGCACCGCGGCGGGGGCGAACTCGCCCTCGCGGACATTGACCTGCAGGAGTTCACCGTCCCGCGGCGCATTCACCGTGAGCACCGCGAGTTCGGTGCGGGCCTGCTGGAGCTGGCGTTCGGCGGCGGCAATCTGGGCCCGGGTGGATTCCTGTCGGGCGCGGGCGGCTTCCACGGCGAACCAACGCCGCTTGAGTTCGTCGTCGGTGGCGACCTTCTCCCGTTCCAACTTCTTGAAGCGCTCCAGCTGGTCGGTCCAGTCGGCGAGCTCGACTTCCTGAGCGGCCAGTGACGCGCGGGCAAGATCCACCTGGGCGCCCAGCGAAGTGACCCGGGCCTGGGCCTCACGGTCGTCGAGCTGGAACAGCGGCGCGCCGGCCTTCACGCGGTCGCCGACCTTGACGAAGACGCGGGTCACGAGCCCGGCCTTGGGCGCGGCGAGCTTCACGTTCTCCCGGCGGGCCTCGACAATGCCGGTGGCGGCGACCGTGGCGTCGTAGGGGGACTTTGCCGGCGGGTCCACAGGTCCCGGGTCGGCGGGTTTGGCCTGCAGGCGGCGGACGAGCGACACGGCGAGGATCACCCCGGCGAGCGCGAGGTAGAAGGTGACTTTGCGGAACAGCATGGCGGTGGCGAAGTGGAGGTGGAAAAAATGGGGTCAGCGATGGGTGGCGATGAAGTCGCGCAGGGCGCCGTTGGCGTAAACCTGCTTCACCTGGCCGTCCTCCATCTCGGTGATGCGGTCGGCGTAGCCGTAGGTGCGGTTGTCATGGGTGACGATGATGACGCAGCGGCCCGGGGCGCGGGCCGCACCGGCGAGCAGTTCCATGATGTGGTGGCCGGTGGTGGAATCGAGGGCGCTGGTCGGCTCGTCGCAGATGATCAGACGCGGTTTGTGGACGAGCGCCCGGGCAATGGCGACGCGCTGCATCTGGCCGCCGGAGAGGTCTCCGGGCCGTTTGGTCAGCTTGTCACCCAGACCGACCTCCTGAAGCATGGCCGCGGAACGTTCCTCCGCCTCGGTCCGTTTCGTTCCGCCCAACAGCAGCGGCACGCTGACGTTCTCGACCGTGGTCAGCGTGGGGATCAGGTTGAACTGCTGGAAAATGAACCCGATGTTCTGGCGCCGAAACGTGGTGATGTCGGCGGTTTTCAGACCGTTGAGCTTCACGCCGAACACTTCGATCTGGCCGGAATCCCATTCCAGCGTTCCGGCCACCACGGACAGCAGCGTGGTCTTGCCGCAGCCGCTTGGACCGACGACGAGGTGCAGCTCGCCCTCGCGGGTGGTGAAGGTGGTGTTCTTGAGCGCGACCGTGCGGCTGTCGCCCCGGCCATAGGTCTTCGTCACGCCGACGGCGCGGACGGCCGCCTCATCGTCGGCGTGAGTATGGGTGAAGTCAGTGTGCACGGTTCAGGCGCGGAAAACGATGGCGGCCTCGAGCTTCGCCACCCGGCGGATGCCGAGCAGCGCGGCGAAGATGCAGATGAACACGATGGCGACCGCGGTGATGATCATGGTGCGGGCATCCAGCAGGAACGGCGGTTGGCCGGCCGGCAGCACGGCGTAACCGAAGACCGCGGCCAGACCGATCCCGATCCCGTAGCCGATCAGGCCGACGGTGAACGCCTGTAGCAGAAGCATCCGGGCCAGCAGGGCATTGCTGGCGCCCATGGCCTTCAGGGCGCCCAGATGACGGATGTTCTCCAGCACGAACGAATAGAACGTCTGCCCGGAGACCGCGACCCCGACGACGAAGCCGAGGATGATCGTGGTCATGAACGAGGCGGGGATGCCGGTGTTGCGCCAGATGAAGTCAATGGTCGCCCTGCTGAACTCCGGCACCGTGAACGCCTTGAGTCCGGTCTCCCGTTCGATGGTGCGCGCCACCTGTTCCGCGGTGAGGCCGGGCTTGGGCTCGGCGAGGATCATCGAGAGCATCTTGCGCTGGCGGGGGGCGAACTGGAGCGCCTGATCGTAGCTGGTGAACACGTAGGGGTAGCCGAAGAAATGGCGCTCGGTCCTGCAGATGCCGACGACCCTCGCCTCGCGGTCGTTGATCTCGAAGGTGTCGCCCAGTCCCAAGGGCTTCGGGCGTCCGATGCTGAGTCGCTGAATGGCGAGCTGGTCAATCACCACGGTGTTCGGCAGGCGCAGCCGTTCGAGATCGCCGGCGACCATCACCGGCGGCCGGCCGACCAGGGTCGCGGCGTGCAGGCCGATCAGTTGGATCGGCTTGTCAGAGCCGTCGGCGGCACGGGCCTGGAGGATGCTTTGGAAGAACGGCACCGCGAAATCCACGCCCGCAACCGACCGCACCCGGTTCACGTCGGTGTCGCGCATCGCCTTGGTCTCGTTGACCTGCTCGACGTTCTTTTCGACGACCCAGATCGAGGCGCGCGAGTTGCGCATGTGCGAGGTGGTCCACGACAGGATGCCCTGGAACACGGAATTCTGCTGGGTCATCAGCAGGGCCGCGAAGGTCAGGCCGCCGACCAGCATCACATACTTGGCGCGGTCGCCCATCAGCATCTTGAGCGCGAGGTGATACATCTCAGGCAGGGTTGGGGGAGGAGGATTTGCGGCTGGGGCGCCGGGCGGACGGGGCGGTCCCGTAATGCTTCAGCGCCGCGAGGCTGAAGCGCGTGACGTGTTCGGCCAGTTCGTCCAACCGGGAAGCGTCGGCCGGCAGGTCGGGGAAAAGCCGGCGGATGACCGGTTGGCAATGACAGTAGAAGAGGATCTGCCCGACAACGCTCATGCCGCACAGGCGGATCGCACTCGCCGGGAGGTCGGGCCCGAGCATGGCCCGCAGAATCGCCATGAGGCGTTCCGCGTCGGGCCGGATCGCTTCCTTGACCAGCCGGTCGAGGGCGTCCGTCGGGTCAACCATCTCGCGGGTCATGATGCGGCCGTGGCGGGCGTGCATGTCCGGAGACAGCACACGCTGGAGGAAGGTGCGGACGAACGCCGCCAACTGCTGCTCGGGGGAAAGCGATTCTGCGCCGGCCGGGCGCGCCGGGAACCGTTCGCGGACGACTCGGCTCTGTTCGGCCAGCACTTCCGAATACAGCCCGGCCTTGTCGCCGAAATGGTAGTTGATTGCGGCGACATTGGCACCGGCCCGCCGGCAGATGTCGCGGATGGTGGCATTGCGGAAGCCGCATTCGGCGAACACATCCGCCGCCGCCGCCAGCAACGCCTGCCGCGTGGCGGCGTGGGCTTCGGGCGGAGTTTCCGGTGGACGGCGGGCAGCCATGTTCAATCGCAAGTTTCAAACAGGTGTTTGAAATGTCAAATCCGGGTTCACGCGCCGGATTCCGCAATGGATTCAACCCGCGTGTTTTGGGGGATGACCGCGGGCGTAGTGGATGGAAAATCCTACTCAGTGGCCGAGCTTCTGTGGATGCGCGGTCAGGAAGTGTATCCGGAACTTGACATGCGACGCGTCAGATGTTTCTGTCGTAACAGAAATAACGGTCGTCGCATGAATGGACTCTCGCAGGTTGAGCAACGGTTTGTCCTCCACTGGGGGGAAATGGGCACGCGCTGGGGAATCAACCGGACGGTCGCCCAGGTCCACGCCCTGCTGTTTCTTTCGCCGAAGCCGCTCAATGCCGAGCAATTGCAGGCCGCGCTTGGGGTCGCCCGTTCGAACATCAGCAACAGCCTCAAGGAGCTTCAGGGCTGGGGCATCGTGCGGCTGGTCCATTTGCCCGGAGACCGGCGGGACCACTTCGAGTCGCTCAAGGATGTGTGGGAAATGTTCCGGGTCGTCCTGGACGAGCGGAAGAAGCGCGAACTGGATCCGACCCTGGCGATGCTGAAGGTTTCCATCGAGGAAGCGGCCAAGGACGAGGCCACGAGCGACTACACCGAACAGCGGCTGCGGGACATGCAGGAGTTCTTCCAGACCACGACCGGGTGGTATGGCCATCTCCGCCTGTGGCCCACGGAGGCGGTTACCAAGCTGGCCAAACTGGGTGACAAGGCCCTGAAACTTCTCGGAATCGGCGGTTAAAAAATTTTCGACCATGAATTCTGTCTGGACAGAAAAAACTGATATTGCAGGCGGCGGTGCTCCCGCGACCATGAGCGGGCGGCGCGGTGAAGTGTTCTACGATGCCCACTGTCCCCTCTGTGTGGGGTTGCTCATGCGGCTCGGGCACACCTTTCGTCGCCGCGGCTTCCTGTTCCTGCCGCTGGACACGCCCGGAGTCGCGAAGGGCCTCGGGGTTTCGGCGGCGGAGCTGAACCGCACGATGCATATGCGGCTGGCGGACGGGCGCGTCGTGATGGGCGTGGAAGCCTGGCGCGAACTCTTCCGGGCGGTGGCCTGGCTGCGCCCCCTCGCCGTGTTGCTCGGGGTTCCGGGCATCCATGCGTTGGCCGGCGCGGCTTACGGCTGGCTGGCGGCGAACCGCCATTGCCTGGGTGGCGCCTGCCGGATGGCGCGCAACCGGCTGCCGCACCCGCCCCATCGCGCCACCACGTTCCTCGAACTGCCATGAACGCACCCGCTCCCTGGTTGGAAATGTGGCTGATCTGCGGTGCGCTCTTCGGCGCGGCGAAGCTGGCGGCCGCCGGGCGCACGCCCGGTCTCATGAGGCTGAATCGTGCGCGCTTTCTGGGGCTTTGGATTGGCATGGACGCCGCGGCGTTCGCGACCAGGGCTGGCGTCGGAACCTTGAGTCCCCAGCGGACTGAGTGGGGCTGGACGTTCGCCAAGATCGCGCTTGGCATCGTCTTGACGTGGGGCTTCGCCCGGCGGGCACTCCCGGTGCATCCGCTGCTCGCCGGCTGGGTCGGCATGACGGGACTGATTTTCTGCCTGCATTTTGGCGTTTTCCACCTTCTGGCCCTGCGGTGGCGTCGAGGTGGCGTTCCGGTGGAACCGCTCATGAACTGTCCCCACCGGGCGGTGACACTGGCCGAATTCTGGGGGCAACGCTGGAACCGGGCTTACCATCGGCTGACGCAGGATCTGGTCTTCAGACGGGTCAGCCGAAGGTTGGGGCCGCGGGCCGGCCTCTGGTTGGGATTCCTCGCCTCGGGACTCATCCACGAGCTCGTCATCACGGTTCCGGCCCGCGGTGGCTACGGTGGGCCGACGCTGTATTTCTTGCTTCAGGCAGCGGGACTCGTCCTGCAACGGACTCCGACCGTGCGTCTGCTGGGACTGCACCGGGGTGCGTGGGGCTGAGCTTGGACGATGCTCTTCGTTGCGCCAGCCGCGTTCATTCTCTTTCCGCCGCCGTTCGTCGAACGCGTCATGCTTCCCTTTCTGCACGTCCTCAAGGCTCTTTGAACTGACATGAATCTGGAACTCCTTCTCCTCATCGCCGGCGCCCTCCAAGTCTCGCTCCTGGTAGCCGGGGGCGCCATGCAGCATGTCACCGGAATGCGCGCCGAATCGGCGAAGCTAAGCCCGTTTCACCGTCGGCTGTTCTGGGTTTACCTCGTCTTCATCGGCTTCACGCTGACGGGCTTTGGAGTTCTGACGCTGCTGAACGCCAAGGCGCTGGCGGCGGGCACACCTTTGGCCCGCAGCCTGTGCGGCTTCGTGGCGCTCTTCTGGCTTCTGCGTCTGCTGGTCCAGTTCTTCGTTCTGGATGTGCGGCCGTATCTGACGGATTTCGCCCGCCGGCTCGGCTACCACACACTGACAGCCGTGTTCATTTACCTGCCCGCTGTCTATGGCTGGGCGGCGTGGGGAAAGGGTCTGCGATGAAGGGCAAGATCGTTCTCGCCGGCGGCAGCGGTTGCCTGGGCCGGTTGTTGCAACGGCACTTCGCAGCGCAGGGCGTCGAGGTCGTCGTGCTGACCCGCACCCCGCAGGCCGGGGAGGTGGGCTGGGACGGCGAACGCCTCGGGCCGTGGACCGCCCAATTGGAAGGCGCCCAGGCGGTGGTGAACCTCGCCGGCCGGTCGGTGGACTGCCGTTACCACGCCCGGAACCGCCGGATCATCATGGATTCGCGCATTCGCTCGACGCGGGTGCTGGGGGAGGCCATCGCCCGTTGCCAACGGCCACCCCGGGTCTGGCTGAATTCCAGCACCGCCACGATCTACCGGCACACCTATGGGCCGGCGTGGGACGAGAGCGGCGAAACCGGTGCCTGCGCCGAGGCGAAGGACGCGTTTTCGGTGGAGGTCGCGACCGCCTGGGAGCGTGAGTTCGCTCAGGCAAGCACACCCTGCACCCGCAAGGTCGCTCTGCGCACCGCGATGGTTCTGAGCGCCGACGGCGGCGTCTTTCCGGTTCTGCGCCGCCTCGCGCGCCTGGGCTTAGGCGGTCGGATGGGCGACGGGCGGCAATTCATGTCGTGGATCCACGGCGAGGATTTTTCGCGGGCAGTGGAGTGGCTGATTGGGAACAAAAACTTTGCGGGCGTGGTGAATCTTGCGGCGCCCGGCCCGCTGCCCAACGCCGAACTGATGCGGCAACTGCGCCGCGCTCTCCGACGGCCGTTGGGTCTGCCGGCTACGCGCTGGATGCTCGAAGTGGGAGCGTTCGCCCTGCGGACGGAGACCGAACTGATCATCAAAAGCCGCCGGGTGGTTTCGAGCCGATTGCCCGCCGGCGGTTTTGAATTCCGTTATCCGGACTTCCCCTCGGCTTTGGCCCAGCTCGTGGCCAAGTCGGTCTGAACTTACTTTCCCACCGTGAAACCAAAGCCGCTCAATCTATGAACACCAGCCTCGTCATCTATCTCGCCTACCTCCTCGTCAGCATTGTCATGACGGTATGGGTGGCCCGAACTCTTCATCACAACGGCCGCATGTTCCTCGTGGACGCCTTTGGGGGCAACGAGGCCATGGCCGATTCGGTGAACCACCTCCTGCTTGTCGGATTTTACCTCATCAACCTCGGCTTCATCCTGCTGTTCCTGCGGGTCGGCACCAAGCCGACGGACATGGTCGAAGGCGTGGAATACATCGCGACCAAGCTGGGGATCGTCGTGCTGGTCCTCGGGGCGATGCATTTCTTCAACATGTTCAACTTCTCGAAGATGCGGAAAAAGGGGCTTGGCCACAGCAGCCCGCCCGTATTGCCCGCGATCTGACCTGTTTCGGTTGAACCTCCTGATGCCACCATGAACGCGAACCTTTCCTCCGGGCGACCGGAACATTCCTGAATCCCACGTTGCTCCGACTGGCCTGCATTACGCCGCGAAGCGCCGATTGCTCGCGGGCGAACCGGGCCCCCTGTTTCTCGCCGATTGGGACGCAGCGGTGTTTCTCCACTTCGCGGTGCCGGTGGCGGAACTGCAGCCGCACACAGCGTTCCCATTGGATACTTGGGATGGGGAGGCCGTCATTTCTCTCGTGGCCTTCACGATGCGGCGTATGCGCCTCGCGGGCTGCGAACGGCTGACCGAGCGACTCCTGTGGCCGATCCGGGAGCAGCATTTCTTGAACCTGCGAACGTATGTCCGCCTGGGCGGTGAGCTGGGCATCACGTTCCTCGCGGAATGGATTTCGAGCGCAACTCAGGCGCTGCTCGGGCCGCCCCTTTACGGTCTGCCTTACCGGTGGGGAGCGCATCAGCTCAAGCATGAGGGAGAAGGCAGGTGGTTCGGGCAGATTCGCGAGCGAGGCGGGTCAGGCGTGTTCGGTTACGAAGTTGCTCCGGCCGACAGACTCCGGGAGAGGCCTGCGGCGGCCGGAAGCTTCGCTGAATTCGTGTTGGAACGGCACACGTGCTTCCTCGGAGACGCTAACCGAAGGCGGCTCTTTCGAATCTGGCATCCTCCTTGGCTTCATCGGGTGGTCGAGCCACGCATCGTTGACGACTCGTTAATGCGGAGCGCGATGCCTTGGTGGCCTTCGGCACGGCTGGTCGGAGCCCACCGGACGCCGGGTTGCCGCGACGTCTGGATGGGGCGTCCGTTGCGGTTCGGCGGGGCGGGGAAACCTCAACATCCCGATTGCGGACCAAGCGCCGATGAGTGAACCCTCCGGCATGAAGATTCTGCTCGGTCTGTTCGCGGTGACGCTGGTGTCGGCTCCCTGCTTCGGCCAGATGGCGGGAGGCGGCTTGGTGCAGGGGCGGGTCGGTGGGATTTCGTATGTCACCCGCCGGCTGCCGATGGCCGGCGCGGGCGGACAGGCCGCCGCGTTGTTCAGCGCGGGCGGTGTGTCTGGGATGACCGCGGGTTCCGCGGGAACCGTCGGGGTAAACAGCGGCTCGGCGGTGATCGCGCAACGCCCGAACCCGGATTCCAACGTCCGGGCACTGGCGGCCCTGCGACAACTGGCCGTCGCCGGCGACAAGGATGCGCAACGAGTGCTGCGGAACCAGTCGCTGGCAGCGCAATTGGCCAACACGCGCTGAGCTTCGTCGGCACGTTCGCCGCCCTCATCGGAAGAAGAATAGTTTTGTGACGGTGAAGGCGCCTTTGTAGCCTCGGCGCACGCATTTTCCGATGAACTTCCCTCCCACTGCATGAGTCCGTTCTGCTGCCGTTCGTGCGGCTCCAACTCGGGCCGACTCATTCTGGATCTCGGCGTGCAACCGCTCGCCAACAATCTGCTGACGCCGTCCGACCTCGCCAAACCCGAGCCGAAGTTTCCGCTCCGCGTGGCCGTCTGCGAATCGTGCTGGCTGCTCCAGATCACGGACATTGTCCCGCCGGTGGAGCTGTTCTCGGAGTATCTCTACTTTTCGTCGTTCAGCGACGCCCTGTTGCGGCACTCGGCGGAGGCCGTGGCCGGGCACCTGCGCGAGTTCAAGTTGGACCGTGAAAGCCTCGTCGTGGAAATCGCCAGCAATGACGGTTACCTGCTGAAGAATTTCGTGGAGGCCGGCGTGCCGTGTCTGGGCATCGAGCCCGCAGCCAACATCGCCAAGGTCGCCCGGGAGAAGGGCATCGAAACGCTCTGCCAGTTCTTCGGCACAGAAACCGCCGGACAATTGGTCGCTGCCGGCCGGCCCGCGGACCTGATCTTGGGCAACAACGTGTTCGCACACGCGCCGAATACGAACGACTTCGTCGCCGGCCTGGCGAAGCTGCTGAAGCCCGGCGGCCGGATCGCGCTGGAGTTTCCCTACGCCTGCGACCTGATCGAGCATGTCGAGTTCGACACGATCTATCACGAGCACGTCTTCTACTTCACGCTGACCGCGCTCGTGCCGCTGTTTGCCCGGCACGGACTGGAAATCTTCGATGTGCGGCGCCTGCCGATTCACGGCGGCTCCCTTCGGCTTTACGCGGCCCGTCCGGGCACGCATCCGGTCACGCCGACCGTGAGTGCCTTGATCGAGGAAGAGCAGGGGAAGGGCGTGGCGTCGCCACGCTACTATCAGGATTTCGCCGACCGCGTGCGCCGGATCCGGGACGACTTGGTGAATCGGGTCCGCGAGCTGAAGGCGGCCGGCAAAACCGTGGCGGCCTACGGCGCTTCGGCCAAAGGCAGCACGCTGCTAAACTTCTACGGGCTCGGCGCGGACGCCCTTGATTTCGTGGCCGACCGCAGCACCGCGAAACAGGGACGACTCACCCCGGGGACGCATCTGCCGATCGTCGGGCCGGAGGAACTGCTCACCCGGCGCCCGGATTACGCGCTTCTGCTGACGTGGAACTTCGCCGAGGAGATCCTGAAGCAGCAGCAGGCTTACCGCGAGGCCGGCGGCAAGTTCATCGTGCCCTTGCCGGAAGTGCGGGTTGTTTAGCCCCTCGCGCCGATGAAGTTCACCCCGGCCAAGCTCAGCGGCGTCTGGCACCTGGAACCGGAACTGCGCTCCGATGACCGGGGCTGGTTTGCGCGAACCTGGTGTGAACAGGAGTTCGCCGCCCACGGCCTGAACACCCGTTGGCCCCAGGGCAACCTCACTCACACGCATCGTCGCGGCATGATCCGCGGAATGCACTGGCAGGCCGAGCCGCGTCCGGAAGCGAAACTCGTCCGCTGCGCTGCGGGGGCCATCTGGGACGTGGTGGTGGATGTGCGGCGGGAGTCGACCACGTTCGGTCGTTGGGAAGCATTCGAGCTCACTGCCGCGAACGGGCACCAGCTTTACATTCCGGCCGGATTCGCCCACGGCTTCCAGTGCCTCGTGGATGGCTGTGAAGTCAGCTACCTGATGGGCGAGTTCTACGTGCCCGAACTCGCGCGGGGAATCCGGTGGAATGATCCCGCGGTCGGAATCGCCTGGCCGGTGGCGGACGTTTTCCTGTCCGAACGCGACCGGAACCTGCCGCTGCTCGCGGACGTTCCCTGAACTCCGATGCGCATTCTGGTCACCGGCGGCACCGGATTCCTCGGCTCGGCCTTTGTGCGGTCGGCGCAGGCGGCCGGGCACACGATCGCCGTGTTGTCCCGCCAGCTTGTCCCGATGGCGAACGGCATTTTGAGGCTCAACGGCAGTGTGGCGGAGCCACCCTGGATGGAAATCGAACGGTTTGCCCCGGAGGCGTGCCTGCATGCAGCCTGGATCGCGACGCCGGGCGTCTATCTGGACTCGCCGGAAAATCAGAACTGGGTCGCGTGGAGTGACGCCTTGCTGGTCCGGTTGGCGCAGATGGGTGTGAACCATCTGACTGTCCTCGGCACCTGTATCGAATACGGCATCACCGGCCGGCCATTGGCCGAAACAGCGACAGCGTTGAATCCGGTGTCGCCGTATGCCCGGGCCAAGTGCGAACTGCATCGTCGCCTTCAGTCCGGTGTCCTGCCCACCTCGACCTCACTCGCTTGGGCCCGGATTTTCTATCCTTACGGCGAAGGCGAACACCCGGCCCGGCTGGCCAGTTCATTGGTCGCCAAGTTGCGCCGGGGCGAGCCCGTGGCCCTCAAAACGCCCCGCAGCACGAAGGACTACATTCATGCGGATGACGTTGCGTCCGCGCTGCTGGCCGTCGTCGGACAACGGTTTGCCGGAGCGATCAATGTGGGCACCGGCGAAGGGGTGACGGTGGAAGCCATCGCCCGCGAAATCGGTCAGCTTGTGGGGCGTCCCGACCTGATCACAGTGCCGGAAAACCCGCCGAACGATCCGCTGGATTTCGTCGTCGCTGATGCAACGCGGCTGCGGTCACTGGGCTGGCGGCCGCAGGTCCGGCTTGCGGTCGGCTTGCGCCGGCTGGTAGAGGCTCGCGCGACATGAAATCCCGTCCCGACTGTCCCGGCTGCGGCCACCGCGGGTTGTCGGCCCCCTTCTGCCTGCCGCGGCAGCCGGTGGTGCTGAATTATCGTTTTCGGAAGGCCGACGACGCGGCGCACATCCGCCGGCGCGCGGTAACCCTGCGGCAGTGCCGGAACTGCGGGCTTGTGTTCAACGCGACGTTCGACATCAACGCGATTCCCTACGACGAGAACTACGAAAACCGCCAGTCGTTCTCGCCCGCTTTCCAGCACCACCTCGACACGCTGGCGGCGGGACTGACGCGGCGAAACAAACTGGCGGGTGGGCGGATTCTGGAAGTCGGCTGCGGGAAAGGGGATTTCCTTCGGTTGCTGTGCGTGACGGCGAAGGCGACCGGGGTCGGTTACGACACGTCCTACGAACCGCGGGAGGAACCGCCGGGACTCGCGTTCCACAAGCGCTACGTGGGCGCGGCCGACGTCACCCAGCCGTTTGACGCGGTGGTCTGCCGGCATGTCGTCGAGCATGTGCCGGAAATCGGCGCCTTTTTGCGGGAGTTGCGGGACATCGCGGCCGCGGCCGGCGATCCCGTGGTGGTTATCGAGACGCCGCGCTTCGAGTGGATCGTCGAACAGTTGAGCCTGTGGGACGTGTTCTATGAACACTGCAATTACTTCCCCACCGCCGCGCTGGCTCACCTGTGCCGTCTCGCCGGCTTCCGGGTGGTCCGTCACCGCGGCGTGTTTGGCGACCAGTATCAGTTGCTGGAATTGCGGGTGGCCAGGTCGGCCCGCCGAAATCTTTCGACGATCATCGCCCCGGGGATTCCGGCCGAAGCCAAACTGGGTGCCTTTTCCCGCCGGGCCCGCCGCCATCTGGACGGGCTGGCGAAGAAGTTCACTCAGGCGGCCGGCGGCGCGGGGTGGGCCGTGTGGGGAGCCGGCGCGAAGGGCGTGGCGCTGGTGAACCATCTTCGCGGGCCCAAGCCGCGGTGTGTGGTGGATTCCAATCCCGCCAAACAGGGCGGCGTGCTGCCCGGCAGCCGGATCCCCATCGTGGCACCGGACGATGCCCGGCTGCTGCGGCTGGGGCTCATCGTGATTGCCAATCCCAACTACGCCCGTGAGATTGGCGACGTGCTCCAGCAACGTGGCTTCTCCGGCCGGGTGCTGACCCTTTGATTTCATGAAGCTGACCATTGATACCGACCTGAAGACGCTCGTCTGCGAGTCCGCCGGCGGGCGGGAGGAACTGCCGCTGTATTCCGACCGCGCCTTCGACCTGATTGCCGAGCAGTGGGTGAAGGTGGGCTGGAACCAGCGCTACTCCTACACGTTTTCGTGGTTCGGCCGGCCGATCATCCAGTTGCCCGAGGACATGGTGCGCACGCAGGAGGTGATCCACCGCGTTCAGCCCGATGTCATTCTGGAGACCGGCGTGGCGCACGGCGGCTCGCTGATCTTCTACGCGTCCCTGTGCAAGGCGCTCGGCAAGGGGCGGGTGATCGGCATCGACATCGAGATCCGCCCGCACAACCGGCAGGCGATCGAGGGGCATCCGCTCGCGTCGTTCATCACGCTGATCGAGGGCAGTTCCACGGCTCCGGAAACCGTTTCCAGAGCCAAGTCGCTGATCAAGCCGGGCGAAAAGGTCCTCGTGCTGCTCGACTCAAACCACACCCGCCAGCACGTCCTCGACGAACTGGCCGCCTACCATGACCTCGTGACTCCGGGCAGCTACCTCGTCGCCACGGACGGCATCATGAAGGACCTGAGCGACGTGCCCCGCGGGCAGGCCGACTGGGTGCGGGACAACCCGACCCAGGCGGCCATCGAGTTCGCCGCCCGGCATCCGGAATTCGTCATCGAACAGCCAGCCTGGCCCTTCAACGAAAGCGGCCTGACCCGCAACCTGACCCACTGGCCGGGGGCCTGGCTGCGGCGTCGTTGACCTATTCAGCAACGATTACGCGGTAAAACCGCGCGGCCAAGTTGAGTTGACGTTCTTCGACTGTCATTTCGTTACCGGTTCCGACCACAGTAGGTCCTTGGTTTTCCCACGGACCTGTCGCTTGGACGGCACTTTGCAGTTGATAGCGAAGTCCTAGCTTGGAGGGGAAACGAAGTTCCAGTTCCGAAACCCTGACGTCCAATGGGATCGGCACAGGGCTCGCCTCAATGTCCAGTTCGGTGACGACAAAATTCCCATTCTCAGCCCGGCCGGGACCTCTGTTTGGGAGGTCGGGGTCAGGTAGCGCCTCGAGGCGAAAGCCGGTAATTCCAACCTGACTTATGTGGTATTTGATTGTGTAAGTGGCAAATGGGGGATTTGGGCCGCTCGCCTTGATGACTCCGACCTGATCGGCGTTCAGGATCGTGCCGCCTGATGCCGAAACCGATGTCGGGGTGAGAACCGTCCAGTTCGCACTGACATCGCCTCCTTCGATCAATCCATCCGCAAAGGTGTCTGGCGGGTCGCTTGTGACGGAAATTCGGAAACACCCCAAGGCATGGTATCCTTCGGGCACGGCCGAGGAGAGGCGCACAGTGATTAAAACGTCTTCGGGGCCGCCGAGTGGTTCGACTGTTTCAAAAACCGCAGTTTGCGGGATACCTCCAGATTGGGGAAACACCGACCAGCCATTGTATCCAGAACGGATTCCGTCTATGGCCTGACTGACCGGAAACATTGGGAAACTCTGAAACGGCTTTTGGGAATAAGTGGCGGTCGCCTGGCGAAGCGCGACTGGCTCCGCGATAACCGGGGCAGACAATGCAACGAAGACAAATACAATTCCGGTGACTGAAATCGCAGACGGGAGACGCAAGTAGCACATTAGGCTACGACATCAGCTGGCAGAGAAAACTTCAATCGGTATTACCACCAAGGCCGCACCGCGTGAGCACCTTTTCTCGCTGCAAACCTGCCAACGTGGACTCTGGCTGCGGGTGTGAGGCCGCGGCCGGGCCCGGCGGTGTGCCGCGACCGCCGCCGGTTCATCGCTGCGGCCGGCGAACCGAAAGTTGGCGCGGCCACAGCCAATGGATGTGCCCCGGCACCGGCAACTCTTGTATGCGCCGAATGCGATTGGATTCATTTTTGGCGGACCGCCTTCAGTTTCCGGTGGACGAAACGGACGCAGAATGGGAACTCCCGCTTGGAGATGCATTCGGCGCACATCGCGCAGCGTTTTCCCTCAGGAGATGCGAAGCCTGCGCGGGAACATCTGCTCTTCCGAAGTCGATCGGCGAAGGCGCGAGCATCGCCCGGATCAGGGGAAATGGGATGAATGCAACTCTCCCGTTGTTGCCGCGAGGTCTCGTCCTGCGGTTGCGGCTTGGCAGTCCGCCCGCTTCCCGCTTTGGTTCGCGGCGCACATTCAACTCCATGGTCGAACTGACCACTGTCATCCCGGTTTTCAACGGCGAGCGGTTTTTGCCGGCCACGCTTGCCTGCCTCGCTGCACAGACGCGGAAGCCGGACCGGTTGGTGGTGCTCGACAACGGCTCAACGGACCGCACTCCGGAAATCGTCCGTGAGTTTACCGCCGTGCCGTGCGAATTCCGCCGGAACGAGACGAACCTCGGCGTCCTTGGCAATCTGAACCGCTGCCTCGACTTCGCCGCGGAAACCCGGTTTCTCCACCTCCTGATGGCAGATGACCTGGTGACGCCGGAGTTCTTCGCCAAGGTGCTGCCCCCGCTCTCCACGGTCAGCGGCCGGGCGTTGGGATATAGTCTGAATGATGAGATTGACCAGCATGGCACAGTGATTGGCCCCCAACTTCGGCGTCCCTACGGCAATCCGCGGCAAGTTTCACTGAACGCCTTTCTTGCTCCCCAATCCGAGTTGGCGACCGTGCTTTTGCCCGGAGTTGTGCTGAAGACGGACCATTCACCGCCAGTGTGTCGTTTTGAGGATCTGCCCCAGGTGGCGGACGGGCTCTTCCTTGCCGAATGGGCGACCCATTCGCAGGCCATCATCGAGGTTCCGGAGTATCTCTGCCAATATCGGCTGCACCCGTTCAATGCGTCTTCCCGGCACATGTTCGATGCCAATCATTTCATCCGCGATGAGTGGCGGTTGATGCAGGCCATCCGCCCGTGGTTTCGCGAAAGCGGCTTCCGGCGGCTGCTCCGGGGCTGGAAGCTGCGCGTGCTGTTTGCCGCGCGGGCGCAGGTGAAGGTGGACATGATCACCCGGCTTCGTCCCGAACTGGCGCCCGAATTTCGGCAGGTCCGTCGGGAACTCGCCGGTCCGCTTGCGTGTGCGGCCGGCACGGCGGCCGTGCGCGGCCGGGATCTAATCCGCCGACTAACCGGGCGCTCGACCCGGGCGGAGGAACTCATGCAGGTTTGCCCAAGCTGATGAACGTAAACCAATCCCAATCCAGAACCGCTTGGTTGCTGGTCGTCGTGGCGGTTTTGTTGCCGCTGCTGGCGCTGTTCCGGGCGGTCTTGACGCCTGAGAACGCGCTTTTTTCCAACGACGGAACGCTGGGGCACCTGATCTCCCAGGGGGAACTGGCTCACACCACGTTTTCCGGTTTGTGGCGACCGCTCAACTGGCTGGGCGAGGCTGCTCCCAGCAGCCAGCCAAGTCTGACCCTTGGCCTTTTCGTGGCGCTGCGCAGTGCCGTGGCGTTTGCCAAATTTTATGCGCCGTTGGCCCTGCTGTTCCTCGGCCTCTCGGCGGCGTTCTTTTGCCGGCAGGCCGGACTTCGCCCGATCGTTTCCGCGCTTGTGGGCGTTGCCGCCGCCCTGAACAGCAATGCGCTTTCGTATGCCTGCTGGGGGTTGCCGCCGAAAGCGCTGACCGAAGGGTTTGCCCTGATTGCGATGGGGCTACTCCTGCGCGCAAACGTCGCTGGCGGTTGGCGCGGTTTGGTCCGGACAATCCTGGCGGGTCTGTCGGTCGGATTTTGCGTCATGGAGGGCGCGGATGTGGGGGCGATTTTCAGCCTATACGTCGCGGCTCACTTTGGGTGGATGACCGTGAGCGCCGGCGGGGGACCTAAATCCATCTTCGTGCAAGGAACCCGGCTCGCCCTCGTGGTGGTCTGTGCCGGATGGCTGGCTTCCCATGCGCTCAGCACGTTGATCGGCACCCAGATTGTCGGGGTGGCGGGCATGTCGCAGAAGGAGGAGACCCGGGCGCAGCGCTGGGAGTTCGCG
>CAIWAH010000093.1 GCA_903910585.1 uncultured Verrucomicrobiota bacterium
ATTCCGGCCGGGCAATTGCCGCACAGGCGCGGCCAAAACCGGTGGAGCCAAGTCCGGCTATCGGCTCAAACGTGAGGCCGTCAACCGCCGGTCACCACCGGCCACTCGCTCGAATCATGCTCACCAACTTCCTCATCTTCGCTTTCGCGGTCGGTCTGGTCGTCGCCTACGTCGTCATCGCCATCAAGACGGTGAACGAGTCCGAATCCTGACTTGCTGCCGCCGCCGGCAAGCTGCCGGCTCAGCGCAGCGTGGCCGCCAGATTCTTCTGTAACGCCTCGACCACCTTCTGCTGCGCGGCGTTGACTTCCTCGTCCTTGAGGGTGCGGTCGGCGGCCCGATAAGTGAACGCGTAGGCGAGGCTCTTCTGGCCCTCCGGAACGTGTTTGCCGCGGAACACGTCGAACAGTTCCACGGAATCCAGATTCGCCGGCTTGGCCTGCCGGACGACCTGTAGCACGGCGTCGTGCGTGGTGGCTTCAGGCACCAGCAGGGCGACGTCGCGGCGGCTCGACGGGAACTGCGGCAGCGGCTTGAAGGCCTTCGCGGCGTTGCGCCGGGCAAGCAGTTGGTCGAGATCCAGTTCCGCCAACAGCACGGCGTCGCGCAGGTCATGCTGTTTGCCGAGCTTCGGCAGCAGTTGGCCCAGTTGACCCAACTGCAGTTTCCCGCCCAACGCGACCGTGGCGGATTCGAGGAACAGTCCGGTGCTTTCCGGGCGTTTGGTGTAGGCGACTCCGCGCAGGCCGCAGAACTCGATGACTTCCTCGACGAGTCCCTTCAGGTCGAGGAGATCGCACTTGGCGTCGCGCTCCGCGCCGGACCAGAAACCGGGACTTCGGGATCCGGTAAGCGCAATGGCCAGACGCCAGCCTTCCTTGAGCTGTCCGTTCGGGGCCGCAAAGACCCGGCCGATCTCGAACAACTGCACGTCACCGTTCTTGCGGGTGAGATTGTGGCCCAGCGTGTCGAGCAGGCCGGGCAACAGCGACGGACGCAGGGCGTTCATGTCGCTGCTGAGCGGATTGGCGAGCAGGACCGTGTCGGCGGAGGCATTCCGGGCGGCGGTGTCGTTGATGAGCGTCTGCCCCTGGGCTTCGCTGAGGCCGAGCCCGGCCAGCAGCCGGCGCAGTTCCGCAAACTGATCGTAAACCGCATCGAACGGATGTGAACCGACCGCGCCGCGGGGGGCAGTGGCAGGAATCTTGTCCACGCCGTGCAGGCGGGCAATCTCCTCGATCAGATCGGCCTCACGCTTGAGGTCCACGCGCCAGGACGGGATGGCGAAGGTGCTTTCCGCCGAGCTGCTGGACTTCGCTGTGAGCCCCAGGCTCGTCAGCATCGAGACTTGGGTTTCCACCGGAATCTCAATGCCCAGCAACGCCGCGGTCTTGGCATGCCGCAACGTGATCTCCTTTGCTTTCGGCGCTTCGGGACTGGCGTCCACCACGTCGGCGGCGAGCATTCCGCCTGCGGTTTGCAGGATGAGCTGGGCGCAGCGGCGGCTGGCGAAGTCGCAGGCGTTGATGTCGGCACCGCGTTCAAAGCGGTAGCTGGCGTCGGTGCGCAGGCCCAGCGTCTTGCTGGTGCGGCGGATGTTGGTCGGCGTGAAGTAAGCGGACTCAATGAGAACGTCCACCGTGGCGGCGTTGATCTCGGTGTTCTGTCCGCCCATGACGCCGGCCAACGCGATGGCCTTCTGGTCGTCGGCGATCAGGAGATTCTCCGGCGCCAGCGTATGTTCCTTGGCGTCGAGCGTGACGAACTTCTCCCCGGCCGCCGCGCGGCGGACGACGATGGTCGGTTTCCCCGCGGCATCCTTGGCCAGCAGATGATAGTCGAAGGTGTGCAGCGGTTGGCCGGTCTCCAGCATCACGAAATTCGAGACGTCCACGACGTTGTTGATGCTGCGCAGACCGACCTTCTCCAACGCGGACCGCAGCCAATCGGGGCTCGGCCCGACCTTCACACCCCGAATCACCCGGGCGGTGTAGCGCGGACACAGATCCGGGGCTTCCAGACGAACGCCGACCAAACCCGCCGTGCTCTCGGCGGACACCGGGCAGTCCGTCGCGGGCATCCGAAGCGGGTTGCCGGTCAGGGCGGCGATTTCGCGGGCGATGCCGATGACGCTGTTGAGGTCGGGCCGGTTGGGCGTGACTTCCAGGTCATACACCACATCGCTGCCGCTGCGGCCGAGATACGCGGCGAAGGGCTGACCGACCGGCGCGTCCTCATGCAGGATGAGCAGTCCGTCTTCCTTGCGATGGCCGATTGTCTCGGGGTCAAGGCCGAGCTCCTCGTGGGAACACATCATGCCGTGCGACTCGACGCTGCGGATCTTGCCGACCTTGATGGTGAACGGCTCCTTGTCGCCCGGCTTCAGCGGCAGCGACGCGCCGGGAAGGATCAGCGGCACCTTGTCGCCGGCCTTGAAGTTCTGGGCTCCGCACACGATCTGGCGCTCGCCGGCGCCGTCGTTGACCCGGCAGACGGAGAGCTTGTCGGCGTTGGGATGCTTGTCGCGGGTGAGGACCTGGGCGACGACGATGCCGTCGAATTCCCCGGCAAGTTTGGCGACCCCCTCGACTTCCAGGCCGAGCATCGTGAGGCGCTCGGTCAGTTCCTCGGGGGACCAGTTGAAATCGACGTATTGTTTGAGCCAGTTGAGCGTGACCTTCATGGACTGAAAACGGGGGTGAACGGGATCAGGGCTTGAGCACCTGCGGCAACGGTTTGGCCGCCTTGGGATGCGTAGTGTTGAAGTCGAGTCCGAGCGCGGCGGCGACGGTCGCGGCCACCTGGCCCTGGGTTGCTTCGGGTGAATTGCTGCGTTCGCCGAGCGCCGGGGTGTCGGGGCCGAGCACGCCCAGCCAGAGTGAGGCCGATTCGGAAATCGCCTTCCCGTGGTTCTTCCACGCGATGGGCGCCGGGCCGCGGCCGTGATCGGTGGCGAGAATGAACGTCGTCTGGTCGCGATAGTCAGGCAGCGACTGAACCAGCGTCCAGAGTTCGCCGACGAAGCGGTCGAAATTGCGGGCGGCGTGCAGGTAACGGTCGTAGCGGCCCTCGTGCGCCCAGTCGTCCGTTTCACCGTAGGCGACGTAGAGCGCCCGCGGCTTGATCTGCGCCAGCATCTCCTTCGCGGCGGCGCCGGTGAAGGTGTCGAGCGAAACGTCGCCCCACATCGGCGTGGTGCGGTCCAGCAGCGTCTGCACCGGCGGGGAAAGGGCGAACCGGTTCGCGCCGGCCGGCAGATCGAAGGCGCTCCATACCGGGAACCTCGCGACGTCGGCATTCAGGATCCAAGGGATCACGCCCCAGCTCACCGCCGCCCCGACCCGCCCCTGGAACTCCGGCCGCGTGTGCAGCCACTGGAAGACGTTGACGTTCGGGTTCGGCTTGCGGTCGTTGCTGTCAATGCGGGCATCCGCGACCCCGGTGAGAAACTCGCTGTAGCCCGGATACGAGAAGTTGTGCCCGTTGGTGACGCGGACGATCGAACCCTTGTTCCGGTTGCCCCAGAGCTGCCCCTCGTTCGCGAGCTTGCCCCAGATGAACGGCAGCAGCGCCGCGCGCCGTTCCTCGGGCGTGGGCCGCCAGTAGGCCGCGCGCAGGTCGTTGGTGTTCGACACGCCGCCGTTTTCCTTGGTGATGAGCGATTCCTCGGCGCCGGTGAACACCTCCTGCCAGCGCAGCCCGTCGGTGGTGAGCAGGAAGACGTTGCGGGTCTTCAGCTCGGCGGCGATGATTGAGGAGGCGAAGAGCCACGAAAGCAGAACCCACCGAAGTCTCCTCAGCTGACTTCCAAGTCGCCGGCGCAACGAGTCGTGGGCAACGGACAGCTGAAGCGTGCCAAGGATAGTTTTCATGCAGTGAAATGGTGGTTACGGGAAGAGTTTCATCCCATTGGCCGTCGCGGCCTTTCGCAGTCCTCCGTCGGTTGCAACCAACGTCAAAGATCCCTTTGCCTCAGCGGTTGCGAGGTGAATGCCGTCAAATGTTCGCACCAGCACCGCCGGTGAATGGCCGAGCAGCCGTGCCACCAAGTTGCGGAACCGGATCTCCAAGGTCGCATCCATCGCCACCAGCCTGACACCGCCCGCCGCCACATCGGATAGAAACCGCTCAAAGGTCGGGCCAGCGGCTCCAACGGGGATGCTGCCTTCCGACTCCTTGCGGGCCAGCACGCGGAAGAGTTCCCAGCGCGTCAGCTCCGAGGTCACGGCCGGCCCAGTGGCGGCAAGGTGCGCCGCAAATTGGGCGGAATCCGTTTCCGGAACATAGAGTTTCGCCAAGGCTGAGGTGTCCCAGTAGTCCATGCTCAGCGGTCTGCCCGGTCTTCGGCGAGGATTTGTTCCACGCCGAGCCCTTGTTTGCCGGTGTCGTTGCGCTGGCGCAATTCAGCCAACTCGTCCATCCAGCGGCTCAAGTCGAGCGTTGAAGGCGTGGGGTTGCTTTCCGTCGCCCGCGTAATGCGCGCCTTGGGCTTGCCCCCGACGGTGATGAGCACGTCCTCGCCCTGGCTGGCGAGTTCCACCAGCCGGGGCAGGTCGGCCTGACTTTGGGAGAGTGTTGCTGTCACGAGCAAAAGGCTAAGTTACATGGTTGGGGCGAACAAGATGGCTAATTCGACTTAGCTTTGAGCTATGAGCTGCTGACGCGTCCTTTTTGATGAGCCCGCATTCTCTGAAAGATATTCTCAAACTTCTCTGCTACTTCCGGGCACTCGCGACGGACGGAACAAAACACACGGAGCATCGGCCGTTGGATCGCATGCCAATTGCTGCCTAGCCTCATGACATGACGCTTCATACCCGTAGCGTCACCCACGAGTCCCAAAAGGAAAAGTCCCGCCCGAAAAACAAATACGACGGCATGCTCGGCCTCAGCATCAGTAACCTTCAGGTGCAGTCCGTGAACAATCTTCTGTCGCAGCTTGTCGAGCGATTCAACCTGGTCCCGTGAAACAGAAATGTCTGCCACCAGCTTACTCTTCGACTTCGGGCGGCAATTGGTTTCAAGGATCTCAAGGCGCCTCCGCATGGATTCCCGAGCAAGTTGGCTCACTTCGTTGGCGACCGCTTCAATTCGAAGTTGCTCTGTAGACTTCCTGCCAATGTCCGCCAAATCCACCTTCCGTCTCTGCTTTTCCAGATTGGTCAACCAAGGGCCGGGATCTGCCAACGAGGCCACTTCACAGCAAAGACTTAGCAGCAAGTCCAATTGCGAGTGAGCGAAGACAACACACGCAGCGTTAAGGGAGTGCTTACTGTGACGAACCGAAAATGTCTGGAGAGCCTCAACGAGTTGCTGGAAAGCACCCGGAGGCCAGTCTTTGAT
Source organism: uncultured Verrucomicrobiota bacterium (assembly GCA_903910585.1). GTDB lineage: Bacteria > Verrucomicrobiota > Verrucomicrobiia > Limisphaerales > UBA9464 > CAIWAH01. Next base: position 5,344 of record CAIWAH010000093.1, read on the forward strand.
GGCTTTCAGTGCGGCCCCTCCTTCAGGAGTAGCCGACCATTTTTCCGCTTCACTCTTGGCGTCTACTGCCAATGACGGAGACACCTTTCCAAGGGCACTGCTGGTGGTGCGGTAGAAACTCCTAAGCGTCAGTGTTTGATATGCAAAGCTACCGCAAGCGCGGAGATAGAGCGCGGCGGCAGTCTTCTTGGGAAACTTTGGAATGAGTTTCTTCACGCCAGTCAGAACTGCCCCAGAAACCGCACGTCGTTCTCGTAGAACAGCCGGATGTCCGTGATGCCGTAGCGCAGCATCGCGATGCGCTCGATGCCGAAGCCGAAGGCCCAGCCGCTCCACACCTCGGGATCGTAGCCCACGTTCTCGAACACCTGCGGATGCACCATCCCGCAGCCGGCGATCTCCAGCCAGTCCTTGCCCAGCTTCTTCACCAGCGCATTGGTGAAATCAATTTCCAGGCTCGGTTCGGTGTAGCTGAAGTAGTGCGGACGGAAGCGCAGCTTCACGTCGTTGCCCAGCAGTTCGCGGAAGACGGCTTCGACCGTGCCCTTGAGGTCGCCCACGGTGACGTTTTTGTCCACGTAGAGCCCCTCGATCTGGTGAAAGGTCGGATTGTGCGTGGCGTCGGCATTGTCGCGGCGATACACGCGCCCCGGCACGATGATCCGGATGGGCGGCGGCTGCGATTTCATCACGCGGATCTGCACCGAGCTCGTGTGGGTGCGGAGCAGCGGCCGGCCCGTGGTGTCCACGAAGAAGGTGTCCTGTGAATCCCGCGCCGGGTGGTCCGCGGGCGTGTTCAGGGCGTCGAAGCAGTGGTATTCGTCCTCGATCTCGGGTCCGTCCGCGACGACGAAGCCGAGCTTGCGGAACGCCTTCACGATGTCGTCGGTGACCTGGGTGAGCGGATGCAGCCGGCCGCGGGCCCGACGCCGGCCCGGGAGCGTGAAATCGGTCGGTTCCTTGGGCAGGGCGGCGCGCAGCTCCAGTTCGCCGCGCTTTTCGGCGATGATGGACTCCAGTTCCTGCTTGGCCGCGTTGATGGCCTTGCCGGCGAGCGGCCGGACTTCCTTGGCGAGGGTGCCCAGCTCCTTCATGAGCGCGGTGAACTGGCCCTCGGCTCCCAGAAAGGCCCCCTTGGCGCGTTCCAGCGACGGCAGTTCCTGGGCGGCGCGCAGTTCGTTCAGCGCGGCCTGTTTGACGGACTCGATGCGTTCGAGCAGTGACATGAGGCCGGAACATCCGTCAGCGGCAGCCGGGAATCCAGCCGGGAAAACCGACGCCCGGGGACCTTAGGCGGTCGTGGGTGAATCGGCGTCGCGCCGGCAGACTGCGCCAACGGTCAGCGGGGCCGTTTCGTTGGATTCCAGGCCCCCTGCCACCACTTCCGGCAAGATCGTGGTCGGCGCTGCGTCCCTGCATGTGCTCAATCTGATTATGGAGGAATGCCTTCACAGTGGCCAGTGGCTCGGTGCGGCGGAGTTTTCTGAGCTGACCTTTGAGTCGAAGTCGCTCGCGGACGTGAAGACCGCCGACCAGACCACCACCGCCAAGCTCTCCGGAACCTTGACGCTCCACGGGGTGGCCAAGGAGCTGGTGGTGCCGGTGAAGCTTACCTACCTGAAGGACAAGCTGGGCGCCCGGACCGGCGGCCAGATGAACGGCGACCTGCTGGTGATCCGCGCGGATTTCCGGATCTTGCGCAGCGACTTCGGCATCAACCCGCAGGCACCGGAGGACAAGGTGGCCAACGAGATCGACCTCGCGCTCAGCCTCGCCGGAGCGGCGCCGCGTTGACAAGGCCCACGGATAGGTGGCTCCGGCGCGGGGATTTAGGATGACGGTGTTCGCCCATTCGGCGATGTTGAGGACAACGCTTCCAAATCCGCCATGAACAACCGGTTCCTCCGCCTGCTTTTGCCGTTGGCTGCTTCACTGACCCTGGCCGCGCAGGACGCGGTCCGGGTGCTGGTTGCCCTGGAAGGCGAGCCGGTGGCCGAGCTCACCGCCTCGGACCGGTCGGGCGGTGCCGCCCGGGCGACGCTATCCCGCGCGGTCGCTGCGCGTCGGGCGGCGATTGCGGCCCAGCATGCGCAGTTCAAGGACCGGCTCAGCGCGGTGCAGGGCGAGGTGCAGGGCGAGTTCGACACCTTGGTCAATGCCGTCGTGGTCCGGCTGCCTGCCGATCAGCTCGCGGCGCTCAAATCGGTGCCGGGGGTCACCGCGGTTCGGCCCGTCCGCCAGCACGAACGGCATCTTGAAAGCAGCACTCCGTTTCTGGGCGCGCCGGCCGGTTGGCGCAGCCTCGCCACCGGCCTGACCGGCAAGGGGGTGAAGATCGGGATCATCGACACCGGCATCGACTACAATCACGCCATGTTTGGCGGCTCCGGCAAGGTCGAGGACTACGCCAACAACGATCCGGATGTCGTGGAGGCGGGTTCGTTTCCCACCGCCAAGGTCGCCGGCGGCGTCGACCTCGTCGGTGACGACTATCCCAACGTGATCCCCCGGCGGGATGCGGATCCACTGGACCCCGAGCTTGCCGGCCATGGCAGCCACGTGGCGGGCATTGCCGCCGGATTCGGCGTGCTGAAGGGCGGCGAAACCTACCGGGGCGGCTACACCCAGCTGACCGATTTCGGCCAGTTCCAGATCGGTCCCGGCGTCGCTCCGGAGGCCACCCTTTATGCGATCAAGGTGTTTGGCCGGTTGGGCGGCACCGATGAGGACATCATCATCCAGGCACTCGAATGGGCGCTCGACCCGAACCGGGATGGCAATTTCTCCGACCGGATGGACGTGGTGAACCTCTCGCTCGGAAGTTCCTTCGGAGATGATGATCCGGACGACCTCGAGGCGGGGGCGGTGAACCGGCTTACCCGGAACGGCATCGTGGCCTGCATCTCGGCCGGCAACAGCGGCAACACCTACTACGTCAATGGCCGGCCGGCCAACGCGGTGAGTGCCATCACCGTGGCCAACTCGTTCGACAACGGCGCGTCGTTCCCCACCCTCAGGGTGAAGGCTCCGGCGGACATCGCCGGGCCCTACGACTTCGAGGAGGGCGCCTTTACCCGGCCGCTGAGCGAAACCGGGCCGGTGACCGGCACCGTGGTGTATGTGGATCCGGCGGATGCCTGCAGCGAGACCATCACCAACGCCCCCGCCCTGCAGGGCAACATCGCCCTGATCGACCGTGGCACCTGCTTCTTCGTGGACAAGATCCGCCGGGCGCAGAACGCCGGGGCCATCGCCGTCATCATGGTCAACAACGTCAACGGTGAGCTGATCACCATGGGCGGCGAGGCGGACGACATCACGATCCCGGGCGTCATGATCTCGAAGGCCGACGGCAACATCATCAAGGCCAGGCTGGGAGACGGGGTGATCGTGGAGCTGGATGCGGGGGTCAATACGACCCGGCCCGAGCTGGCGGACCACATCGCGGAAAGCAGCTCGCGCGGGCCGGTGCGCCTGACCGGCCGCCTCAAGCCGGACATCGCCGCGCCGGGTTCGGGCATCCAGTCCACCAAGGCCGGCACCGGCACCGAAGGTGAACGATTGACCGGCACCTCCATGTCCGCCCCCCAGGTGACCGGGGCCGCGGCGCTGGTCCGGCAGGCCCGGCCGGCCTGGAAACCGGAGGACATCAAGGCGGTGCTCATGAACACGGCCGTGGGGATGCTGGATGGCCAACGGCACCAATACCCGGAATCCCGCGTCGGTGCGGGGCGGCTGCGCGTGGACCGGGCGGTGACGACCCAGGTGACCGCCCGGGCGGACACGACCAACGGGATCGTGAGCCTCTCCTGGGGTTTTCAGTCCGTCCGGCAGCCGACCCGTCTGACCAATCGCATCCGGATCGATAACTTTGGCGGCACCGGGGTGACTTTCCGGGCCGCGGTCAGCAATACCGCTCCGCAGCCCGGTGTGATCCTTTCGGTCCTTTCCGACAACATCATCGTTCCCGCCGGCGGTTCGATCCTGGTTCCGGTGGTCCTGGACATTGATCCGGAAGGTGTCCGGCGGGCGCCGGATCCAACCTCCGAGGCGACCCTGAATGACCGCACGCGGTTCACGTTGCCCGAGGCGAGCGGCCAGGTTTGGTTCACCAGTTCCACCGCGGCGATCCACGTCCCGTGGCATGTGATCGTCCGGGCCACGGCCAGCTGGGATGTGCTGGCCCTCGCGGTGGGATTGCCGACGACCAACCGCTTTGATCTGCCGGTGCCGACCCGCGGTCCTTCCGGACAGAAGCGGCCCATCGCGTCGGCGTTCCTTTACGGTGGCACGAAAGGGGGCGTGTCCGCCTTCGGCGCGGCGACCGATTATCCCACGAAGAAGTCGGTGGACAGCGCCCGCGTCTGGTTCGGTGTGGCCCTGGCCAGCGGCTGGGAGACGCCCCAGCGGGGATTTGAAGGCCGCATCATCAAGACGGTGGACGTCGAAATTGACCCGGTTGGCGGGGCCACCGCGGCCTTTACCCTCATCAACAGCACGGCGGGAAATGTCCGTTCGCAGGAGGAATTTGACGTGCAGAGCGCGAACGACGCGCTGGTCACCGCCATCCGCAACGAACGCAAGACCACCGATCGCCTGTCCGTGGCCGGCCCGCTGGGCGGGATCGACCCGACGGTCCTGGATCTCGATCTCTACCACAATGCCGTGCTGGTCCATTCGGCGCTGGCCTCGGAGATCGGCATCACGGCGACCCGGACCCGGTTCCGCTATCGGGTGATCATCAATCAGACGGACACCACCGACTGGGTCTTTTTTGACCTCGCCAAGCCGGTGATCGACCCGACCCCGTTCGGTCTGGACGGAACCCCGTTCTTCGACGAGGGCCGCGACATCCGGATGCGTTTCGACCGGTCGGAGGCGCTGGCGGCCGGTCTCACCGGGACGTTGGCGGCCAACAGCCCCCGGGTGCTGCTCCTCCATCACCACAATCAGGCGGGAGCGCAGGTGGACAACCTGCGGCTCGACATGGCGAAGGCCGATGCGGACAACGACACGCTCGCGGATCTCTGGGAGCTCGCCAACCTCGGTGAATTGACCACCAACGCCACGGCGGATCCCGACGGCGACGGCAGAACCAACGCGCAGGAGTTCGCCGCCGGGACCAATCCCAACGACCTCGCCATCACCGGGCAGCGGGAAGTGGCCGGCGCGCTCGTCGGTCAGCCGAGTCTCCGCTGGAAGTCCGTGACGGGCCGGTTCTACACGGTCGAACGGAGCGAGAACCTCTCGGGTCCGTTTGTCCCCGTGAAACGGCGTGTCTCCGCCACCCCTCCTCAGAACACGTTCGCCCTGCCCGAAACTGAGCCCGGGGCGTTCTTCTACCGGGTCACGCCGGATTGAGCGGGGGCCGGTTCCGGGGCCGGACCGAAATCCGGGTTCAGGCCGATGGGCCGCTGGTGGCGCCTTGAAAGTGAGCGACCAGCCTGGCCAAGGCACGCGCGCGGTGGCTGAGCCGGTTCTTCACGGCTTCGCCCAGTTCCGCGAACGACACGGCGAACCCTTCCGGCACGAACAGCGGGTCATAGCCAAATCCGCCGGCGCCGGATGCAACGGTGCTGAGCCGGCCCTCGCAGGCGCCCTCGAAGATTCGAGTGGCTGCGGCCAACTCCAGCGGGGACAGCCCGGACTCGACCGGCGTGAGCGCCAGCGCGCAGCGGAAACGGCCGGTGCGGCGTTCCGTTGGGACGTCCGCCAACAGGCGGAGAAGCTTGGCATTGTTCTCCGCGTCCGGTGAGTTGCCGCGGCGGCCGTCATCCAGGGCGGCAAACCGCGCCGAATGCACGCCGGGGGCGCCGCCCAGCGCG
>CAIWAH010000094.1 GCA_903910585.1 uncultured Verrucomicrobiota bacterium
GCCGCAGGTGATGCTCAATGTCCTCGACCTCGTCGCTCACGGTGCCCGGTTCGAGCCCAAGGAGTTCCAGCAGTTCAGTCAGCGTGCGGTGCCGGGCCTTGATCGTCATCGCCACCTCCCGGCCGGCTGGGGTCAGCGTGAACCCGCGGTATCGCTCGTAGTTCACGAAACCGCGGGCGGCCAGGCGCCGGACCATGTTGGAAACCGTGGAGCGATTGAGTCCGAGTGCTTCCGCGATATCGCTGACGCGGGCGTAGCCCTTGGCCTCCACCAGCTCGTGAATGCGCTCCAGATGGTCCTCGGTGGACTCGGAGTGGCGCATGGTGGAGGCGGCTGGCATGGTTCGAAACTGCCAGCGGCGGCCCCTCCCAGCCAAGCCTGCTGTTGCGGTCATGAATTGTTTTAACCTTAAAACAAGTGATTTGACGAAACACTCTCCGAGAGTCAGGGTCATCGCCTGTGAGAGGACTGGCTTTGCGGGTGATTGGCGGATTCCTGCTGGCGTTCGCGTGCGCAATTCTGGCGGGCTGCGAACGTCGCGCGGCTCCTGATCTTGGCGGGCGCAAGCGGATCGTCACCACCTTCACGATCCTCCAGGACATGGCCCAGCAGGTCGCCGGAACCAACGCGGTGGTTGAGTCCATCACCAAGCCGGGGGCCGAGATTCACGACTACGAGCCGACGCCGCTGGACATTGTGAAGGCGCAGTCGGCCGATCTGGTTTTGTGGAACGGGCTGGGGCTCGAGCGCTGGTTTGAGAAGTTTTTCGGCAATCTCCGCAACGTGCCGGCGGTGGTCCTTACCGAAGGAGTAATGCCGATGGGCGTTGCCGAGGGCCCTTACGCGGGCAAGCCCAATCCCCATAGCTGGATGTCTCCGGCCAACGCGATCATCTACGTGGAGAACATCCGCCGGGCTTTGGGCAAACTCGATCCTGCCAACGCGGCCGTTTATGACGCCAACGCAGCGGCCTACACAGCAAAACTGCGAGCCCTTGATGCGCCCCTGAGAGCGAAGCTGTCCGAGATCCCCGAAGACCGGCGCTGGCTGGTGAGCTGCGAAGGGGCGTTTTCCTACCTTGCCTGGGATTACGGCATGAAGGAGCTGTTTCTTTGGCCGGTGAACGCGGATGAGGAGGGGACGCCTCAGCAGGTCCGCAAAGTCGTGGACACGGTCCGGGCCCAACGGATTCCGGTGCTGTTCGGTGAAAGCACCATCAGCGACAAGCCGATGCGCCAGGTGGCATTGGAAACGGGTGCCCGCTTCGGTGGGGTGCTCTATGTGGATTCGCTCACTCCGGCCGACGGTCCCGCTCCCGATTATCTCCGGATGCTGGAATACAATGCCAACTTGATCGTGAAAGGGTTCTTTCCCCAATGAGCGGCGTCCCCGACCAATCTCGGCCGGACTCCTTGGGTGTCGAGGTGGATGAGGTGACCGTCACCTACAACAACGGCCATGTTGCCGTGGTCGATGCCTCCTTCCGCTTGAGGGCGGGGACAATCTGCGCCCTGGTCGGCATCAATGGCAGCGGCAAGTCCACGCTGTTCAAGACCATCATGGGTTTTCTCCTTCCGGCGAAGGGCAGCGTGCGCATCGCTGGTGAATCCGTGGCGGCGGCCCAGCGCAAGAATTGGGTCGCCTATGTGCCACAGGCTGAGGAGGTGGACTGGACCTTCCCCGTCAGCGTCTGGGATGTCGTGATGATGGGCCGTTATGGCTACATGAACTTCCTCCGGCTGCCCGGGGCCGAAGATCGGAGTCGGGTCGAGGAGAGCCTTCGGCGCGTCCAGATGTGGGATTACCGCGATCGCCAGATTGGCGAACTTTCCGGGGGCCAGAAAAAGCGGGTGTTCCTCGCCCGGGCGCTGGCTCAGCAAGGCCGGGTGATCCTTCTGGACGAGCCCTTCACCGGGGTGGATGTCAAAACCGAAGGGGCGATCATCGAACTCCTGCGGGAGCTGCGCGCCGCGGGACACATCATGCTGGTTTCCACGCATAATCTCGGGTCCGTGCCGGAGTTCTGTGACCACACGGTGATCATCAACCGCACCGTGCTGGCCGCGGGGCCGACCTCAGAAGTCTTCACGGAACAGAACCTGTCGCGGGCGTTCGGCGGCGTTTTGCGGCACTTCCGGTTCGACGAATCCACGATCCAGAAACATGACGGCCGGGCGGTGACCGTGCTCACCGATGACGAACGCCCACTGGTCTTCGGCAAGGACGGCCATGTCGAATACCGAGAACGTTCCGGCCGGGAGTCGGTTGTGAAGGAGCGGGCGCAATCGGAGGATGACGACTGATGGACTCCTGGCTCGTGCCGTTTCACTACGGCTACATGCTGAAGGCCATGTGGGTCAGCGCGTTGGTTGGCTGCGTGTGCGGTCTGTTGTCCTGCTTCGTAACGCTGAAGGGTTGGTCATTGATGGGCGACGCCCTGTCCCATGCGATCGTGCCGGGTGTCGCCCTCGCCTACCTGGCCGGAGCCCCATTTGCCTTGGGTGCATTCTTCTCCGGCCTGTTGGCCGCCTTGGGAATGGGATTCGTCAAGTCAAGGACCGGACTTCGGGAAGACGCGGTGATTGGAATCGTGTTCACGACGTTCTTCGCGGCGGGTTTGCTGCTGATCTCGGTGTTCCCCACGAACGTCAGTCTCAAGACGGTGGTCTTCGGAAACCTGCTGGGTATTTCGGCTGACGATGTCCGGCAGGTGGCGGCCATCGGCGGGGTTACCCTGGCAGTGCTTGCCCTTAAGTGGCGCGACCTTGTGCTGGTCTGCTTTGATCCGAATCAGGCGCGAACCTTGGGATTCAGTGTCCGTGGGCTGAATCTGACCCTCCTGATTCTCCTGGCCGCCACGGCGGTCGCGGCCATGCAGACCGTTGGGGCCTGTCTGGTGGTCGCCATGCTGGTCACGCCCGGAGCGACGGCCTATCTCCTGACCGACCGGTTTGGCCGGATGCTGTGCTTGGCCGGAGCGCTGGGGACGGGAACCTCGTTCGCCGGGGCCTACATGAGCTATTTTCTCAATGGATCCACTGGCGGCTGCATTGTGGTGCTCCAAACCCTCCTGTTTCTCGCCGCATTGGTCTTTGCTCCCAAACACGGAATGCTCGCCGGGCGGCTTCGGCGGCGGGAGGCGCTGGAAGGACGGCAATGAGTTGGAGCGATCCGTTCCAATATGAGTTCATGCGCACCGCGTTGCTGGTGGGCGCTTTGGTGGGCACTGTTTGCGCAGTGCTTTCGTGTTTTTTGGTGCTGAAGGGCTGGTCCCTGATGGGAGATGCCATTTCCCACGCGGTGCTTCCCGGTATCGTGATTGCCTACCTCGCCGGGGTGCCGCTGGCGATCGGCGCATTTGCGTCCGGGCTGCTATGCGCGGTAGGTTCCGGTTTCATCCGCGCCAACAGTCGGGTGAAGGAGGACACGGTGCTGGGCGTCGTGTTCACCGGCCTGTTCGCCTTCGGCCTGGTGATGTTCACCAAGATTGAAACCGACCAGCACCTGAATCATGTCCTGTTCGGAAGTCTGCTGGGCATTCCCCGGGCGCAGGTTGTCCAGACTGTGACCGTTGGCATGGGGGTTCTCGTCGTGACGCTGGTCCGGTCGAAAGATCTGCTGTTGTTCTGCTTTGATGTGACTCACGCCCGTAGCATCGGGTTGCCGACTGGGCGCCTGAACTACCTCCTTCTGTCGCTGGTGGCGCTGGCAATTGTCTCCGCCATGCAGGCTGTGGGTATCATCCTGGTGGTTGCGATGCTCGTCACGCCGGGTTGTGTCGGCTTCCTGCTCGCGGACCGGTTTCCCAAAATGATGCTGTGGGCGGTGGGCTCCGCTGTGCTGTCCTGCTTGGCGGGAGTTTATGCGAGCTACTTCCTGAATGGTTCCACCGGGGCCTGCATCGTGCTGGTCCAAGCGTTGTTCTTTGGCATGGCTCTCGTGGGTTCGCCCAAGCGGGGGCTGTTGGCTCGGAGAAGAATGCGGTTGATTGCAACGAACGGCGCCGGCTGGGCAAATTCCCCAACGGCCTTGGGGAACTGACTCGTCTTGGTTGCTGCGACGAGTCAGTCTGCGCTTCAAATCGCATGGCAGAGCCATCCAACGGGCCGGATTCCGACAAGTCTGCGGAGGGAAATGTCGCCCTTTTGCCGCTCCGATTCCGCCTCGCCGTGGCGGGTTTGGTGGCCGGTGTTGTCTTGGCGGTTTTGCTCTGGTGGCTCGGTCAGCCGGGGCCAGCGTTCAGCACCCGTCCGTTCCTGCGGGAACCGACGGTCCATAAGGCTTGGACAATCGTCCGGTTGGCAGTTCGCCCCTTGCCGGACGGCACCTTTGAGGAAACGGGCACTGTGAGGGTGGAGCCGGGAGCGGATTTGGACCGCGCTGCGGCGATCTCATTCCAGTTCGATCTTTATCGCGAAGGCACGAACTCTGGACACGTCGTGCTGGTTGCCGATGCCGTATCGGGAGAAGCGACCTCCGCAGACGGGACGGTCCGATTTGCAATCCCTCCTCATTCGCAGGTTCCTGAGAAAGTGCTGGTGAGAATGGACCGGCAGAGCCCGATGGGGCAGGGGGCGGACGTGAGGGAACTGAAGCTCCGTTTTGTTACCCGCGGAGACCGAAGGCTCGCGCTGGAATGCAACACGGTGGACTACTTTCCGGACTCCCTCGCAACGAACACGTGGTCATGGGTGCGGGGGCCGGGGCAGACAAAAGTGTTCGCACCGCCCGGTTCACCGGTGTTCGCCTCTTTGCCGATTGGGCAGTTCATCTATCCCCTTCAGGGGCCAAATCTGTCGCGGGCTGAGATCATCGCCTTTCTCTGGGAGTTCAACGATGCGGACAAGGTGCGTTGGGTGCTTTGCATCCTGTGCGTCATGTTTGGCGTCGGCCTCGCCGGCGCATCGTGGGGACGGGCTCGGATCGTCGTCGGTGCCTTGGGGGTTGCCCTCATGTTCGGTTCGGTGAGCGCGACCTACGCGCTGTTGTCTCCACCGCTGGGAGCGCCGGATGAGCAGGACCATTTCCTTAGCTTTTACTCGGCCGTCGGAGTCGGAGACGCGCGCGAAAAGGTGAAAGAGTTGGCTTCCCGCAGCCATTGGGAACGGAGGGTTCCGATAACCTCGCCGTTCGAAAAAATCAGCGCCGACGACACGAGGCAATCCTATCAGACGGTGACGAGGGATTGGGCAACTTCGGGACTCGTCGCCCGCGAGAGATCGGGTTTGGGCGGCCACTATTGGCGCAGCATCGCTCCGTTCGTGGTGCGCGATTCGACATCCCTTACTTTGCTCAGGCTCCGGTGGGCCAACGCGGCGACCGTTTCTGCAGCGGTATTTGTCAGTGCAATGCTGTTGCTCATGAGGAGGGAAAACAGGCTGGATGGCCATTGGGGCCCGCTGGTTCTGGTGTTGATTCCAGCAGTGGCCTATCTCGCCATGGCGTCGTCCAACTATATTCTGTTGGTTGGCTGTGGCCTGGCCTTGGCGGGAGCCCTGTTTCCTGGGCGACCAACGACAGTGGTCGACACATTGTCGTGGTTCATCGCGGCGCTCGGCGCCGGCATTGCGGTCCAGTGTTCCCGCAGCGCGCTTTCGCTGGTCGGACTGCTCCCGGTGGTCGGGTGGAGATGGGGGCAGTCCATGTTGAAGCCCGATCGTTCGCGCAGGAGTTCAGTTTGCGGATGCTGGGTGGCCATAGCCGCGGGACTTATTGTCCCATGGTTCGCTTCCGCGCCCGATTACCGGGCGGAGGTCTTGGATTCAATCCAGCGACTTGGCGGCCAGCAGGTGGGGGAGATCCTGTCGCGCCTGGCGTTTCCTGGCTGGGTTGTCGCCGCGGCCGTGGCGGCGGCCGCCATTGAACTGACGATGCGCTCGTTGGGAAGGCGGCGCGGCGCAGCCTTGGAGCGCCTCGCCTCCTCGGCCTCGGTGTCAGGTTGGCTCATGCCAGTTTTGCTGGTGGTCGTCGTGGTTTGGTTCCAGTCGGTAAAGATTCCTCCAACCGCCACCAATGGGCGCGAACTTCCCCTGCTGACGCATGTTGTCCTGGGTTTGGGCAAATTCCTGGGGTCTCTCGGTCCTGGGCAGCACGACTTTCTCCTGTCGCTGACCTTCTGGAACACTCTGGGATGGCTCGAAGTGAAGTTGCCCGAATGGAGCATTGACCTGCTGGGGACGGTGGCCCTGATCGGATTCTCCCTGAACTGGGCGATCGCTGCCCGTCGCCGAGACGGTGCTGGATTCGTCCAGAATGCGGTGCTGACTCTCGCCTGTTTCGCATACTTGGGGACCATGCTCGCCGCGAGCCGGGCCGCCGGCTACACGCTCGTTGGCCGCTATATGGTCATGTTTTTCACCATGTTCCTGGCGTATTGCTGGAATGGTTGGCTGCCGGTGCTGGGGCGTTTCGGTCAACTGTCACCTCGGATTGCCTTTGCCTCTTGGGCGGCATTACCGGCGGTGCTGCATCTGTTTTGCTGGAGCCGCATCGTGGGCCACTTCTTCTGAATCGCCGGCATTCCTGGCTGGCGATTGGCGGATTCCCATCCGTTCGCCCGTCCGATCGCTGATGCCACGTGGCGCAATTGGTCGGCGTTTGCACCCTGGCGGGCTGTGGCGATGACCGGTTCTTCGTGCAGCTACGCCACCGCGCGCTCCGCGGTGATTCCTCTCCCCATATCCAATCTTGGCTAATTCCCGCTGGTCGGACGCGGCGCCCTCAAGTGGCCCGAACAGCGGCCGATGCAGTAGCGACGTTATGTCTTTCGACTGCCATGCAATGCCAAGCCGTCCTGTGGTCTGCGCGGGAACCGGCGAGGCTTGTGGAGGTGGTCGGAATGGCCGTCCCGCTGGCGGTTTCGCCGGCGGCCTCAGCCCCTCAGGTGCCATGCAACGAATCTCGCGTCTTCTGGCCGGAAGCTCTCCGGTCAATCCGTCAGCCTCCCTCCGCCTCATTTGGGGTCTGGGAATCGCCTCGCTGTCCTTGCTGATGGCCGGACTTCCTTGGGCGGCTTCTGCCCAAGAGGTGCCAGGGCTATTTCTGGCGGATGACGCGCCGGCAATCTCCAGGGCAACTGCGCCCAGGGCGGCCGAACGCGGCCTTCGGCGCACGCGGTTCGCCAAGCTCAATCCCGCCATCCTCAAGGACCCGGCGTCGCCCATCCATCGCCCGGCGCCGGCCGCTCTCGGACGGCCTGGTTCACGCCTGTCGCTGGGGCTGTTTCCGGACCGGCAGCTCGCGGCCGTCATCGAGCGGACCGACTACCTGCCGGGCGGACGTTTTTCGGCTCGCGGGGTTGTGGACGGCGTGCCCGGCAGTCTGGTGCTGATCACAGGCAATGACGAAGCCTTGGCCGCCACGGTGCAGACGCCGGGTGCCGACATCGCCCAGATCGTGTTTGCCGGCGACGGTGCCTACCAGATTTCCGAGCTGGATCCGGTTGAATCCACGACCTGTGGTGCGGTGACCGCTCCCAAGCCGGTTGGCGGTGACGGAGGTGGCATTCCCGTTCCCGCCGGTGACGCTTCCAACACCATCGACGTGATGGTGCTCTACACGGCGGATGCCCGGGTGGGTGCCGGCGGGACTGCGGGGATTCAAAGCCAGATCGACCTCGCCATTGCCGAGGCGAACACCTGCTATTCGAACAGCGGGATCAACGCGACGCTGAACCTGGTCTATCGCGGGGAAGTGTCCTACACGGAAACCGCTGACGCGAACACCGATCTGACCCGTCTTCAGGCTCCGTCCGACGGCAAGCTCGATACCGCCCAGACGCTTCGGTCCCAATATAGGGCCGACTTGGTGTGCCTGGTGGTTGAGAGCATGAACACCTACGCCGGGCTGGGCTACATCATGTCCCCGGTCTCGACCAACTTCGTCAACTACGGCTACAGCGTCGTGAAGAGGCAGTATCTGACGGGTGCCTACACGTTCCCGCATGAGCTGGGGCACAACCTCGGATGCAACCACGACCGGGATAACGCCCAGGGCAGCGGTTCCCAGACCTATTCGTATGGTTACCGCTTTGACGTGTCCGCGACCACCTACCGGACCGTGATGGCCTACGCACCGGGCACGCGGATTCCCTACTTCTCAAATCCCGCGGTGAACTACCTGGGAGCCGCCACGGGAATCGCCGTCGGGCAGACCAATGAGGCCAACAACGCCCTGAGCATTTCCAACAGCGTCGCGACCGTGTCGGCCTTCTTCGACAACGCCACCATCATCAATTTCACCACCAACGCGGTGAGCGTGGCGGAAAACGCGGGCAGTGTGACCCTGACCCTGGAGCGCACCGGGACCTTGACGAATGCGTGTTCCATCAAGGTGACCACCGTGGCGGGCACGGCCAAGGCCAACACCGATTACACGACCACGTCGACGACCGTGTCGTTCGCAGCCAACGA
>CAIWAH010000095.1 GCA_903910585.1 uncultured Verrucomicrobiota bacterium
ACGCCTTCGGCCGCATCTACGAATACTTCCTTGGCGAGTTTGCCATGAGCGAGGGTCAGGGCGGCGGCGAGTTCTACACGCCCGCCAGCATCGTGCAGTTGCTCGCCCAGGTGATCGAGCCCTACCACGGCCGCATCCTTGACCCCGCCTGCGGCTCGGGCGGCATGTTCGTGCAGTCGGCCCGGTTCGTGGCCGAGCATCACAAGAACCCGGCGGCCGAACTGTCCATCTGCGGTGTCGAGAAGACCGACGAGACCGGGCGCCTTGCTCGCCTGAACCTCGCCGTGCACGGGCTGGAGGGCGACATCCGCCACGGCGGCAACGTCAACAGCTACTACGACGACCCGCACGCAGCCACCGGCCAGTTCGACTTCGTGCTTGCCAATCCGCCCTTCAATGTCAACGCGGTGGACAAGGAGCGGCTCAAGGACATGGTCGGCGCGGGCCGGCGTTTTCCCTTCGGCCTGCCAAAGACCGACAACGCCAACTACCTCTGGATTCAGCTCTTCTACTCGGCACTCAACGACAAGGGCCGCGCGGGTTTCGTCATGGCCAACTCGGCCTCGGACGCCCGTTCCAGCGAGCAGGAGCTGCGGCAGAAGCTGATTGAAGCGAAGTCGGTGGACGTGATGGTCGCCGTCGGCCCGAACATGTTCTACACCGTCACTCTGCCCTGCACGCTGTGGTTCCTTGACCGCGGCAAGGGCAGGACGAAGCGTGCCGACACCGTGCTGTTCATCGACGCCCGCCACATCTTCAGGCAGGTGGACAGGGCGCATCGCGACTGGACGCCCGCGCAGATCGGCTTCATCGCCAACCTCGTGCGCCTCTATCGCGGCGAAGCGCCCGACCTGACCGTGGGCGGCGAAGAGACGGCGGCCAGGCTGAAGGAAGTCTTTGGCAAGAAGCCCGCCTACCGCGACATTCCCGGCCTGTGCAAGGCGGCGACGCTGGCCGAGATCGAAGCGCAGGGCTGGTCGCTCAACCCCGGCCGCTATGTGGGCGTCGCGCCGGGCGAGGAAGTCAGCGACGAGGACTTCAAGACGCAACTGCAGGCGTTGAACGAGGAGCTGGAAGGGCTGAACGCTCAGGCGCGGGAGCTGGAGCAGACTATCGCCGCGAATGTGGCGGGAATATTGGGGGCGTGAGGATGGCAAACAAGGTGACAGATGAGGAAGGACTTGGTTCAAAATGGACTGTCATGTCATTCCCAGAGGCAATTGATTTCCAAGAAGGCCCGGGAATCTTGGCAAAGGACTTTCGCGAAAATGGAGTCCCGCTTATCCGTCTGTCAGGCCTAAACCGGGGTTCGCCAGTCCTCGATGGGTGCAACTATTTGGACGCCGAAATGGTCATGCGCCGATGGTCGCATTTCAAACTGCAGGCTGGCGACATACTTCTCAGCACGTCGGCTTCGTTGGGGCGTATCGCTACGGTTTCGCCAAACGCTACTGGGGCAATTGCTTATACAGGCATCATAAGGATGCGGCCACGACACTCAACAGTTCGCGCGCGATTCATTCCTTACCTGCTCGAAGGCAAAGAGTTTCAGAACCAAGCAGAGGGAATGGGTGCTGGAAGTGTCATCCGCTGGAAACCGGCGTGCAAAATGGACCCACTTCGGGAGCAGGACCGGCGTTGAAAATGGACCCACCGCGACAGACTTGCGAATTTGCTTATAATTTGAGCAGATTTGAGGTCAGGGATGTTGACCGTGGACGAGTATTGTCGG
>CAIWAH010000096.1 GCA_903910585.1 uncultured Verrucomicrobiota bacterium
GGTCAGCACCGCCTTGCCCTGGTCGAGGACCGTGAAGCGGTCAATCAGGCCTTCAAACTCGCTGATGAGGTGGGTCGAGACGAAGACGGTGCGCTGGCCCGGCGCCGCATCCTGATACGCGCCGATCACCGTCTGGATGAATTCGCGCCGGACCAGCGGATCGAGTCCCGAGGTGGGTTCATCCAGCACGAGCATCTCCGGTTCCGCGGCGATGGCGCCGATCAGCGCCAACTGGGTGCGCTGACCTTTGCTGAGGCCGCAGGTCGGCGCGCCTTCACCGAGCTGGAACTGGCGGAGCAGCGTGGACTCGAGTTCCCGGTTCCATTTCGGCCGGAAGCTCGCCTGGTAGTCGAGGGCTTCGCGGACATTCATCCACGGATAGAACGCGACGAAGTCCGGCACGTAGGCGAGCCGCGCCTTCACCTCGGCCTCGTCGCGCCGGGGATCGAGGCCGAACACGCGCACCGAGCCGGACTGCGGCCGGAGCAGGTTCAGCAGGCACTTGATCGTGGTGGTCTTGCCGGCGCCGTTGCGGCCGAAGAAGCCGTAGCATTGACCGGGTTCCACGGTGAGCGACAGGCCGTGCAGCGCTTCGGTGCGGCCGTAGCGGAGAACCAGGTCCTGGATGTCGAGGGCGGGAGTGCTCATGGCGGTGACGGGAAATCAGTGACGGGCGGGAAAGATGGACCTCATCAGCGTCGCGCCGGCCGCCCCGCACAGGACCGTTCCGAGGATCAGGGGCAGCACGACCTGAGGCAGCGCGAGACCGTGGGCCTGCCACCAGGCGACGGCTGGCAGGATGAAACCGAGGCCGACCAACAGGCCGACCGTTCCGAGCAGGGCGAGGAGGGTTCGTTTCATGGGCGGGAAACAGGGAGGTGAGGGATCGGAGAATCAGTGCGTCGCGCCGTTGGCCTGCTGCCGCTGGCGGAAGGCTTCCAGGCGTTCCGTCAGCAGCGACTGGAGTTCCGGGTCGGAGATCTGGAGGTGATGGGCGTGGACGATCACCGCATCCAGCTCCTCGGCGAGCCGTTCGGAACGGACGGTCTTGCGCAGAGGGGAGGTGCCGTTGGCCTTGAGAAAGCAGCCGGCGCCCTGACGGGTCTCGATGATCCCTTCCGCCTCCAGCTCCGCGTAGGCCCGCGCGGCTGTGTTCCGGTTGATGCGAAGTTCCTCCGCCAGCACCCGGACCGACGGCAGCGCATCCCCACCGCGCAGGGTGCCGCTGGCGGCCGCGGCCTTCACCTGCTGGACGATCTGCAGGTAAACCGGCACTCCGGACTTGAA
Organism: uncultured Verrucomicrobiota bacterium; assembly: GCA_903910585.1. Lineage (GTDB taxonomy): Bacteria > Verrucomicrobiota > Verrucomicrobiia > Limisphaerales > UBA9464 > CAIWAH01. The sequence goes on from CAIWAH010000096.1 coordinate 1,288, forward strand.
GTTGACGTGTGCAATCATCGGGTGACGTGGAAACAAGTGTCATAGGACACTATGACAGTCAAGCGGCGAGTTGTTCTGCCGCCTGGAAATCGGATTTGGCCATGGTAACGGAGCCCCGGAAGCCGCCGCCTTTCGCCAATGGCATTGGGGGCGCATTTGGAGGCAAGTCCCCCGGGGGTGCTCCCTCGCCCCGCAGCGCAGCGCGGGGAGAGGGATGGGGAGAGGGGAGCACAACAACAGGTCGCGGGTCTTCCAGGCCACCTCCTCTCCCCGGCCCTCCCCTCCACTCGGCGTGGCGGAGAGGGAGACGGGGGCAGTGCCCCAAAATGCGCCCGAGGCAATGGGCCGGCGGAGTGCACACTTGCCAGGCGGGCCGGAGCGGCGTAGCGAGCGTCATGGCCATGCCGCGAACTGCTTCCCTGGTCCGAGCCGCGCTGCTGGCGTTGGTTTTTTGGATCGCGATGACCGGCACCGTGGGCGCCGAAAACCTGTCCGCCCAGTTGGCCCGCGATCCCCTGCTGGATGAGAGCTTCGTGAGCCTGCCCTTTCCGCCGCTGGTGCTTGATGACGCCGAAGCCGCCGATGTTCCGGCGAGTTCAGCGCGCAAGCCGCGGGTGGGATTGCTCCGGCTGCGAAGCCAGTTGGATGAAACCCGCATCGAACACCTGTGGCGGCTGCGCTCGACCAACACGCCCGTGATTGATTTCTCCGTCGGCTACCGCCGGCCGGGCCCCTTGGTGACCTGCGGGTTCTTTGATCCCTATTGGCACTTCGGTCCGGAGTCCGGCTGGTGGATTGTGCATGGTCCGGGAACGGTGCAGCGCCGCGACGCCGAGTTTCCCGAATTCGGCCGGCACCATCCGGCGGCGTTTTTCCGGCCGCCCGGAACGCTGCCGGTGGAATTGCTGAACGGCACGTCCATGCGCGGCTGCGAGGCGGCGCATGCGGGATGGGGCTTCGGACGGAGTGACTTGGTCTCCGTGCTGGCGACTCCGCTGCCGAAATCCTCAATCAGCGTCCCACCGCCCACCGGCGAGTGCACGCCGGCGCCGGACCGCGACCGGCCTTCCCGCCAGGCCGAGCGCTGAAGTTCTGGGGCAAGTCGCGTGCTCACGCGGCCTGCGGCCAGAGGTGAAGTCCACGCCGAGGATTCTCCGGCAAAAGTGCGCCTCCTTTCCCGCTGATTTCCGCACACACTGGTGAACCGTTCCGGCCTTGGCGGGGCGGAACGGCTTGGTCAAGCTCGCCGCGCGTCATGAATTCCTCCTTCGTCTTTCGCTGGGCCGTGGGCGCGTGGCTGTTCGCCGCGGCCGCCTTCGCCCAGACCCCCGGCGCTGACCGGTTGGCCATTCCCGCCGCTGACGACGGGCTGCCCGGTGCCGGCCCGATCCGTCGCTACGACTGGTTCCAGAAGCTGTGGCTCGACAAGCGGACCGGCTGGGCCGCCCGGGTGGAGCGCGATCGCAACGCCGTGGTGTTCCTCGGGGACTCGATCACCCAGGGCTGGGGCGACGATCTCGGCGGGGCGTTCCCGGGACTGAAGGTCGCCAACCGCGGCATCAGCGGCGACACCACGCGCGGCGTGCTCATCCGGCTGCAGGAGGACGTCATCGCGCTGCGGCCCAGCGCCGTGGTGCTGCTCATCGGCACCAATGATCTCGAGGAAAAGGCCACGCCCGAGACCATCACCGCCAACCTGAAGCTTATCCTCGCGGAACTGTGGCGCAGCGACCCGCATCTGCCGGTCATCCTCAGCCAGGTGTTTCCCAGCTCCGCCTCGATGCGCCGGCCGGCCGACCAGATCAAACGCATCAACGCGCTCTACGCGGCGGCCGTGAAAGGCGAGGCGCGGGTTCACCTGCTGGACACCTGGACGCTGTTCGCCGATGCCCAGGGCGACGTCAAGAAGGCCGAATTTCCCGACCTGCTCCATCCGAACGGTGCCGGCTATGCAAAGTGGGCCGCCGCGTTGCGTCCGGTCTTGGCGACGCTCGGATTCCTCGAACGCGAAGCCGATGCCTTCCAGCCGGAACCGGGCTTCACCAGCCTCTTCAACGGGCGCGATCTCACCGGCTGGGGCTATCGCGTGACCTCGGAAGGCGACCGTCAGGGCGCACGCAACTGGCAGAAGGGCGATCCCAACGCGCCCCCGTGGCCGTTCTACGACAGCCCGCAGAACTTCGACGGACTCAGCCGCAGTTCCGACGGCCGCTTCGTGGCCCACGCCCAGCGCATCGTCGTCACCCAGCCGCCGGAAAAGCGCCGCATCCAGCAGCTCTGGACCCAGCGGGAATTTCCGCGGGACTTCATCCTCAAGCTGGAATTCCGCGCCACCCCGAACGCCGACAGCGGCGTGTTCATCCGCGGCAACCAGCTCCAGTGCCGCGACTATCCGCTGGCCGGTCCTTACAAGAATCTTCTGGGCTACAAGCCGCAGGATTGGAACGAACTGGTGATTGAGGTGAAGGGTGGCACCGCCCGGTGCACCTGCAACGGCGAGGTGCTGGAGTCGGCCTTCAAGGTGCCGGCGACCGGTCCCATCGGCCTCGAAGGCGACCTCGGGCAGATGGAATACCGCCGGCTCCGGCTCCGGGAGCTGTGAGCCGGGGGCGGAATGGCGGGCGGGGATGTTCGTCAATCGGCCCGACGACCGCTCGCGCCCGCACGCCGGGCAAGTGGCCGGGGACCCTTGCCAAAGGTGGCGGGACCAACGCCGATTGGGGCCACACCACGACCATTGGCGGCCTTGCCATCGTTGCTCGGGTCCTCGCCCGCGGCACGGGGGGCGGGACCAATGGCGCCGGTGCGCGCACCCGCGGCAGGTGGGCGGCCGCTGTTGTTCGTCGTGCGCGCGTGCCTCCGTATCGCCACGGGCGGCGTGCCGCGAGGGGGGAGGGATGGCCGGATCAATTGCGCTTGCCGGCCTTCCAAACCCCTTGGCAGCGCGCCCTTTGGCCCGGTAGCGTTCTTTCCGAGAAGCCCATGCCCCGCGTTGCCAAAGCCAGCAAACCCGCCGACTCCACCGCGAATCTCGGTTTCGAGGCCAAGCTCTGGCTCGCCGCCGACAAGCTGCGGAATCGTGCCCCCATCGGGACGATCCCGGTCGTCTGTAGCGGCGCTGTGTCAGCGCCGACGGGTTCGGCGGTCACAGGCCGCCGCTACAATTCCCACCGCAGCGTCGATCTGCTGGGCCGCATCTACGACCCTGCCTGCGGCTCCGGCGGCATGTTCGTGCAGTCGGAAAAGTTCGTGGAAAGCCACGGTGGCACCGCAATGCGCGACAGCGCAAAGCTAATCAGCGAAGCCTCACCGCGGGAGTTGCGCGAAGCGAAACACCACCGAGGCGACATCTCCGTCTATGGCCAGGCCAAATGGGCGCGGCGGAAGCGCCCGTTTGGTCTCGCAAAGCGAGCCCGCAGGGTGAGGCTGCGGCGGCAGCAGCCGAAACAAAGCAACGCCACCACGCGCCGCCTCGCCATCATGAACCTCGCCATCCGCGGCATCGAGGCGGACTTCGGCCCCGAGCACGCCGACACCTTCCGCCGCGACCTCCATCCCGACCTCCGCGCCGACACCGCGACGCGCGTGAGCGCGAAAACAAAACCGCGAAGCCACTCTGCGGGTCTTTTGCGCAGCGAAAGACAACTCCTCGCCAACCCGCCCTTCAACGACTCCGACACTGCCCTGCGCGGCAGCGCATTCCCTCAAAGCGAAGCCAAAGCGCAGGTCGTGAGCGAAGCGAAGGACAATTTCCGCAAAGACGACGACGTGCGCTGGAAGGCGGCCTTTCGAAGAAAGGGATTAACATCGTGACGCAGAAAAGCCTTCCTGAAGGTCTCTACGACCAAGTTCTGACGGACTCTCTGGCCGAGGCGCTTGGGCAATTCGGAGAGCCTGCGTGGCGAACCGTTGAGGCGCTCAGTCATGATCAACTTGCAGAGCGATTGGTCGAGGCGCTGGGCAGACAGCTTTCGAGCGCGTTGGATTCGGTCGCGGGAAATGATGATCGGGAGCGTGCGCATCTGCAGGTAGCATTAATCAATTCGCTCATCGTTCATCTTCGCCAGCAAGGGGCGGCAATGGCCGAGCATTTCGATCCATTTCCCGAGCCGGCGCAAATCCTACGTGCACTGCATCGCACCCGTCCCGCTACTCCATCGCCGGAAACCGGCTTGGCGGTGCCATGGCTGTTTACGACTGGAAAAGGATCTCCGTCACTTTTGACCGAGTTGCGCCACGAGATCGCGTGCTGCGATCGGGTGGATATCCTTGTGAGCTTCATCACGGTGTCCGGCGTGAGGAAGCTTTTCGATCTATTGCAAAGCGTGACCGCAACCGACGCGAATGGAAATCCGCAGACTAAGCTGCGCGTGCTCACGACGACATACGTTGGTGCGACGGAGGTAGCCGCGCTTGACCACCTTGCACAGCTCGCTGGCTGTGAAGTGAAGGTGTCCCTCGATGGGCGCCGCACCCGTCTACATGCAAAAGCTTGGATTTTCCATCGCGCGACCGGATTCGGCTCCGCCTATGTCGGGAGCGCAAACCTCTCGGGCGCCGCCCTTCTCGGCGGGCTCGAATGGACGGTTAAGTTTACGCAGCAAGGCCAAGCAAACCTGTTCGCGCGCGCAAACGCCCATTTCGAGACGCTGTGGAACGACAGCGAGTTTCAGCAATACGATCCGAACGTTGCCGGGCATCGTGAGGAACTGACGCGAGCGCTGAGACGAGAGGCGGGTGATGCAGTGGCGGCGACGACGACATTCTTCGACCTCACGCCGAAGGACTATCAGCGGGAGATGTTGGAGCAGTTGGCGACCGAGCGAGAGCATGGACGCCGGCGCAATCTCGTGGTTGCAGCAACGGGCACCGGAAAGACGGTCGTCGCGGCATTCGATTATCGGGCTTTGTGTCAGGGAACTTCGCGGCCACGATTGCTTTTCGTCGCGCACCGCTTGGAAATCCTCACGCAGGCCCGACGTGCGTATCGCGAGGTGCTTCGTGATCATTCGTTCGGCGAATTGCTCGCTGGAGGTGCTGACCCGCAGAGCTTCGATCACGTGTTTGCGACGATTCAGAGCGTCACATCGCGGGGATTCGTGGGGCGTTTCGGCGCGGATTACTGGCACACCGTCGTCGTGGATGAGTGCCATCGGCTTGCGGCGGACAGCTTTCACGAGTTCGTCACCTCCGTTCAGCCGAAAATTCTTCTCGGCCTCACCGCGACACCTGAGCGCGCTGATGGAAAACCGATCTTTCCATACTTCGACAACCGGCCCGATGGATCACCTGCGGTCGAACTTAGGCTGTGGCACGCCCTCGACCTGCAACTGCTCAGTCCTTTCGAGTATTACGGATGCGATGACGACACGGACTTCTCCGACGTCCCGTGGGACGGCCCCGGCGAAATCGAACGGCTGAAGCAGATCGTTGATGGAAATGCCGCCCGGGCTCGAATGGTCGTGCACGAATGGACGCGATTAACCGGGGATCCGCGAAAGTCCCGAGCGATCGCTTTCTGCGTGAGCGTCGAACACGCGAGATTCATGGCGGAGAAATTCAACGCGGCCGGGTTGCCTGCGCTTTGCGTAGTTGGTGAAACGGATTCCGACGAGCGACGGCGCGCTCCTGAGCGACTGGAGAGCGGAGAACTCTGCGTCTTGGTTACGTGTGACCTCTACAACGAGGGCGTTGACCTTCCGAGCGCGGACACGCTTCTTCTCCTGCGGCCCACGCAAAGCCCGGTCCTCTTTCAACAGCAAATTGGGCGCGGGCTGCGTTTATCGCCAGAAACCGGAAAGCAGAGTTGCCTCGTGTTGGATTTCGTTGGACGGCACCGCACCGATTTTCGATTTGATCGGCTGCTTTCGGGTATCACAGGCCTGTCGCGAGGCGAACTGGTGGACGCGGTGGAGAAAGGATTCAGTTCACTGCCGCCCGGTTGCCATATTCATCTTGAGAAGGTCACCCGCGATCAGGTGCTGCAGAGTCTGCGCAGTGCGATGCAACAGACATGGCGACGGTTGCGCACCGAGTTACAGGCTTACGTCGCGCTCCGCGGTCGCGGTAATGTCCGGCTGGCGGATTTCCTTCGCGAGCAAGCACTGGAACTCGAAGAGATATATCGCGACAGCGGCAAGAGCGGCTGGACTGCGCTGAAGCGAGAGGCGGGAGTGTTGCAGGACACACCTCAAGCGGAGGATGAATACTTCGGGAAGCGGCTGTCAGGTCTTCTTCACACGAACGATCCTGAACAACTCGACCTGTTGCAGCGCGTCGTCGCTCCTGATTTTGAGACCGCGGCTCTTACACCGGCAGAGCGACTGCGACTCCAAATGCTGGCATACCAAATCGACGGTCAGCACCGGCAGGCGGGGACGGGTGAGGAGTTCCATTCACGGCTTACGCAGTCTTCCGTCATCCGCGAGGAGGTCGGGGAACTTGCCGGTGTTCTCCAGTCGCGCTCAACGCTCCGTCATCGCCGCATCCCAGGCTTGGAGGATTTGCCGCTCTGCCTGCACGCGTCCTACGAGATTCGCGAAGTCCTGACGGCGGCTGGATGGCTGACCGCAGAGCGACGCGTTCCATTCCAAGCGGGCGTGCTACCACTGCCAGAGCGGCGTGTGGAGTTGCTGTTCGCGACCTTGGACAAGAGTTCGGGCTTTCACGACCGCATCGCATTTCACGACTACGCGATCAGTGCAGAGCGGTTCCATTGGCAGACTCAGAACTCCGCAGGCCCAGACACGACAGCCGGGCGTCGCTACCTCGAAAGCCCCGAAAACGGATGGACGTTTCAGCTCTTTGTCCGGCTGCGCAAAGGCGAACCGTATCGTGCTTGTGGGCCAGTCGTCCGTGAAAACGCGGAGGGAGACCGTCCTATGTCCATCGTTTGGCATTTGGCTGTCCCGCTCCCGGTTCGCTTCTTTCAAGAGTTTAGCGTTCTTCGCGGGCAATGAAGTTCGCTTCGCCGCCGCGGCGTGGTGGCAGGGGCGGAGCAACAAGAAGACTGTGTTGGCCCCGATTGGCAACCGCACATTTGACTCCTTCGCCCCCGGCTCAGTCGGGCTTCGCCCAACGCTGCACGTAGTCCATCTCGGTCGCCCCGCTTGGCTCCCTCGATTGCAACAAGGAGAAGCGCCGCGCCATGGCGAACAGGTTGACTCATCCGCCGCCCCACGGCGGATTCGCCCTGCGGGCTGCCTATCGGCAGTCTGTCTCGCCTCCCGCCAGTTGGCTCGGCTCAAGGACAGCAAAGACCCGTTCCGCATCGTCATCGTGCGCGACATGTGGCTGACCGGCTTTGACGCGCCCTGTCTGCACACGATGTATGCCGACAAGCCAATGCAGAGCCGGGGCAAATGACGAATGTCGAATTCGGAATGTCGAACTGACTGAACTTCGCAATTCGCACTTCTGCATTCGAACTTCACACGGCCATCGCCATCATGCTGGAGAAGCACGGCATCGCCTGCGACCTGCTGCACGGCAGCGATTGGAAGAAGGCCGTGGGCGACAGGAAGAAGACACTCTTTGCCCTGCCTGCGTTGCAAGAGCACATCCTCGAACAGGAGGACGGCAAGACCCGCTGGAACCAGGTCATCACCGAGCTGTCCCGCGCCTTTGCCCTCTGCGCCGCGAGCGATGAGGCGACGGAGATTCGCGATGACGTGGCCCTTTTCCAAGCCATCCAGGCCGCGCTGAACAAGCAGAGCAGCGGCAACCGCAAGACGCCCGAGCAGATCGATGCCGCCGTGCGCCAGCTCGTGAGCAAGGCGATCACGACCGACGGGCAGGTCATCGATGTGTTCACCGCCGCTGGACAGCTGAGCGCCAACAGCGCGGAACATATCAGCCCAGGGCAACGCCCTGGGATTGCGTGATTGTTTCATCCAGCCCTGAAAGGGCGGCCCAACCAGTGTTTCGCCCCTTCAGGGCTCGGTCTGCTTCTTGATGATTGAACCCAGGGCGTTGCCCTGGGCTGGTATGTCACGCCCCTTTGGGGCTGACCGCGCCATCAGCACGATGGAGGTGATCGAGGAACTCATCCGCCTCGCCAAGGAACTCGACGCCGCCACCAAGCGCGGCGAAGACCTCGGCCTGACCGACGACGAGATCGCCTTTTACGATGCGCTCGCCGCCAACGAATCCGCCGTGAAAGCCATAGGCGACGACAAGCTCAAGGTCATCGCCGCCGAACTCATCACCCAAGTGCGCAAGAGCGTGACCATTGATTGGACGCTCCGCGAAGGGGCGCGGGCGGAACGTCATCTCGACACCTCACCCCGGCCCTCTCCCCGTTCGAGGCGGAGAGGGTGGAGAAATGGTGAAGCGCATCCTGAACAAATACGGCTACCCGCCCGATCTGCAGGAGGACGCGGTGAAGACCTTGCTCAAACAGGCGGAGCTGCTGTGTGCGAATTGGGTGTAGGCGGTCGCGAGACCACGGAACGGGCGCACCGCTCGACACCTCACCCTGGCCCTCTCCCCGATCGAGGCGGAGAGGGAAGAGAAAGCAGGCGACCGAGGCAGGGGGCCGGTGGCGCGGTGGCGGCGGTGGTCACGGACTGGGCGAGGGGCGGATCGGCGGGTGTGCCCGGGTTGTGTTCCGGATAGCCCGACGCGTCTCTGCGGCATTGCGGCCGGTGGCGGGCTTTCGGCATGTTCACCGCCGGTTTCCGCAACGAGCGCCTTACATTTCACGACCATGCCCAATCCCTGGACCGGCAAAGGCAATCCCTACACCCGCAAAGAAGTCCGTGAGCGCCTCATGGACACCCTCAAGAAGGGCGACGCCATCATCGCGGGCGGCGCGGGCACCGGGATCAGCGCAAAGTTCATCGAGAAGGGCGGCGCCGACCTGATCATCATCTACAATTCCGGCCGCTTCCGCATGATGGGCCATGGCTCGACCTGCGGCATGATGGCCTACGGCGACGCCAACGCGATCGCCATGGAGATCGGCGAATACGAGGTGCTGCCCGTGGTGGACGAGATCCCCGTGATCTGCGGCGTCCATGCCACCGACCCGCGCCGCCGGATGTGGCACTGGCTGGGCAAAGTGAAGGAGATGGGCTTCTCCGGGGTGAACAACTTCCCCACGCACACGATCGTGGACGGGCACTTCCGCCAGGTGCTGGAGGAGACCGGCATGAGCGTGAAGAAGGAGTTCGAGATGGTTGCACTGGCCCGCCGCATGGACCTCTTCAGCATCGTCTATGTCGGCTCGCCCGAGGAGGCCGTGGAGATGGCCAAGGCCGGCGCGGACGCGATCATCGCCCATGTGGGGACGACGGTCGGCGGGAGCATCGGCGTGAAGAAGGCCGTGGTGAGCTGGGACCACACGATCCAGCGGACCCAGGAGATCATCGATGCGGCCTACCGCGTGCGGAAGGACATCTTCTTCCTCTGCCACGGCGGACCGATCAACACGCCGGCCGACGCGGACCGCGTGATGAAGAACACCGACGCGGTGGGCTTCGTCGGCGCGACGAGTCTCGAGCGCATGGGCGTCGAGGCGTCGCTGACGGGCCTGACCCAGGAGTTCAAGCGCCTGAAGGCTCCCGCGGCGAAGAAGTTCGGGAAGAAGAACTAGCATTGGCACGGTCCGGCCATGGACCTCCTGTTCGTCATCCTGGTCGCCCCGCTGTTCTGTTTCTGGTGGCATTTGCTGCTGGGGTTGGTCCTTACCCGGGCTGCCATGGCGGCGATCCGGCGAAGCGGAACGAAGGCGGAGACTGGGGACCGACTGGAATGGACTGTGGCCGTGTCCGGCCCCATTGCGCTTTTTGGCTGCTGACCGAAGATGGATCCATTGGCCCCCATGTCGGGGTGCCTTCCTTCGGCGCCGCCCTGGATCTTTTTCTGCTGAATCTGTTGCTCGACCGCTTGCTCAAAAAGTTATGCCGCAAAACCGTTTCATCACCACCGCCGAGGCCCTGAAGGAAGACTACAAGGGCCGCACCAACTACTGGCTCAGCCGGCCCGAGATCTGCGAGGCGAAGGACCTCCAGCTGTGCCGGGCGGTGTTGCCGGCCGGCGAGGGGCACAATTTCCACACGCATCCCGAGCTGGAGGAGATCATCTACGTGCTCGAAGGCGAGGTGGAGCAATGGGTCGAACGGGAAAAACGCATCCTGAAACCAGGCGAGGTGGCGCACATCCCCAAGGGAATCGTCCACGCCACCTTCAACCCGAGCGGGCAGGATGCCGTGATCCTCGCGATCCTCTCGCCGGCCGCCGCCCAAGGCCCGTTCCTCGTGGATGTCAGCGGAGAGGAGCCCTGGAAATCGCTGCGGAAGTGACCGCCGGCCGCCCGACTATTCGGTGATGATGGTGTCCGCGTGCTCGTAGGGCGGGGCGCAGCAGCAGAGCAGGCGCAGGATTTCGGTGCCGGTGTTCCACAGCTTGTGGCGCTGTCCAGGCGGAATGGCGATCGCGTCGCCTGCCTCCACGTCCCGCACTTCGGTTCCGATCCGCATCCGACCCCGGCCGTGGGTCAGGAAGTAGATCTCCTCGGTCTTGGCGTGGTAGTGCTCGTCGGTGGACTGCCCCGGCAGCAGGCGCGCCTCGGCGAGCGACTGGTGGCGGATGACGGAATTGCGGTGGGAAAGCAGTTCGCGGATTTCCGAGCCGTCCTTGGTCGCGAAGGCCGGTTGCTGGTCGAGCTTGAAGACGTCCATGCCGCGAGCGTGCGAGGCCTTCGCCCGGTGGCAAGCCGGACGTGGCGTCTGGTCAGTTGCGGTGGCGCTGGCCTCCGGCCGGCCGTATCGCCAGCGTCCCGCTTGCCCGGGGCGCTTGCGACCGGCCCCGGGGTGGGTAAGGAAACCCGGCGCATCTGGACACTGCCCTCGGCAGTAGGACGGGCCGCCGGCCGGTCGGGTAGTTCAGGCTGCCAGCCTGAACCGGGCTGGGGCCAAGCTGGCAGCTTGGCCCACGTGCCGGGCTGGCAGCCCGGCCTACTACCGTGCCACAGGGCCCTTGGGTGGCTTCGGGGAGGGTGTTCAGACGCGCCCAGGAAAACCGTCCGGCGCGTTGCCGGCTTGGCGCGGGCCGGGCGAACGGCCACGCTGCCGGTGTGTTCACGCGGATCAAGATTTGCGGGTTGACCCGGGTTGGCGACGCCTTGGCAGCTGTCGAGGCCGGTGCGGACGCCTTGGGCTTCGTGTTTGTGCCCGGCACGCCGCGGTTCGTCACCCCGGCCCAGGCAGCTGCCATCGTGCGGGAACTGCCGCCATTCGTGGCCAGGGTGGGGCTGTTCGTGAATGCCGAGGCCGGTGTGGTCCACGACACCGTCGCCGCCGCGGGCCTCGACACCGTCCAGCTGCATGGCGAGGAAACGCCGGAATTCGCCGCCGCCCTCCGCGGGCCGCTGAAGGTCCTCAAGGCCTTCCGTATCCGGGACGCCGGCAGCGTCGCGCAGGTGCCGCCGTATCGGGATGCCGTGGATGCGTTCCTGCTCGATGCCTTCGTCGCCGGTGCCCACGGCGGCACCGGGGCGAAGTTCGACTGGTCCCTCGCACTGCCGGCCAAGGAACTCGGCCGGCCGGTAATCCTCGCGGGCGGCCTCACCCCGGAGAATGCCGCGGAAGCGGTGCGGCAAGTCCGGCCCTTCGCCCTCGACGTGTCCAGCGGCGTGGAAAGCGCCCCGGGCCACAAGGACGCCGAGAAGGTCCGGCGGTTCATCGCGAATGCCCGGTCAGTGGGGCGCGATTGAGTCCAAGTTTCCCGTAACCGACTTCGGGCTGACCAGTCTCCGGAGACGTGAGTTCGGCGTGGTTTGGGATGGGCATAGGGTCCTGCGCCTGACAGCTTGGGCTCACACCCTTTTCCACATGGCAAGTTCAGGCAATTCGGGCTGGCTCAAATGGCTGGTCATCGTCGCAGTGCTCGGCGGGGGCGCGTTCGGGTTCGTGAAATGGCGGGGCAAGTCCGCGGCTGCCGCCGGCCCGGCCGACCTGCGCACCAACGTCGTCGCGCGGGGCGACATCACCCAGTCGGTCACGGCCAACGGCGGCATCACGCCGGTGCGGGTGGTGACGGTCGGCTCGCAGATTTCGGGCATCATCACGGAGCTGAAGGTGGACTTTAACTCCCGCGTGAAGGAAGGCGACGTGCTGGTGAAGATCGACCCGGCCACCTACGAACGGGCGATGGCCCGGGCAGAGGCGGAGCTCGCAAACTCCCAGGCGGGTCTCGAACTGGCCAAGTTCAACGCCCAGCGCTCCAAGGAGCTGTTCGCGGCCAAGCTCGTGTCCGAGACCGAGAACCAGCAGGCGCAGGTCGCCTTGCTGCAGGCCGAGGCGAACGTGAAGACCCGCGTGGCGGCCGTCGAAAGCGCCAAGGTGGATCTGGACCGCACGACAATCCTCGCGCCGATCAGCGGCATGGTGATCTCCCGCAAGGTGGAGGCCGGCCAGACGGTGGCGGCGAGCTTCAACGCCCCCGAACTTTTCCAGATCGCCAATGACCTCACCAAGATGCAGATCGAGGCTGCGGTGTCCGAAGCCGACGTCGGCGGGGTGATTGAGGGGCAGAACGTGGACTTCACGGTGGACGCGTTCCAGAACCGCAAGTTCAAGGGCAAGGTCCGGCAGGTGCGGTTCGCACCGGTCACCAACCAGAATGTCGTGACCTACACGACGGTCGTGGACGTGGACAATGCCGACCTGAAACTCCGTCCCGGCATGACCGCCAACGCCTCGATCATCACGGCCCAACGGACCAATGTGATGAAGATTCCCGTTGCGGCGCTGCGGTTCCGTCCGCCGGAGGGCATCACCATTTCTGGCACCAACGATGCCGTCGCCAAGGCGGCGGGCACGAAGGCTCCGGCCACGCCGGCCGGGGCGACCAGCAAGGCGGAGATCGCGACCAGCGGACCGTTCGCCGGCCTGCCGGTGCCACCGTGGCAGGCGGGCGGGGAACGCCGCCGGCCCTCGGAACAGGAACGGGCCGATTACGAGGCATCGCTCACGCCGGACCAGAAGGCGAAGTATGATCAGGTGATGGCCGAGATGCGGGCCCGGTTTGCGCAGCGCTCCCAGGGTGGAGGGGGTGGCGGTGGTGGCGGCGAAGGCGGTGGCATGGGCGGTGGCATGGGCGGTGGCATGGGAGGCATGGGCGGCGGAATGGGTGGCGGCCGGCAACGGCAGGAACCCGAAGGCCCGGCCATCCGCACAGTCTATGTGCTCGACCGGGAGAAAACCCAGCCCGGCAAGCCGGTGCTTATGGCGGTTTCCATCAAGACCGGCATCAGCGACGGCACCAACACGGAGGTGGCGGAAGGCCTGAAGGAGGGCGACGTGGTGGTGACCGGCACGGTGACCACGGCCACGACAGCCTCGGCCCCGGCGGGAAATCCCTTCGGCGGTCCGTTCGGCGGGCCCCGGCGCTGAGCGGTGGCTCCCAATCCCAGAATCGTTCAGCCCCCATTCGCGTGAGCGTGCCCGTCATCCAGCTTGAGGACTTCCGCAAGACCTACACCAGCGGCGAGGTGCAGGTCCACGCCGTGCGCGGGGTCAACCTGACCATCCAGCCCGGCGAGTTCGTGGCCATCATGGGCGCTTCCGGTTCCGGCAAGAGCACGATGATGAACACGCTCGGCTGCCTTGACCGGCCGACCAGCGGGTGGTTCCTGCTCGACGGCGTCAACGTCGGCGAGCTGAACCGCGACGAACTGGCCGACCTCCGCAACCGCAAGATCGGGTTCGTCTTCCAGGGCTTCAACCTGCTGTCGCGCACCACCGCGGTGGAGAACGTCGAGCTGCCGATGCTTTACACCCGTCCGGCGCCGCCGGCGAAGGAGCAGCGCGCACGGGCCATGAAGGCCCTCGAAATGGTGGGCTTGGGCGCGCGCTTCGACCACACCCCCAGCCAGCTCTCCGGCGGCCAGCAGCAGCGTGTGGCCATCGCCCGCGGGCTGGTCAACGAACCCAAGCTACTCCTCGCCGATGAGCCGACCGGCAATCTCGATTCCCGCACGAGCATCGAGATCATGGGCATTTTCCAGCAGCTCAACGACCAGGGCATGACCGTCGTGATGGTGACTCATGAGCTCGACATTGCCCGCTACTGCCGCCGCGTCGTGGTCATGCGGGATGGTCTGGTCCGGAGCGACGAGCACGTGCAGGACCGCTCCCTCGCCACGGAAGAGCTGGCGAAACTCGACGCCGAACAGAAAGCCGTCCAACTGCACTGAACCATGTTTGCCGTCTTCAAGATTGCCCTCCGCGCCCTCCGGCGAAACGTCCTCCGGTCGTTCCTCACGATGCTGGGCATCATCGTCGGCATTGCCTCGGTGATCGTCGGTGTGAGCATGGGCACCGGCGCCAAGGCCGAAGTGGACAAACGCATCGCCAGCATGGGCAACAACCTGCTCACGGTGATGTCCGGCAACATGACCCGCGGCGGCGTGCGCGGCGGCTTCGGCATGGCGCCCAACCTCACCACCGACGATTACGCGGCGTTGCGCCGGGAAGTTTCCGGGGTGACTGCGAGCAGCCCGGAAGTCCGCACCCAGGGGCAGTTGGCGGCAGGAAATCAGAACACCTCGGTTCAGATTTCCGGTGTCAGCGACGAATATCTCCTCGCCCGTTCCTGGAATCTCCGTGGCGGCGACAATTTTTCCGAAACCGATGTCCGCAACGCCAACAAGGTGTGCCTGATCGGCTCGACGACGGCCAAGACTCTGTTCGGCGAAAACGTGGACCCGGTTGGCCAGATCATCCGCATCAAAAACGCCCCTTTTACCGTGGTGGGTTGGCTGGAGGCCAAGGGCTCGGGCAGTTTTGGACAGGATCAGGACGACATCGTGCTCGTGCCCTATACGAGTGTCATGAAGCGCCTTTCGGGCGACACCCGCTTCCGCTCGATGTTTGTGCAGGCCGAATCACCCGGCGCCATTGACGACGTCAAACGGCAGATCGAGGAACTGCTCCGGCAACGTCACCAGATCGCGGACGGCAAGGACGATGACTTCATGGTGCGCACGCAGCAGGAGACCTCCGACTTCTTCAATGCCAACAACCGCATCATGACGATCCTGATCGGGTTCTTTGCCGGTATCTCGCTCGTCGTCGGCGGCATCGGCATCATGAACATCATGCTCGTGAGCGTGACCGAGCGGACCCGCGAGATCGGCATCCGGTTGGCCGTCGGCGCCCGTGGCCGGGATGTGCTCCGGCAGTTCCTCACCGAGGCGGTGCTGCTGAGCGTTGTCGGCGGAGCGCTGGGCATCGCGACCGGCTACTGGCTCGCGCCGTTGCTCACCAAATTCGCCCAGTTCCCCACCCTGATCTCGAACACCTCCGTGATCATGGCGTTCTCCGTGAGCGCGGTGATCGGCATCGTGTTCGGCTTCTTCCCGGCGCTGAAGGCCGCGAACCTCGATCCGATCGACGCCCTGCGCTACGAGTGAGCGTCGTCGCCGAGCAGCGTCCGCACCTGCCGGCGCAGTTCGGGAATGACCTCCGCCTCGAACCACGGATGCCGGCGAAACCAGTTCAGGTTCCGCGGACTCGGATGGGGCAGGGGCAGAAACTCCGGCAAGAACTCACGCCACGCCGCGACCGTGTCGGCCAACGAAGCCTTGGCCCGGTTCCCAAGATAAAACGCCTGCGCGTAGCCGCCGATCAGCAGGGTCAGCCGCACCTGCTTCAGCGCGGCTCGCAGGGGCGGATGCCACTTCGGCGCGCATTCCGGGCGGGGCGGACAATCGCCGCCTCGGCCGGGAAGTTTGCCCGGATAACACAGGCCGGTGGGGATGATGGCGATGTGCCGTTCATCGTAGAAACGTTCGCGGCCCAACCCGAGCCAGCCGCGCAGCCGGTCGCCGCTGGGGTCGTTCCACGGAATGCCGGACTCGTGAACCTTCCGGCCGGGTGCCTGCCCGACGATCAGCAGTCTGGCGGTGAGCGAAGCCCGCAGCACCGGACGTGGCCCGAGCGGCAGGTATTCCGCGCACAACCGGCAGGCCCGGGCTTCCGCCAGCAGCCGATGGAACGCCTTCGCCGTCACGCCCGGTGACCGTTCATTTGCCCGTGGCCAGGCGCGCGAGGGTCTGATCGCGCAGGTTGGGCGATTGGATGAGGCGGGCGATGTTCATGCCGAGATCGGAACGGCCCTTGAAGGCGAGCTGCAGCGCGCAGTTGGCGGCGGTGGCGTCGCGCAGGTTCACCGAAACGATGGTGTTGAGAGCCTCCTGGATCAGTTCCGGATGGGTGGAGTTGGCCGCTTCGCCGGCGAGGGCCGCGAGGGTCTGGTCCCGCAGGTTGACCGACGAGATTTCGCGTGCGGCGGCCAGCCGGGCCTTCAGGTCATCCGGCGAGGCGACGGTCCCGGGGATTTCCATCGGATCCGGCCGGGGCTTCATCTGGTAGGTGAGGGAACAGCCGCTCGTGGCAAGCAGGGTCACGGTGAGGAGCAGCAACGGGGCGGATGGCATGGCGGAAGTTTGCAGTTCGGAAGCAAAAGGCCAGCCGGGCATTCACGGGATTCCGCCGGCCGTCCCGGCTCGGGCGCACTCAAGGTGTGATGCCGAACGGCCGATGGCCCTCCCAGTGTTCCCTGCCGTCCGCGCGGCAGGAGCTGCCCAACATTCTTCCCGGCGACCGCCGATCGCGGCTCCGCACAGATTGGCTGAAAGAACCGACCCGGTCGCTGCGGATACACCTGATATGAAACGAACCGTCCTTGTGGTTTCGACTGTCCTGACCGGTGCTGTCCTCGCGGCGCCGCCCACCTTGCGGGTGAGCGTCGGCGGCGACGGTTCGCCGGTGCTCGAATGGAGTCCGGCCGGGACGGACGTGGCCCTGGAGTCCGCCTCGAACCTGGCCGGTGGCTGGGCAGCCTTGACGGGAACCGGCGTGGCGCTCGCCACCAACGGCCCCGCGGTTTCCGCCCGGGATTTGCGAAACCTCGCGGGCCCGGTCTTCTACCGCCTGCGCGAAGCGGTGACGCCGCCGAACCCGAACGGACCGGCCTATGACCTGGGCAATCCCGTCTGGCATGACCTCTTCGTGGACCCGGTGGCAGGCAACGACGACAACCCGGGCACCAGCCGGGGACAGGCCTTCCGCACGATCACAACGGCCTTCCGTTCGTTGCCCGTGGGAGTCCAGTCGCAGGCGGTTCGCATCCGGTTGCTGCCCGGCACCCACGTCGGTGCCTATTGTGAGGACCGGCAGGGAACGGCCGAGTTCCCCATCCTGTTCGAACCGGCCGACGGTCCCGGCACCGTTACGCTGCGGCCTTCGCCCGAGGGGGATTCCGGCAGCCTCCAGTTCCTGAACTGTGCCCACGTGCATGTGCAGGACTTCCACATCAACGTGGACGGCGGCGACGGATTGCACTGGGAACGCTGCCATCATGTCCTCGCGCGCCGCATGCGGATCAACTCGCGCCGCTCCGAGGGGCAGGACGAGACCGTGAAGGCGAACCAGTGCCAGCATGTTTACCTGGAGGACTGCGACATCTCCGACGCCGGTGACAACTGCATCGACGTCGTCGCGGTGCAATACGGCCACATCGTCCGCTGCAAGATCCACAATTCCAACGACTGGGGGGCTTACCTCAAGGGCGGCAGCGCCTACTGGCTGGTCGAGGGCAACGAAATCTGGGGCTGCGGCACCGGCGGCTTCACCGCGGGGCAGGGCACCGGCTTCCAGTTCATGGTGTCCCCGTGGCTTCATTACGAGACCTACGACATCAAGGTCGTGAACAACGTCATCCGGGACTGCGAGGGCGCCGGCCTCGGCGTCAACGGCGGCTACAACATCCTGATGGCGCACAACACCCTCTACCGCGTCGGATCCCGAAGCCACGTGCTCGAATTCACCCATGGCCGGCGGGGCTGCGATGGCAACGACGTGGACTCCTGCCAGCCCTACCTCGTGGCCGGCGGCTGGGGCAGCACCGGCGAGGAAGAGCAGTTCATTCCCAACCGGAACGTGCTGGTCGTGAACAACGTCATCCACAATCCCGCGCCCTTCCGCAGCGAATACCAGCACCTTGAAGTTCCCGGACCAGTGAACCCGCCGGCGGGCAGCAACGTGACGGTCCCCAGCCGCGCGGACGATGGCCTGGTGCTGCGTGGCAATGTGATCTTCAACGGTCCGGCGGATTGGCCGCTGGGCGTCGGCGACCCCGAGCACGGCTGTCAGGACGGTTCCTGCACCGTGGAGCAGTTGCTCGCCGAAAACCGGTTCAACACGCTGGAGCCGGCATTCGTGAATCCCGCGGCCGGCGACTTCCATCCGGTCGGAGCCTTGGCAGCCCTGTCCGGTGCGGTGGCGCCGGATTTCTCATGGAGCGACGCCCCCACCCGGCCCGAAGTGCCCGCGGGCAATCTGGTCAACACCGTGAACCGCGACTTCACCGGCGCTCCGCGGCCGGCCGGTTCTCCTCCGGGTGCCTTCCTGCCTCAGCCTTGAGACGGGAGACGTAGATGATGATGCCAGCGCCCGCGATTCCGGAAGGAGCGGTGCCGGTTGCCACGGAATGACGGTCTGGAACCGATCTCGCGGGACGGGCGCGGTGGCCTCATTCCCGGCCGTGGGCGGCCAGATGGACCAGACGCCGACCCGAAGCGCGGATGCCAAGGCCATCGCGCACGAGCGACCAGCCGCTGCGGGGTTTCTTGAGTTCCACGACGAGGGCCTTGACCTGATCCAGCGTCCAAGTGTCGCCCGCGTCCCGCATCACCTCGAGGTCCGGCTGCAACACCTTCGGCGAGGCCAGGAGGACCAGCCGTGCGAGCGGACGTTTCCACGGCGACATGCAACGGAGCAGCAACTGGTGCTCGAACCCGGGCGAAGCCTCGCCCAAGTCCGCAGCCAGTCGCTTCCGCAACGGCGGAGGCGTTCCATGGGTGGACATGGCAGAAACCCGACAGGTTGGGGAGTGCCGGGAGCATTTGTTCAACCGGAGCCGGAAGGCAATGGGGGAGTTGCCAGCGACCATCGCCGGCTCGCGGAACCCCAGCCTTGCCAGCGGGACCGCGGGTGGACTTCGCTGGAGGCGTGCCGCACATCCACGAGCAGATTGATTTCACGGTCGCCATCTTTGTCGTCCACGAGGGCAAGGTGCTGGTCATCCATCACCGGAAGCTCGACCGGTGGCTGCCGCTCGGCGGCCACATCGAGCTCGACGAGGAACCGGAAATCGCCGCTCTCCGCGAGGCCAAGGAGGAGAGCGGCCTGGACGTGGAACTGCTCGGTGAACGTCCGCCCACCACGGAGCCCGGCACCCGCGCGCTGATCGCCCCGCGCTTTCTCGACATCCACCGCATCAGCGACACCCACGAGCACATCGGCCTCATCTATTTTGCCCGGGTGAAGGGCGGGGCGCTGGACCTCGCGGCGGAAGAACACCACGATATCCGCTGGGTGTCCGGCGAGGAACTCGAAGCGCTCGTCCCGCCCATGAGCAACGCGGTGAAGTGGTATTGCCGGCAGGCGCTGAAGGAGGTTGGCGCGGTCGGAGAAGAGTGGCAGCGCAAGGCGGAATCGTCCTCGCCACAACCGGCGTTTGCCTCCGTGGAACTGGCTGCCGGCGGATTGGTGTGGGGCAAGGGCGAGCAGCAGGGACGATTGCTGCTCATTCATCGGCCGCATCGGGCGGACTGGTCGCTGCCCAAGGGCAAGGTGGACGCCGGGGAAAGCCCCGAGGCGGCGGCGTTGCGGGAAGTCCGTGAGGAAACGGGTGTCAGCGCACGGCTTGGCCGGCCGGCCAGCCCGGTGCATTACCCGCGCGGGGACCGGCTCAAGGTGGTGCTCTACTGGCACATGGAGGTCGAGTCGGCCCCGGCGTTCCTGCCGAATGACGAGGTGGACGAAATCCGGTGGGTCACACCTGCCGAGGCGCTGAGCCTGCTGACGCATGAATCGGAACGCCAACTCGTGCGCCGCGAGACCGGCCAATCGCCGATCACCGGGGCACGCGATGCCCGCCTCGACCGGTTACGGGCGGCGTTGGCGGTGGCGGAAGCACAGGGCACCGAACCGGCGGCTTCCCTGCCCGTAACGGCCGAACGCAACGCCGCGGCGCGCACGGCGGCGTCCCTGCTGGAAAAGGCCCGGGCCGCCGCGGAGTCCGGCAACGTGGACCTGGGCTGGTCCTGGTTGCACGAGGTGGACCGGGTGCGGGTGGTTAACCTGCCCGATGGCCCGTTGCTGGCCCGCGTGCTCAGCGTCGAGGAGGAAGCCGGTTCAAAGCTGAAGGACTGGCGTCGCGAAGCGGTCAAGCGGCTGCTGGAGGCGGCCCGCGCCCGGGCGAAGGCCGGCGAACCGCTGGCTCCCGAGGTGCGCCGGGAAGTGGAAGCTGCGGTGCAGGAGGCGGTGGGGGTGCTCAACGCGCAGGCCAACAACCGGTATCATCAGCTGCGGGTGATCGGAGAAAACCTGCGCCGGCTGGTGTTCGCGCTCGCGGCGGTGCTGGGGCTCCTGCTGGTGCTGTTCGCGTTCAGCGGCGTGGGTTCGCGCTGGTCGGACGGTGACTGGTCCACGCTCGCGGGCGTGGCGCTGTTCGGGGCGCTGGGCGGTGGCCTGAGCGCGATTTTCCAGTTCAGCCGCCCGGCGGCGGTAAAGATACCCGACGCCCTGTTGCAGGGCTGGATTACGCTGGGACGTCCCCTCATCGGGGCGGTCTCTGCGCTGTTCATCTACATGGCCCTGCGCGCCGAGCTGATTCCGCTGCTGACCCTGAAGCAGTCCGGGGCGCCGGCCTACTACGCGTTTGCGTTCATCGCCGGCTTCAGTGAGCGGCTGGTCTTCAGTGCGGTGGGGCAGGTGACCGGCCCGCGGAAGGGGGAATCGGAAAAGTGATCCGTTGGGTGGCAGAGGTGTTTCGGGACGACAGACGGGCCTTCCGTGAGCCGTGTCCGGGCGACCAGCCGGATCGCGGAAAGGCGACCTCGCAGAGCCGGCCCGCACGCCATGTTTCGCTGCTCCTGCAGTGGCTGCTGGTATTGGTGGCGTCCGCCTCAAGTTGCCACCGGGCCGTGGCAGTGGACCCTCCGCCGGTGTGGACTGTGCCGACGGCGCTCCGGCAGCCCGCCGAGTGGTTTTTGACCGCGGAAGGCCGGAGTGTGCTCGGCCATGTGCTGACCAATCAGTCTGCCGCCGGCAGTTGGCCCAAGAACGTCAACACCGCCGGCGCTCTGCTGGCGGGACCACGGACCGATCTCAGGGGCACTTTCGACAACGGTGCCACCACCGGCGAACTCCGCCTGCTGGCCCGGGCGTTTTCGGCGACGACCAATGCGGCTTATCGCGATGCCTTCCTGCATGGACTCGGCGCCATTCTGGAAAGCCAGTATCCGACGGGCGGTTGGCCGCAGTTTCATCCGGCACCCGCCCAATCCTACCATCGCCTCATCACCTACAACGACGGCGCGATGCAGCGCCTGCTGGAGCTGCTCCAGGACGTGCTCCGCGAGCCGCACTACGCGTTCGTGCCGGTGGAAACCCGGCGGCAAATCGGGACGGCCTTCGAGCGTGGCCTCGACTGCATCGTGAAGTCGCAGATCCGCGTCCGGGGGCGTCTGACCGTGTGGTGCGCGCAGCACGATCCGGTCACGCTGGAACCCCGCGGCGCACGGACCTTTGAGCTCGTGTCGCTCAGCGGGGCGGAGAGCGCGGGATTGCTTGGGTTTCTGATGCGTTTGGACAGGCCGTCACCGGACATCATCCGGGCGGTTCACGCCGGCGCCCGTTGGTTTGCGGAGTCGGAGATGCGCGGGGTGCGCGAAGCCCGGGTGAACGGGGACAAGCGCATCGAGCCTGACCCCACGGCCCCGCCGCTGTGGGCCCGCTTCTACGAGATCGACAGCAACCGTCCGCTCTATTGCGGGCGGGACGGGGCGAAGAAGTTCGACTTCGCCGGGATCGAGCCTGAACGGCGAAACGGCTATGCGTGGCACGGCTCGTGGGGCGAGTCCGTCGCCAGGCGCTATGCCGACTGGGCCAAAAAGTTTCCCGAGACCGGCCAAGAATGCTGAACCGTTTCCGGATGGCGGACGGGAACGGCACAGGTCCGTCGGATTGGATTCGGCAGAGATCGGTAGAAGGCCTGACGCATGGGCAGCGATCCGTGTTGCGATTTCACAGTCGCCTCCGTGTCCTTTGGTTTTCCCTGAACCGTGGGCGTGAACGGCCGGGCAATCGGGTCGCCGCTTCCGGGCGGCTGAGGCGCGGACATTTCCATTGAAACCAGTCGGGCCTTGGCCGGTCATTCCCGCGTTCCCATGAATCTCCGGAGTATTCCCATGGCGGGGGCCGTCTCGTGCTCCTGCTTCCTGCTCGCATTCGCCCAGTCCAATCCGTCTGCCCGGCCCGACGAAAACCGCTTCACGCCGGTCCAACTCACGGCGCCGGGCACACTCGACGAGCCGCTGGTGTTCGAGGTGCTGCCCGACGGCCGCGCCTACATCGCCGAGCGCAAGGGCGCCCTCAAGGTGTTCGATCCGGCGCTGGGGGCGGTGAAGGTCATGGGCGCGCTGGCGGTGAACAACCGCGTCCGCCAGGGCAACGGAGAGCAGGGGCTCGTCGGCCTGACGCTGGACCCGAAGTTCGCCGACAACGGCTGGATCTACCTCTACTATCAGCATCCGACCGAGGAAAAATCGGTGTTCTCGCGCTGGCAGGTGAAGAACGACGTGCTCGTGGCCAACTCCGAAAAGGTCGTGCTGGAGTGGCCCGCCCAACGCGAGACCTGCTGCCACACCGGCGGCGGAATGACTTGGGACGCCGAGGGCAACCTGCTGCTCACCGTCGGCAACAACCGCGGCAACGTCTCCATGTCGCAGACCGACGAACGCCCCGGCCGTGCACCGTGGGACGACCAGGGCGGCTCCGCCAATTCGGCTTCGCTCGAAGGAAAAATCCTCCGCATCCATCCCGAGCCCGACGGCACCTACACTATTCCCAAGGGCAACCTCTTTCCGCCCGGCACGCCGAAGACCCGTCCGGAGATCTATTCGATGGGCCATCGCAACGTCTGGCGCGTGTCGGTGGACAGTGCGACGGGTTTCATCTACTGGGGCGAAGTCGGTCCGGACAACCGCGAGGATGGTGAGGTCGGGCCCCGCGGTTACGACGAGTTCAACCAGGCCCGCGGGCCCGGCTTCTTCGGCTGGCCCTACTTCGTCGGCGACCAGGCGTTTCCGTTCTGGGATTACACCACCGGCAAGCCGACGGCGAAGAAGGACCCGCTCAAGCCGGTCAACACCTCGCCGAACAACACCGGCGTCACCGAACTGCCGCCGATGTCGCCGCCGTTCATCTGGTATCACGGCGGCGTGACGGAGAAGTTTCCCGAACTCGCCAGCGGCGGCCGTTGTGCCATCGGCGGTCCCATCTATCACCGCGCGGACTTCAGGGAGCCCAAGCGTCCCTGGCCCGCATACTTCGAGGGCAAGTGGATCATCGCCGAGTTTTCGCGCCGGCTCATCATGGCGGTCTCGATGCAGCCGAACGGAGACTACAAGTCCATGGAGCGGCTTGTGCCGGATTACCGGCCAGTCGAACCGATTGACATGAAGTTCGGCCCGGATGGTGACCTCTACGTGCTCGAATACGGCGGGCGCTGGTTTCAGGCGAGCCCGGAGGCGAAGCTGGTCCGCATCGAGTTCGAGGCCGGCAACCGCAAGCCGATGGCGGTCGCGGCGAGCAGCCAGGACGGCGGCGTGCCCCCGTTCGAGGTGACGCTTTCCTCCGCCGGCACGAAGGACAACGACGGCGACCCGATCAGGTATCGGTGGGAGGTGTTTGGTCCGGCCGGAGCGCCGCGCATCTTCGAGCAGGCGAATCCCGTGGTGAAGTTTGAGGAGCCCGGCGCCCACGTGGCCAAGCTCACCGTCACCGACCCGGCCGGCGCCAGCGACACCAAGTCCGTGCCCGTGGTGTCGGGCAACGAACCGCCCGTGGTGACCGTCAAGGTGAAGGGCAACGAGACCTTCTACTTCCCCGGACAGCCGCTCGCCTACGCCGTCGAGGTCAGTGACCGCGAGGACGGCACGCTTGCTTCCGGGAAGATCCCGGCAGAACGCGTCAGCCTGAGCATTGACTACGTGCCCGAGGGCTTTGATCTCGCCTCGCTCAAGGGGTTGCCGCGCGGTGAAGAGGCTGCGGCCAGATTTCCCGTCGCCCAGGCGCTGATCACCAAGGGCAACTGCAAGGCCTGCCACCTCGTCGAGGGCAAGCTTGTCGGCCCGTCCTTCGGCGACATCGCCCGCAAGTATGCCAAGGATACCGGCGCGCCGGCCCGGCTTGCGCAGAAGGTTGTCACCGGCGGTGCCGGGGTGTGGGGCCAGCTCGCGATGCCGCCCAACGCCCTCATCAACGAAGGCGAGGCCGCGGGCATCCTGAAATACGTGCTGAGCCTCGCCGACCCCAAAGCCGCCGGTCTCGCGCCCGCGGGCGAGTTCACGCCCAGGGTGCCCGAAGGTGACGCCGGACGCGGCTCGCTCGTCGTGCGCGCGGTTTACACCGACCAAGGCGAGGAACAGGCCACGCCGCTCACCGGCGAAAGCCTTCGCTTGCTCCGCAGCCCCGTGCTCACGCCTGCCAGCGCCGAGGTGAAGCAGGGACTTGAGCCCGGCATGCTGGGGCAGACCGCGAAGCGTGGCGCAGTGGTCGGCTTCAGGAATCTCGACCTGACCGGCGTGAAGCAGGTTGAAATCTCCGCCAACGCGGTCTCCCAGATGCAGCATGCCGGCGGCACGGTCGAGCTCCACCTGGATTCCCCGACCGGTGAGCTGCTCGGCGAAGCCAAGGTTGAACCGCGCGGTCCCGCTGGCGGCGGTCGCGGCGGACCACCGCCCGGTGCCGGAGGGCCGCCCGCGGCCGGTCCGGCCGGAGAACGGCCCCCCGGGGCGCCCGGTGGAGGAGGAGGCGGCCCCGGCGGACCGGGTGGCGCCCGCCGTCGTCCGGGCGGCGGATTCAATGTCCCGGGCATCCCCGTGGCGGTGAGGGACCTCGCCGGACGGCACGATCTCTACCTCGTCTTCAAAAACGACGCGGCCAACGCGGGGGCTTCCCTGATGAACCTCGCCAGCGTGAAGCTCAGCGGGGAGCGCAAGGTTTCGGAGCCCCGGCCCAATCCTTGAGTCACGAGTGCTCCAACCGCAGGACCCGATCGGCGCTGTTTCCATCCGGGAGCTGGCATCCGTCCCCTCATTGCCCGATCCCCTGCCATCCTCGGCTCCGGCCGCCCAGCCGGAAAAAAGAATGTCCAAAGTCGCGGATTCGCCGGAAGTAGGGTGAAGCCTGCCCGATGTCCGCCGAATCGTTTCGTGATGCCCCTGACCGGGCCGCTGCCCAGCAGCGGTTCCTGTCGCTGTTTTTGCGCAGCGAGCGGGAAATCTTCCGTTATGTGGCGGCGCTCGTGCCGAACGTCGCCGATGCCGAGGACATCGTGCAGCAGACGGCAGTGGCGCTCTGGGAAAAGTTCGACGCCTACGATCCCGCGCAACCGTTCACGCCTTGGGCGTGCCGGTTTGCCCTGAACAAGGCGCGGCAGTGGATGGAGCGGCACCAACGCTGGAAGGCACTGCTGGACGGGGGCCTGGCGGAGGAGCTGATGCAGCGGCGCGAGGAGTTGCGTCCGGAGATCGAAGCCAAGCTGGGCCGGCTCGAAGGCTGTCTCGAACGCCTGCCGGAAGACCAGCGGTCGCTGGTGGAGGGCTACTACTACCGGCGCACCGGGATCGCCGCGTTGGCCGGGGAATCCGGACGGACCGAGGCGGCCACTTACAAGGCATTGCAACGCATCCGGCAGGCGCTTCAGGCCTGCATTGAACGGACACCGGAGCCGGAAGGGGGCTGGGCATGAGCCTGGATTTCCCGTCACGGACATTCGATGAGGTCGTCGCCGCGGCGTGTCATGGCACGGCTTCGGACGAGCAGGTGCGGGCGCTTCACGAACTGCTGCGACGCGAACCGGCGGCCCGTGACGAATATCTTCTGCGGGTGGAACTCCATGCGCGGCTGGCGTCCGATCCCGACCTGTTTTCGGACCGCAACGTGCCCGTGGTGGCCAGTGACGTCCGGGAAATCATGCCGGTGGAGCCGCAACCGGAACGCCACATTCTCACTTCACGTCCGCCGAAGCGGCGCCGCTGGCCTTGGCAGGTCGCCTTTGCCGCAGGCGTGACATTCCTGCTCCTGGGCGGATTGGTTTGGCACCTGATGGGTTCGCGGGGCGGCGGCAGCCGGCGCGCGGTGGCGATGCTGAATCGCGCCGTCAATGCCCGCTGGCATTCGGCGGATGCGGCGCCGCGACTTGGCGCGCCGCTGGAGCCGGGCCGCTTGCGGTTGCAGTCGGGGCTCGCCCAGGTGGTTTTTTACAACGGTGCCCGGGTGGTAATCGAAGGGCCGGCGGAATTGCAGCTCGTGTCTTCCAGTGAGGCCGTCTGCGTCAGCGGTCGCCTGACTGCAGAAGTGCCGCCGCAGGCCCGAGGGTTTCGGGTGACTTCGCCCAGCCTGGACGTGACCGATCTGGGCACCTCGTTCGGACTTCACGTCGCGGGCGAGCAGGCGGAGGTCCACGTGTTCTCCGGGTTGGTGGAGTTCCGGACCGCCGGCAGCACGAACCGGAGCCTCACCGAAGGTCGGGCGGCCGTGATAAACGGCGCGGCGGCCCCGAAGCTGATCGCGGCCGATCCGGCGGAGTTCACGTCGCTGTTTGAGTTGCAGTCCCGGTCGGTGGCGGCCGAGGCGGCCCGCTACGACCAGTGGCGGGCGGCCAACCGCCGCTGGAATCGTGACGAGTCCTTGCGGGTGCATCTGGACTTCGAGCAGGGCAGTCCCGGGGAATGGCGTCTCCCCAACACGGGCCCGTGGAGCGACCGCATTCCCGATGCCGCCATTGTCGGCTGCCAATGGCTGGAAGGCCGGTGGGCGACCAAGCCGGCCTTGGAGTTCCGCGGGGTCAGCGATCGCCTGCGGCTGACCATTCCCGGCAAGGCCGATTCCGTCACCTTGGCCGCGTGGGTGCGGGTGCAGGGGCTCGACCGGCAGATCAACTCGCTCTTCATGTCCGACGGCTTTGCCCCGGGCACGCTCCATTGGGTGATCCGGCACGACGGCGTGCTGGGCCTGACCGTCATCGGCCCCCGCGGTGGACATCAGATTCTCGTGAGCCCGCCGGTGATGACGGTGGAGCAGTTCGGCATCTGGACGCATCTGGCGGTGGTGCTGGATGGCCCCGCGGGTCGGGCCACCCACTACGTGAACGGCCAGGCGGTCAGCCGCCATGAAGTGCGCCAGGGACCGCCCTACCAATTCGGGACCGCCGAAGTCGGGAACTGGAATCCGGTCGGATTCAAGGGCGACGATCCGTTCCTCGTCCGCAATTTCAGCGGTGTCATCGACGAGTTTTGCCTGTTCGGCCGGGCGCTGTCCGCGACCGAAGTCAAAACCCTCTATGGCGACGGCAAACCCCAGCCCGATTTTCCCGCCCAGGCAAGAAACTGAAACCCGCGGTGCTCCTCTCCGGTCACTCCCACATCCCGTCACACATGTATTTCCGTATCCTCCCCACCCTGATGCTGTCCGCCTTGGCCGGACACCTCGCCTTCGCCCAGACCAACGCCCCGGCCGACGACTGGAAACCCGCCAGTTCCAACCAGCCGGGCAAGGAATACCCCAAGGTGAACTCGGAAGGCCGCGTGAAGTTCCGGATCGTGGCCACCAACGCGCAAACCGTCGGCGTCACGTTCCGGGACAGCAGCCCCTTCACCAAGGGCGAGGATGGCGCGTGGTATGGCTACACCCGGCCGCTGGACGAGGGCTTTCATTACTACTCCATCAAATTGGACGGCGCGGAGGTTCCCGACCCGAACAGCCTGATGTTCTTCGGCGCCCAGCGTTGGGGAAGCGCGGTCGAGATTCCGGCCAAGGACCAGGACACCTACACGCTGAAGAACGTCCCACAGGGGCAATTGCGGGAACTGTTCTTCCACTCGACGAGCACCGACACCATGCGCCGCGCGTTCGTCTATACGCCGCCCGGCTACGACCAGAACCCGGACAAGCGCTACCCGGTGCTCTACCTCCAGCATGGTTGGGGCGAGAACGAATACGGCTGGGGCGTGCAGGGCCGTGCTCGGGAGATCATGGACAACCTGATCGCTGAGAACAAAACGCGGCCGTTCATCATCGTCATGATCTACGGCATGACGAACGAGACCCGCATGGGCGGCATGCGAAACTTCGACATCGCTCCGTTCGAGACCGTGCTGGTGAAGGAGCTGATTCCCTTCATTGACGCCAACTTCCGCACGCTCTCCGACCAGCCCCACCGCGCCATGGCCGGCCTCTCGATGGGAGGCATGGAGACGCGGATGGTCACCCTGAGGAACCTCGACACCTTCTCGCACATCGGGATTTTCAGCGGCGGCAGCATCGGGCTCACAAACATCACGGACCTCGCCGCATTCAAGGCGAAGAACAAGCTGGTCTTCGTCAGCTACGGCAGCAAGGAACTGGGCAACAACCGGGGCGGCGATCCGAAGGCGAACGTCGAGGCGCTCAAGGCGGCGGGCATCAATAGTCACTTCTACGTTTCGCCGGACACGGCCCACGAATGGCAGACCTGGCGGCGCAGCCTGCGGGAGTTTGCCCCGCTGCTGTTCAAGAACTGAGACGGACATTTTTCAACCACCCACCATGAAGACATTCCTCACCCTTGTCCTCGCGGCGTTGCCCTGCATCGCCGCCGACCTGACCGGCCAATGGAAGGCCGCGTTCGATACCCAACCGGGAAAACAGACCTACCTTTACGATCTGAAGGCCGAGGGCGAAAAGGTGACCGGCAAGGCCACCGGCGACATCAACGGCGAAAACAAACGCACGGTCGAAATCAAGGAAGGCAAGCTTGTCGGCGACACGGTCACGTTCGTCGAGATGTTCGAGTTTCAGGGCAACGAACTCACCATCACCTACTCCGGCAAACTGGCGGGCGACGAAATCAAGTTCACCCGCAAGGTCGGCGACTTCGCCACGGAGGAACTCGTTGCCCGCCGGGAAAAGGCGGCAACCGCCGCGGCCCCGGTCGTGGCCGGCCAATGGCAGGCCGAGTTCGACACCCAGATAGGCCTCCAGAAATACCTGTTCGATTTCCAGATGAAGGAAGGAAAGCTGGCTGCGAAAGCGACTGCGGAAGCCCGCGAGCAGAAGCGCGACGTGGAGTTCCAGGAGCCGAAACTGGCCGGCGATATCGTCACGTTCGTGGAGATGCGGCAGATTCAGGACAACGAAATCCGCATCGAATACACGGGCAAGGTCGGCGAGAAGGGCATCCAGTTTACCCGCAAGGTCGGCGACTTTGGCTCGCAGGAATTCCTGGCCACGCGTGTCGCCGCCGCGGCGCCCGCAGCCCCGGCAGGTGGCAATGCCCAGGCTGGCAACCGTCCCCGCCGCGGTGGCTTCGGCGGCCCCATCGAACTCGGGCCGGACGACAGGGCGGCGTTCCCGGACGCGCCCGCCGGCTTTGACCAGGCCCGCGATGGCATCGCGCACGGCCAGCTGGAGATGGTCGAATACGACTCGAAATCGGTCGGCACCAAGCGCAAGGCGCTCGTTTACACGCCGCCCGGCTATTCGGCGGACCGGAAGTATCCCGTGCTCTATCTGCTCCACGGCATCGGCGGCGACGAGGAGGAATGGCGTCGTGGTGGCCAGCCCAACGTCATCCTCGATAACCTTCTCGCCGACCAGAAGGCCGTGCCGATGATCATCGTCATGCCCAACGGGCGGGCACAGAAGGACGACCGCGTTGGCTCAAACGCGATGGCCACGGCGCCGGCGTTCGGCGTCTTCGACCAGGATCTGCTCGGCAGCCTCATCCCGTTCATCGAGGCAAAGTATTCGGTGAAGGCCGACCGCGAGAGCCGCGCCCTGGCGGGACTCTCGATGGGTGGCGGGCAGTCGCTGAACTTCGGTCTCGGCAACCTCGGCACGTTCGCCTGGGTTGGCGGCTTCTCGTCGGCCCCGAACACGAAGCCCGCAGCCGAACTCGTGCCGGATCCCGAGAAGGCGAAGGCTCAGTTGAAGCTTCTCTACGTCTCCTGCGGCAACAAGGACGGGCTGATCCGCATCAGCCAGGGCGTCCACTCCTACCTGAAGGAAAAGGGCGTGCCGCACATCTGGCATGTGGACGAGCACGCGCACGACTTCCAGCACTGGAAGAAGGCGCTCTACCAGTTCTCCCAGCTCATCTTCAAACCGGTTTCCAAGTAATCCATGAAGCACCTGAAAGCTGTCCTCCCACTGTTGGCTGGTGGACTGACGATTCTCCATTCACTGGCCGCCGAGGCTCCAGACCGCCCGCTACGCGTGCTGTATCTCGGCGCTCTTGAGATGCGCGGCGGCGGCGGTGGCTTTGGCGGTTCGCGCACCAATTACGTCTATCTGCCAGGCCAGACGCTCGCACCCGAGGCGATTTACTTCGATCACCTCGCCGATGGCACGCATCTCACGGACAAGTATCTGAGCCACTTCGACGCCGTGGTGCAGGTGCTGCCCGACTCTGGACTCGACGCGGCCCATCAGCGGTTGCTGGAAAGCTTCAAGTCCAAGGGCAACGCCTGGCTCAAGTATGCCGACGGCCAACGTCCGGCGGATGCGACCCTGCGGGAGGCGGTGCTCAGCGGTGTCAGCGCACCGGCCAAAGCTGCCTGGCAGGCCTCGCTGAAGGCGCGGCCTCCGCTGCAACGGCTGGACGGCGAAGTGCCGAACTACGAACGCCGCGCCGAGCCGGTCCGCTATCAGGCGCCGCTCTCACCGCAGGACAGCCTCCGTTACACGCAGGTTCCGGCGGACTTTGAACTTCAGCTCTTCGCCGCCGAGCCGGACGTGGTGAAACCCATCTGGGTTTCCTGGGACGAGCGGGGCCGCGCCTGGGTGGTCGAGGCGCGGGATTACCCGCATGGCCTCGTCGGTGAAGGCGAGCCGGGCCTGGCCGACGTGAAGATCTGCGAGGATACCGACGGCGACGGCAAGGCGGACAAGTTCACCGTCTTCGCGGACAAGCTGAACCTCGCCACCTCGCTCGTGTTCGCGAACGGCGGCGTGCTGGTCGCGGAAGCGCGCCACATGCTGTTCCTCAAGGACACCAATGGCGACGACCGGGCCGACGTCCGCGAGGTGGTCCTCCCCGGCTGGGGCGTGGGCGATTCGCACGCAATGCAGAGCAGCCTCGGACGCGGCTTCGACAACTGGCTCTACGGTGCCGTGGGCTACTCGAACTTCCGCGGCAATGTCGGCGGTCAGGAGCTTCAGTTCGGCCAGGGCGTGTTCCGCTTCAAGGCCGACGGCTCGGCACTCCAGTTCCTCCACCAGTTCAACAACAACACCTGGGGCTTCGGGCAGAACGCCGCCGGCGACACCTTCGGCTCGACCGCCAACGGCCACCCCACCTTCTACGGCTACCTGCCCGCGCACATCCTGAATCCCACCCAGCCGGGCTTCGGCCGACGTGGTGGTGGCGGTGGTGGTGGCGGCGGCTTCCGTCCCGGCTACCGGCTCGACGACAAACCGGGAGACGCAGCAGCAGCGAGTGCCCCCAGCGCCAATGTTCGGCGGTTGCCGTCCGCCAAGTCCCTCGCGCCCGGAATGCGGATGCATCCCAACACGCCGAACGTCCGCATGGTGGACAATTTTGGCGGCTACACCGCGGCGGCCGGCCACGGGTTCATGGTCAGCGATGCATTGCCGCCGCGCCTGCAGGGCAAGGCGCTGGTCACCGAGCCCACGGCGAAGCTGATCGGCCTCATGGACATCCAGCCCGACGGCGGCGGCTACAGGGCAACCGACGGCTTCAACCTGCTCGCCAGCACCGACGAATGGATGTCGCCTATCTTCGCCGACATCGGCCCCGACGGAGCCGTGTGGGTGATCGATTTCTACAGCTTCATCATCCAGCACAACCCGACGCCGAGTGTGCAGTCCGCCGGCGTCCAGGCGACGACCGGACGTGGCGGCGCCTACAAGACCGAGAACGATCTGCGCGATCAGACGCACGGTCGCATCTACCGCGCCGTGTGGAAGGACGGCCCGAAGATCTCCCTCAAGTCGTTGGCCAAGGCCAAGGCGCCCGAGCTGGTCGCGGCGCTCGACAGTGGCAACCAGTTCTGGAGCCTCACTGCCCAGCGCCTGCTGGTGGACGGCAA
>CAIWAH010000097.1 GCA_903910585.1 uncultured Verrucomicrobiota bacterium
AACTACGGCGTCCGGCTTTCCGGCTGGATCACCCCGCCCGTGGATGGTGACTACCGGTTCTTCCTCGCGTCGGATGACAACGGCGCCGTGTTTCTCAGCACCGACGAGTCGCCGGCCAACCGCCGCCAGATTGCGACGGAACCCGGCTGGCGCGCCAGCCGCGCCTGGCATAATGGCCTCGACCCCGACCCGGCGCAGTCCGAGCCCATTCCCTTGCAGGGAGGCAAACGCTACTTCATCGAGGCCCTCATGAAGGAAGGCGGCGGGGCCGACAATCTCGCGGTGACCTGGCAATTGGTCTCCAGCTTTGCGGGCGCCGTCACAATCGAGGCCGAAGACTTCAACTTCGGCGGCGGCCAACACCTGCCCGCGGCCGACACGATGCCCTACTTCGGTGGCGCTTACGCCGGCCGGGGAGCGGTCCGCGACGTGGACTATCACGATCCCGGATTTTCCGAGAGCGACGGGTATCGCCAGGCACCGGGCCTGCTGGGCAATGCCATGGCGACCGACGGCATCGTGCAGCTCACCCCCAACGCCGGCGGCCAGCAGGGCAGCCTGATCCTCGCTCCGGATGCCGCCCCCGGAACCACGCTCGACGTCCAGTTCGAGCTCTACATCGGGGATGGTTCTGCGGCCGATGGGTTCAGCTTCAATTACGGCGAACTGCCCGATTCCTCGTTCGGGGAACAGGGGATCGGAGCCGGCTTGCGCGTGCAGTTCGACACCTGGGCCAACGGCAGCTGGGACGGCTTCGATGACGAGGCCAACACCATCGAGGTGTGGTATGCCAACACCCGCATCGCCAAGGCGGCCGGGATCACGCTGCGCACGTCGTCCTTCGTGCCGGTCACGGTCCAGCATGACGGCACCCACCTGAAGGTCACCCACAACGGCGCGACGATCTTCGAGAACCTGGAAATCCCGGGCTGGAGCCCGCAGGCGAACTGGCGCCTCGGCTGGGGGGCCCGCACAGGCGGCGCCAGCGACAATCACTGGGTCCGGAACCTCCTGCTGACTCAACCCGCGACCACCGTCCCGCCCTTCGACCAGCCCGCGGTCGGCATTTATGCCGAGCCGAACGACCGCAGCCGCTTCAACCAGTCCGCCCTCACCAACGACTGGGCGGTGGGTTGGCTGGAGAACGGCGACTGGATGAACTACACCCGCACGTTTCCGGCGGGCGAATACTACGTGCTCGCCCGGATGGCTTCCGGCGGTGCGCCGATGGTGGCGACGCTGTCCGAAGTGACCGATGCCGGTTCGCCCGGTCAGGTCGCCACGGAACTCGGCTCGTTCAACCATCCCGCCACGGGCGGTTGGTCCACGTTCACTTCGGTGCCGCTCCGCGATGCCGCCGGTGATTGGGTGAAGCTCAGTCTCAGCGGTGAGCGCACGCTCCGGTTCACCATGGGCAACGGCAATGCCAACCTGAACCACTTCACGGTTGTGCCCGTCGGCAGCATCAACGTGCCGCCGGCCGGGGTCGCCGGTCCGACCCTACCGCTCAATGGCAGCGCACCGATCGGCCCCGAATTCATCAGCGGCTACATTCCGCCCAGTCAGCCGGAAAACCCCGGCAACAATGCCGGGGGCGCGCCGTAAGCGTCCTGCTCACGTTCACCGAAACGCCCGGCGCTTTTCTGGCCCGGGCGTTTTTGTTTCCGTTTACGTTGGGATGTTGAGTTCAGGCGGTGGGCCCTGCGGGCACAGTCAGCCAGCAGACCCCAGTCATCGCGACCGGGGCCGCCAACAGCCAGCGGTCACCGAACCAGAAGAGCCCCAGCACCGTGGCCAGCATGCCCGCGACAAAGCCGGTGTTCTCCAGAAAGAACAGCCACTTGGTCGCGCCCGGCTCCCGGGCAGGTCGCAGCCGGAAGAAACGGCCCGCATACGTTCCCATCACGCCCAGATGAACGAGCAGCACGGGCAACATCGAAAGGTCATACGGGAACGCCTTCGCGAACTGACCCAGCCCGACATAGGCGCCCAGGCTCAGCAGCACCCACCCCCGCTCCGAAAACCGTCCCAGCCGCCCCATGAGTCCGAAGAGGCTGCCCGCCAGCCAGACCAGGGACGCCAGGAGCCACACCATCGCGGTCGCCGAGAGGTAGGACTGGAGCACGAAGAACGCACCCCACTGGAACAGACCGAACAGAATGCCCGTGGCGAAGGCATTGGCGGAGCGGCGCGATGGCAGCGGAGTGGCCATGGACATTCGTCCGCTTCCGCGCGAAAACGGCCCTTCAGTTTCCGCCAGCTCAACCGCAGCACCAGCTGCAGGTCAGCGTCGCCGATCGGCGAAAAGCCCGCGGCCCGCTGTCGGATCAGGGATTCCTCCAGGAACTCCACCTTTGGCTGCCCGAAATTGCCGGCGTCTCCCGCGCCCGCGAGGAATTCCCGCAGTGCCGGCTTCACGGCCTGTTTCAGGGAGTCCAGCGGCTCGGCGCTCGCCCAGGCGAAGTCGCCGTAGGACGACCGCACCACCGCGACGTGCGAAAAAGTAGCCAGCAGCCCGGCCAGAATCCGGTTCTGCAACCGGCCCGCCGCCGCGGCCTCCATGGGCGAGCGCGCCTCCAGCCGCCCGGCGAGGGCGATGGAGAACACCCCGCCCGGCCGCAGCCGCGACCGCGCCAGCTCGAAGAACCGCCGCGAATGCAACGCCGCGGTCTGCACGTGGCTCGGCACCGGAATGTCCACCGCGATGACGTCGAAAGGCTCGCCGGCCCATGCGCCGAGGAAGTGTTTGCCGTCGTCCAACACGAGCTCCCAGTTGCCCGGAAAGCCGCCGCGCGGCTCCTGGATGAACTTCCAAGTGAGGCGCACCACGGTGGGGTCCATTTCGACGACCCGCAGACGTCCCGCCAACGGCGCCAGATAGCGGGCACAATCCAACGATCCGCCCGCGACGACGAGGGTGTTCTGGGACCGGCTCCCCCGCGCCAGACGGGGAAGCAGGGAGACAAAGAGGTTGTGCTGGTTGAGCGACCGGGTGCCGTAAAACAGGTTGCCGTTCAGGAACAGGAACGGTTCCCGCCCGGCCCGACGGTCACGTTGCAGCAGGTCCACCCGCTGATAGGGCGAAAACTCCGACGCCACGAGCCGGGGAGCGGCATAACCGCGCACGCCCCGGTAGTAGGCTTCGAGGCTGGCGCGGTCCCAGTTTTCCCAGCCCAGCAGGTAGGCGACCGGCAGTGCCAGGAGCAGCCACCACCGCCGGTGGGCCTGCAGCGCGAGCAGCATCAGGGCGACCAGACCTGCCAGGTGCAGGGAGAGCAGCCACTACATGCGCGCCGGGGTGACCAGCAGCACCAGCAAGAGCCCCAGGCCGCCGCCGGCCAGCTCAAGCGCGTAACAGCGCGCCAACGCGAGCGCCGGATCCGCTCCCAGCAGGGCCGCGATCATCCGGGGAAGGAACACCGCGTAAAACGGAGTCAGGGCGACAAAACTGACGGCCAGCACCAACGGCGGCGCCCACGGTCCGAAACCATGGTCCACCAGCCACCCGACCGTCCAGCGGGCGGAGAAAGGCAGCGAAAGGTGCAATCCCAGCGTGACCGCGCCGAGCCCGAGCAACTGGCGGGGCGAAAGCCGATCGGAGAGGAAATACCCCGCAGAGAGGCCGAGAAAATAGCCGCTCGCGACCAGCAGCACCACCAGCTCATTGCTCCCCAGCAACGAGGCGAACTCCCGCATCGCCACGAACTGGATCACCGTGAGATTTGCCCCGGCCAGTCCGAGCATCCACGCGGCCCGACCCAACGACACCACCCCGGCAGCAGGCGGCGCAGCGCTGTTCGGGGTCGCGGTCATCGGGCAGCCACAGCCTGCGAACCCGGTCGCCAGCCCTCAAGCGGACATTTCGGCACCCCGTCGCCCGGCCTTTGGATCCGGAACTTCGCTGTTGCCGGACCGGGGCCGGTTTGCCAGTTTCCGCCTCCCTTTGCCGCAAGGCGGAGGGAAGAACGGCCTTAATCCAGTCCGGGCGCGTGGGCGTCCGGCGGCCACAACCACATCGGTTACAATCCGGTTCTTCCGCCGGATGGCGTCGGGCAAATGAGTCCCGGTCAACGCCGCAACCATCGGAAGTTGGCAGTCCAGTATGAGCAGCATCGGTATCAAGGAACTCCTCGAGGCAGGCGTTCATTTCGGCCACCAGACCCGCCGTTGGAACCCGAAGATGAAGAAGTTCATCTTCGAGGCCCGCAACGGCATCCACGTCATCGACCTGAGCAAGACCCTTCCCCAGCTGGAGGCGGCCTGCCAGTTCCTGACCCAGACCGCGAGCAAGGGCGGCAACGTGCTGTTCGTCGGCACCAAGAAGCAGGCCCAGGAAGCGGTCAAGGAAGCCGCCGCCGCGTGCGGCCAGCCGTTCGTGAACTCCCGCTGGCTCGGCGGCACGCTCACCAACCTCAAGACCCTCCGCCGCTCCCTGAAGCGCATGAAGGAGATCGAGAAGATGGAGCAGGACGGCTCGATCAACCGATACGTCAAGCAGGAGCAGTCCATGATCCGCCGCGAGCACGCGCGGATGTTCAAGAACCTGGACGGCCTCCGCACCATTGATTCCCAGCCCGACGTGATGTTCATCGTGGACATCAAGCGCGAGCACAATGCCGTCTGCCACGTAGGCGAGGTTTCCCACCACCTGCACCCCTTGGGCGTAACCGCTGGTGTCAAAGCTGCCGAGGCGCACCGGCGCGGCCGGGTTGCTCACATTCAGGATCTGCAGGCCGGCATCCTCGTCCGCCACGTAGGCGAGGGT
>CAIWAH010000098.1 GCA_903910585.1 uncultured Verrucomicrobiota bacterium
GCAACCGCTGCTATCTGCTGACCGGCGCGGTGAAGGGGCTGGAATCCTCCGCACTCGGCTGGCTGCTGCACGGTCGCGCCGGCGAAACTGCGACCGAATGCCGCGAACGGCTGAAGGCGGTGACGTGGTCCGGACTGCGGGCGGAATTGGAAGCGCTGGTGGCCGAAGCTGGTGGAGCGAATTTCACGGTTTCGCCGCGACTGCCGAAAGTAGGGCAGGCTGCCAGCCTGCCCGCTGCGCCGACCGGCGCGAAACAAACCGCTGAATTTAACGCCGCGACGGGCAGGCTGGCAGCCTGCGCTACGTTGGCGCCCCTCGGCGGCGATTCGGTTCCCGGCTTGCGAACCGCTGAGTCACTCCGTCAGGAAGCGGGAGAATCGGAGACCAACCACGGGCAAGGGGTTGCTGTCGCGGGTGCTGCCTCCATTTCCCTGAGCACGACGTTGCCTGAGTTGGCGACGGAAGCGCCCGGATGGCGGGAATCTGCCGGCGCCTCGAGCGGACCGCGGCCCTACACCCGACCGGCCTTTCCGCGTTGGGGCATCCAGAGCTTCTCGGGCCTCACCGCCAATGTCCCCGAGGAGGCGCCGGATCACGACGCGGTGGAGTTGCCCGCGGTGCCGACGGGTTCCGAGGCGGAAGCGGGCGCGGAAGATGAATTCGCCCGCCTGCCGCGCGGCTCGGGCTTCGGCACCTGCCTCCACGAGGTGTTCGAGCAGATTGATTTCGCCGCCGAACCGGAGACTTGGAGGCCCACGGTGGAAGCGGCCCTGCGCCAACATCAGCTCGGGGACACGACCGCCGAGCCGGTGCTTCGGCTGATTCAAGAGGTTCTCGAAACGCCCCTGCCGGACGCCGGCGGCACGTTTCGCCTGCGCGAGATCGGGCAGAGCCAGCGCCTCAATGAACTGGAGTTCTTCCTGCCGCTGCGGGGCTTCACGGTTAGCGGACTGCGCCGGGTGTTTGAGCGCCACGGCGGACCGATGCCCGAGTGGCCGGCGCGCTTGGGAGCTTTGGGATTTGAGGAGGCCGACGGTTTTCTCCACGGCTACGTGGACCTGATCTTCGAGCACGCCGGCCGGTTCCATCTGGTGGACTGGAAGACCAACTGGCTGGGGAACGCCGCCGCGGCCTACACGCCGGAAACGGTGGCGCGCGCGATGCGCAGCGGCTTCTACGTGCTGCAATACCATCTCTACGCCGTGGCGCTGCGGCGCTACCTGCGGTTGCGCCGGCCGGGGATTGCGTTCACGGAACTGTGGGGCGGAGTCCACTACGCGTTCGTGCGCGGCGCGGATGCCCGGCGGCCGGAGCAGGGCTGGTTCCGCGACCGACCGGACGAATCGCTGCTGGATGACTTGGAACAGGCTCTGACCGGAGGGGAAAGGCGATGAAACCTTCCCTGCCCACGGGCGGATCGCGGCTGGCCCAACCGTTCGCCGAATTCTTGGCCGGACTGGGGACCCGGCATCACGCCACGGTTCGGGAAACCGCTGTGGCGCTCATCGAGGCCGAGGCGGCGGGGCACGCGTGCCTCGGGACGACGGCGGCGGCGGAACTGCTGGCGTCCGGCGTGGCCGGGACGCCGGGCGAACTCAAGCCGCTCATCTGCGTCGGTGGACGCGTC
This sequence comes from uncultured Verrucomicrobiota bacterium, assembly GCA_903910585.1. GTDB lineage: Bacteria > Verrucomicrobiota > Verrucomicrobiia > Limisphaerales > UBA9464 > CAIWAH01. Next base: position 1,628 of record CAIWAH010000098.1, read on the forward strand.
TATCTGCGCCGGATGTTCCTGCACGAAGGGGACGTCGCGGCGGCGTTGCGGGCGCGTCTGCACGCGCCGGATCAGCCGGTGGATTTCGCCGCCGTGAGGACGTTCCTGCGCGCCTGCGGATTCCTGGCGACCGCGGACACCGACTGGCAGGCGGTGGCGATTGCCGCCGGCCTAGTGCGGCCGCTGGTCGTGGTGTCCGGCGGACCCGGCACGGGCAAGACGCGCACGGCAGCGGTGCTGCTTGCGGCGATCCGGCAGTTCCAGCCGGGCGTGCGGGTCGCCTTGGCGGCGCCTACCGGCAAGGCGGCCGCGCGCCTGGGAGAATCCCTGGCGCAGACGTGGAGCGCGCTGAAGCTGTCCGTCGGCCCGGTGCCCGAGCCGATGACGCTTCACCGCCTGCTCGGCGCCTCGGCGGACGGACGCCGGTTCCGGCACGGTCCCGAAAACCCGCTGGCCGCCGACCTCGTGCTGGTGGACGAGGCGAGCATGGTGGACCTCGCGCTCATGAGCCGGCTGGTGGGCGCGCTTCGCGCCGACACGCGGCTGGTGCTGCTGGGCGACCAGGATCAACTGGCGTCGGTCGAGGCCGGTTATGTGCTCGGCGACCTGTGCGCGGCGGCAGGCGTGAATTGCTTCTCCGCCGGCTTCGCCGAACGGCTGCGACCATGGGGCGTGGAATTGCCGGTGTCGTCTGCGGGCAACAGCACCGTGGTCGAACTGCGGCACAACCACCGTTTCGGGGCGGACCACAGCCTCGCCCGGCTCGTGCCGCTCATCCGGGCCGGCGAGGCGCAACGGGCGTTCGATGCCCTTGCGAACCTGCCGGCCGGGGACGCCGTCGCGTGGCGTCCCGTGGGCGATGGGGAAGCCTTGGGAGCGGAACTGCGCGCGGCCTTCGAGCGGCATTGGCGGAACCGTTGGCAGGCGCCCAATGCGGCCGCAGCGCTGGCCCAGTTGCGAAACTTCCAGATCCTCTGCGCAGTGCGGCGCGGCGCCTTTGGCCGCGACGGCGTGAACGAAGCCTGCGAGGCGCTGGTGGAGGCCGCCGGTCAGCGTCACCGCGGTCAGGTGTGGTATCGCGGTCGGCCGGTGCTGATCACCGCCAACGCGCCGCATCTCGGGCTGTTCAACGGCGATCTGGGGCTCGCCTGGCCGGGTGCCGACGGCGCCTTGCAGGTGTGGTTCGAGGGGCCCGACGGCCTGCGCGGCCTGGTGCCGGACCGCCTGCCGGCGCACGAGACCGCCTTTGCGCTGACGGTCCACAAGAGCCAGGGCTCCGAATTCGGAGAAGTCCTCGTGGTGCTGCCGCCGACCCCCAGTCCGGTTTGCACCCGCGAGCTGATCTACACCGGCCTCACCCGGGCCCGGCAACGCGTCACGCTGCTCGCGGCACCCGGGGCGCTGAAAGCCGCGCTGGGCTCCGTCAGCCAGCGAACCTCGGGGCTGAGCGAGCGGATCAAGCTGGGCATTCCCGGTCCGACGGGCCAGTCGTCATCCTCCAAGGATCCCAATTGAACCGTTGGAACATTCCCAATTGGCTGGAGCGTGAGGTCCGTGCCCGCGATGTGAACTGCATTTACTGCGGGATCGAAATGACGGCAGGCGTGCCTCGGGGACATACGCGGCGCCGGGTTGCCACCTGGGAACATATCATCAATGACGCCCGGATTGTGACGCGTGAGAACATCGCGTTGTGTTGCAGCGCCTGCAATTCGAGCAAGGGGGCGAAGCCGCTGGCCCAATGGCTGAAGTCCGACTACTGCGCGCAGCGGGGAATCACGGAAGACCGGCTCGCGGATGTGGCGCGTGCCGCTCTCGGTTCCGACTCCCCGGAGAACGCCGCGCGGGCTCCGTCAGCCAGCGGACCTCCGGGCTGGCGGAAGGAATTGGGGCTCGAAGTCAGGAACCGCTGCCGTTCGGCTCATGAAGTTCGGAGCCGATGACCAAATCATTGCGAACGGCGTATGCCCTTGTCCCCACAATCAGCGAAACGATCTCGGTGGCCCGGGACGGCTTCGCTGCTGGTGGCCGGTGCGACAATCAGCCTGACGCTGGCCGTTTTTGTCATCATCCAAGGGCTGCCGGAAGCCGCGAGCATAGGAAACCGAAAAGCCTTTCAACTGCCGACGCTCCTGATCTGGATCGGGCTAACGTGTGGCGGCTTGGCTGCGGGTCGATGGAAACTTCAACGCCAACGGGAACAATCGGTGCCGGAAGAGCATCGGTGGGCCGATGAGGAAGCTTGGTTGGACGCTCAGGAATTCGACCGGCGATATCCGGTCGCATTGTGGATCCGTTGGCGCTGGCCGTCCGTCGGAGATCCGCATTGCCCGGTGGAGGAATGGAACCGGCTCACCAGGAAACATCCCGAAAGCCTGCGTTTGAGCGAGGGGCTGATTGTGAGTTTGCTTGCCGAGCGCCGCTGGGAGGAAGCGCAGGCGGAAATCATCCGTATTCAGGGGCTCGGACTGCGCGAGGGCACGCGGGTAAGTCTGTGGATGCAGTGGCTTGCGAGCAGTCTGGATACTGCCGGTGAGAATCTGGATGACGCCACGGTGGCTGAGGCGCTGCGGCACTTGTCGCTACGGGGGCAGGTGCAGGCGTTGGATTTGGCCGCGTGCCGTTGCTTTATGCGCCCGGTCGGCAGCCAGTGGCTTGGCTTGGCCGACCGCCTCAGCGAACGGGCTTTGGCCCTGGCCCCTCAGTTGGCTACGGTGCGCGGAACCCGGGGTGCAGTGCTGGCTGAATTGGGACGCGACGTGGAAGCGGAACAATTGCTCCGGCCGTTGCTTGATTCGTCCTCGCCGGGCGTCAACCGGAGCTATTCCGCCCTTTATCTGGCCATTGTGGCGGCCCGGCGCGGTGACGGGGCGGCAGCTGCAGAGTTTGCCAAGGCGGTTCGCGGCGGCGAGGTGCCCGACGACATCCGCGACCGGCTTCTGGCAGCCGGCCTCTGAGGACTTGGTGTGGATTTTCCACGCGTCACGGAGTCAAGGCTGACTTCAGACCTGTGTGTGCGCTGGGGATCCGATAGTTGCCACCGGTAATTCCCTCTCCCCGAGGAGAGGGGGAATCCGCAGGCAGCGTCGGGCCAACCGACCGCCTCGAAGTCGAGGCCCGTTTTCCGTTTTCTGAAAAGAGCGACACCATCCGAGGGGTTGCGGGTTCTACGGTTGGAACGAGTCCCGCGACCTTTTCCGACGGTCCATCAGTTCGCCGCCTCGATCTTCACCGAGTGGGTGACGGGCACGAGGGCGTCGCGGATCGCGGCGGCCAGCGGGGCGCGCGCCTTCTCGGTCAGCGCAACGGTCGCCTCCATGTCCACCTTGCCTTCCTCGCCGTGGAAGAGGCTCTTGATCTGCTTGGTCTCGTAGCTCTGCTTGCGGCCCACGGCGTCGTCGAGGCGCTTGAAGGCGTCGTCGAACGGCGTCTTCGCGAACTCGGCCGGCAGGTTAATCCCGGCCGCGAGCTGTTCGCCGGTGAAGGTCTTCGTCTCGTTGCCCCAGGTGACGCGGTAGGACTTGGCCGAGGCGCCCTTGGCCACGAGCCGGAGGCGGTTGAAGCGTGACTGAAAGTCCGTGAGGGCCATGCCGGAGCGCACCGAGTTGTCATCGCCCAGTTCGCCGGCCGGCGCGCAGAACGGATACCGGCCGCTCTTCAGCGCGAGCTCGCCGTTCGCGAACGAGACGACCTCGTGGCCGCCGGTGACGGTGGCCTTGGCAGCGCCGAGGTCCACGGTGAAGGTGCCGAGGTCGCCGTCCACGCCGAGTGCGTGGAGGAACGCCGTCGCCATCACGACGTGGCCGGCCCAACCGGGATGCACCGCATCCTTGCCGGCGATGGCGTAGTTCACGCCGAACTGGTTCGTGGCCGTGTGCCCCAGCGTGAGCATCGGCCAGAAGACATCGGCGAAGGCGACCTGTTCCTGGCGGGCGAGTTCGAGATCGAGGTTGCGCAGCTCGCAGAGGTTCAGGTTCATCGTCTCCGAGTCGGCCTTGCCCCACGGCACCTTGGGGCCGACGCACCCGGGCGAGCCCAGCACGAAGCGGGCGCCGGCCGCCTTGAACGCCCGCACGATGGCGAGCTGGTTCTCGCGATACCACTGAGCGTTGGGCTCGTCGAAGGCCCGGTATTTGTGGTCGTTCATGCCGTAGCAGGTCGTCGCGATGGTCGGTTGGAAGCGCAGCGCGTCGTTAGCCATGCGGTTCTTGAAGCCCTCCGCCGTTTCGCCGCCCCAGCCGTATTGGCGCACGGTGACCTTCAGCGCCGGCAGGCACGCGGTGAGGTAGGTCTCCATGATGCGCGAATACATCTTCTGCTCGGTGATCGAGTCGCCGATGATGGCGAGCCGGTCGTTCTCGCGGAGCAGCAGGCCGCCGGGCGCGGGCGCCTTCTTCGCGTTGAACTTGGCGAACGCCGGCACGTCGGGCCGGGGCTCGAACTCCTGGGCACAGACGGCGGCGGAAAAGGCGAACAGCGAGGCGACAGCGAACAGGGATTTCACGCGGCGACGGTGCGGTGGGCGAAGGGAACGGGTCAAGCCGGTGAACGCCGCGGCGGCGGTCACTCCCGCACCACCCCGAACAGCGCGGCGCCTTCCGGCAACGCGCCGACCTCGAACGTGAGTTCGGTGCCGTCAGCCAGCACGGGCTCGCCCACGTTGAGCCAGCCATCGGCGGGCAGGCCGGTCCACGCCTGCAGCCAGTGGCGCTTTCCGGGAATTGCCGTGCAGTGCAGGCGCACGGTGTCCGGCGCAATCACTTCCGGTCCGTTCAACGCGGGCGCCGGCAGCACCCCAAGGAATTCCAGACCATTGGCAAGCAGCACGGTCCGCTTCACCGCCGGAGCCACGGTCTCGACCGGGAAGCCGAACAGCAGCGTCCGGCCGCCGCCGCTCGAGCCGTCGTAGGCCACGGCCGCGGCGCCGGGTCTGCCGCCGGCGTATTCGAGGGCCGCCTGCGCGCCGAAGCCGGCCGGGGTCAGGACGTCGGGGAAGTTGACCGCGTAACGGCCACCCGCCGCGCTGCCGAACTGGAATTCGCCCAGGTCATCGAAGCCGGCCCCGCTGGCCGGGCGCACCCGGTCGGTGCCGGCGTCGTCATCGAGATCGGTGATCAGGGCAGCGTGCAGCACGGTTTGAAGGAACTGCCGTTCCGCGGCGACGGGTCCGCTGTTCCGCCCGAGCTGCCAGGCGACTTCCGCGCCGGAAACCAGCAGGCCACCGCCGTCCTGCTGGTAGGCCGTGACCCGTTCGCGTTCCGCGGCGGAGAAGGCCTCGTCGGCCGTGGACTCATTGCCGGCCGCCCAGAGCACGGCGGGATAACCGGCGAGCGGCACGCGTCCGCTGCCCACGGCCGCGGAATGGGCCGAGTCGAATCCGAGGCCGCAGTCCGCCAGCGCCGCAGCGTATTCCACGACGTAATCGCCGGCGTTCGCGCGCGCCGGTTGGACGCGTTCGATGACAGGCCCATTGATGACCTGGCGCGGGTTGAGGCTGCGGTCGAGCCGGTCGAAGGCGTTCACCACGAGCACCGGGGCGCGTCCCGGCACCCAGCGGCACGCGACCACCGGCGACGGCGCGGATTCGCCGCCGGCATTGACCGCGGCGACGCGGAAGAATTCGGTGCGTTCCGGCGCGAGGTCGGTGAAGGTGAAGTCGAGGGCGTTGGTCACGGTCTGCGGCCGGCCGAACCCGAAGCCGTCGGCGGAGCGGTAGATCACGTAACGCGCCGGCGTGAACCCGCGGGTGGCGGCGTTCCACGACACGCGGAGGCCGCCCTCGGTCAGGGTGGCGCGGACCTGCCCGGGCGGATTCGGCGCGAAGGCGAGCGGACCGCTGCCGTGGGTCGCGAAGTGCCGCACGAGCCCCCGGAAGGTGGAACTCGCCATCGCGTCGCGCACAACCGGCGAACGCAGCAGGCGGGCGTCCTCGACGCTGTCGTGGAAGGCGGTTTCGACAATCGTCGCGTCCATTTCCCCTCCCAGCACGTCGTCGCGGATCTCGCCGAACGCATAGTCGGTGCGGGCAAACGTGAGCCCGGCAACCGAGCGGGTGAACCAGGGCGTTTCCAGTTCGCCGGCAGCCTGGAGGGCGAGCATTTCGTTTTGCAGTTCGGTCGCCAGGCCGAGCGCGAGCTCCTTTTGCCGGCGCGTCTTGGTGCCGGGGAACAGCGTGTCGTTGTTCCACAGGCCGGTGACGCCCCGGCCGCCGCCGGCGTTGCTGTGGAAGCTCACGTAGATGCGGTCGAAATGGCCGCTGGCGGCTTCGCGGTTCATCTCGGCGGCGAGGCGGATCGGCGCGCCGACGTTGTCGCTGCTGTCATCCAGCGACGCGCGGTCAAAGAGCCCGCGGTCCTGGCCCTGGCCCAGCCCGGCCTCGATCCAGTAGCGCGCGGCCTCCTCCTCGCGGGGGAAACCGCTCACGCGGGCGGGCCGGCTGCCGTCGTCGGGTCCGCGGGCGATGTCACCGAGACCATTGCCGAAGCGGATGGCATCGGCGACGGCAACGCCGGTGACACCGTCCGCCTCAGCCTCGTTGCTGATGATGACCGCGCCTGAATCTTCGTGGCGACCGGCGGCAAAGCGGAACGTGCCGAGCCAAACCCAGCCGTGGCCCACGCGGTGATGCGGCACGCGCACCTGCGTTTCGCCGCCGGTGTGCCGGATGCGGTAAAGCTGGTTCACCCGGTTCGCGCCGTGGGCGACCCACGTGTAAACCGGATAATCCCCTGCGGCCGGCAGACTCGGAACATACGCCGCCGTGGCCGATTCTTGGGCCGTGACCGCGGCGAAGCGATACGCCGGCTGACCGGCCGCGCCGAAGAAGACCGGTCCGGACGAGACCGACCAGCCGCCGGTGAAGCGGACTCCGGCCGAGGTGTTGTCGAGCACCATTTCGTTCGTCTGGAAGCCAACCGGCCGCGTCGGGACGACCGTCGCGCCGGCCCGCCAAAGGTGGTCGGCGAACAGATTCATCTGATCGAGGTTGCCGTAGTCCTCGACCATCAAGTTGGCGACGCCGCGCTGGGTGAACCAACGGGGATTCGCGGACGTGTTGGCGTAGGTCCAGCCATGCCCGGCGCCGATAAACACGACGCGCCCGCTCAACGCCCCGGCCGGCTGGACGGCGGGTTGGGCCAGGGCGGGGGCCACGAGGGTCGGTGCCAGCAGGGCGATGCGACTGAACACGGCGAGAGCTTTTGACGCGGACGTAGCCGGCGCAAGTTCCGGGCGCACCGGATCCGCAGAAACTGCCCGGCATTTCGCCCCTGCTGGGCCACGGATCAGATGGGTGAAGTCGCCGTCGTTGTCCGCCTATCGGTCCAGGGCGGCCGATGCACCTGCCGCCCGACTGGCTTCGGTGGCGCACTTGGGGCGGCGCGGGACGGCAAAACTTCCCTTTTGCCATCCGCCCGCCTGCTGACCAATCTCCGCCCTCATTTTCGCCGGGGAACGGGTCCGTCCCGTCCCGGCCTGACGACATGAAACGCACGCATCACTGCAACGAACTCCGCGCCGAACACGCGGGCCAGACCGTTACCCTGACCGGCTGGGTCCACTCCAAGCGCGACCTCGGCGGTGTCCTTTTCATTGACCTCCGTGACCGCGAGGGCCGCACCCAGACGGTGTTCGATCCCGCCGATTTGGCGCCGGCCGTCTTCGAGTCGGCCACGAAGCTTCATTCGGAATCCGTCATCGAGATCACCGGCAAGGTCCGCGTGCGCCCCACCGGCACCGACAATGCCAAGATCGCCACCGGGCAGATCGAGGTGCTGGTCAAGGAACTGACCATTCTCAACCACTCCGAGGTCCTGCCGTTCCCGGTGGACGACCCCGAGGTCGCCAACAAGGTCAACGAGGAGCTCCGCCTTCAGTATCGTTACCTCGACCTGCGCCGCCCGGAGATGATCCGGAATCTCCGCCTCCGCTCGAAGGTCGCCATCGCGACCCGCAGCTACATGGACGAACAGGGCTTCCTCGAGGTCGAGACGCCCACGCTCTTCAAATCGACCCCGGAAGGTGCCCGCGAATTCCTCGTCCCGAACCGCCGCGATCCCGGCACGTTCTACGCGCTCCCGCAGTCTCCCCAGCAGTTCAAGCAGATCCTCATGGTCAGCGGCGTGGAACGCTACTTCCAGCTCGCCCGTTGCTACCGCGACGAGGACCTGCGCGCCGACCGCCAGCCCGAGTTCACCCAGGTGGACATCGAGATGTCGTTCATCGACCGCGAAGACATCTACGCGCTCATCGAAGGCCTGCTGAAGAAGGTCTGGAAGACCGCGCTCAACGTGGACATTCCCACCCCCTTCAAGCGGATCAGCTTCGAGGAAGCCCTCAACCGCTGGGGCATCGACAAGCCCGACACCCGTTTCGGCATGGAGCTGGTGGACTTCACCGAGGAGTTCAAAGGCTCGAAGTTCGGCGTGTTCGGCAACTGCGTCGCCAACGGCGGCGTGGTGAAGGCCATCAACGCCCGCGGCCTCGCCGGCGCGACCCAGGGCCAGATCGAGACGATGACGGAGACCGCGAAGGGCTTCGGCGCGAAAGGCCTCGCCTACATCAAGGTCGAGAAGGGTGAATGGAAATCGCCCATCGTGAAGTTCTTCTCGGACGCCGAGAAGGCCGCGCTCACGGCCAAGCTGGAGATCCAGGAAGGCGACCTCATCCTCTTCGCCGCCGACCAGTGGCTCAACGCCTGCGAGATTCTCGGCAAGATCCGCCTCTATTGCGCCGAGGTGCTCAAGGCCCAGGGCAAGCTCACGATTGACCCGACGCGCTTCGACTTCCTGTGGGTTGTCGAGTTCCCGCTGCTCGGCTTCGACCGCGAGATGAACCGTTGGTATTCCAGCCACCATCCCTTCACCGCGCCCGTGGCCGACGACATCCCGTTGCTCAAGACCGACCCCAAGAAGGTCCGCGGCCAGCACTACGACATCGTGGTCAACGGCGTGGAACTCGGCGGCGGCTCGATCCGGATCCACCAGCCCGACGTGCAGAAGACCATCTTCGAGGAACTGCTCCAGATCCCGCCCGAGGAGACCAAGCTGCGCTTCGGCTACATGCTGGAGGCGTTCAAGTATGGCGCGCCCCCGCACGGCGGCATCGCGCTCGGCTTCGACCGCCTCTGCGCCATCCTCTGCGGCACGACGAGCATCCGTGACGTCATCGCCTTCCCGAAGACCGCGAAGGGCGTCTGCCTGATGACGGACAGCCCGAGCCAGGTGACCGGTCGCCAGCTCCGCGACCTTCACCTCGAGGTGAAGGCGGCGGTGAAGAAGGAGGGCTGACCCGTGTGGCCGGCAGCAGGCCTCTCGGGGTTCAGTCGGCAGGCCAAATCACCGGTATCCCGCCATGTCCCCGGCAGATCGCCATCACCGCTTGGTAAGCATCGGCGTGGCGTTGCACGAACGGCGACGCTACGCCGGGGCACTGGCCAAGTTCCGGCTAGCCCGCCGTCATGCCCCAGAATGTCCCGTTGTGGCCTATAACTTGGCGAACACGTTGCACATGCTGGATCAGGATGAGGAAGCCTACCTGATCTTGCGGGACTTGGTGAAGGCTGAGCCCGAGGTTTTGACCAATCGATGCGAGGCGGTGAACGGCCGCAGTCTTCAGTTGGACGCCTTCTACCTGCTGTTTCTGGTATCCGTGCACGGCCAGGGATTTTCTGAGGCGGCATTTCGTTACGCCGAAGAACACCTTCGCCGCCGTCGGAGGGGACTTCGGTCGGCGTGGTCAGCGCGGGAAGTCCGGGGACAAATCGCGGCGTTTCGCAAGGAATGGGCGACGTAGGGCTGAAGTCACGGTAAGCGTCCCTTCGAGCCGGCGTTGTGAAATCGGCGAAGATATCGGTTAGCTGGCTCTGAAAGCGTCGATGAACATCCAGCCAAGGATTGGCCTGCTCATTTTTCCATTTAATTATGAAAAGTCCCTGCCTTGAGGTCTTACCGCCCTGGGAAATTTTGGATGAGCCATTTGCCTCCCACTGGGCGAAGACGTTGGAGGAGGCCCTGTCGGGCGTCCATCCGCTGCGCGGAGTCAAGGTGCGGACGCTAGGGTATGACCGGCTGGCAGGGCTTTATCGCTTGGAGAGCCATCCGTTCGGCTATGCGATGGTAGATTTTCCTGCCCCGGGTGAAGTGCTCTGTGGGCCGCATAATCCGCCGTTCACGCTATATCGGAACGAAGCCGACCTGATGGAGCAGCTCATCCTCCCGATGCACCGGCCGTGGCGGGAGAATTTGCACGAAATGATCCGCAAGAGCAGACGATTCACGGTCTGGCTCACACCAAGAAGTGTGGGCCGCAACTACGATGAAAGGGCACGCCTTCCATCCCACGATCGCTTCCTTCGTCCCATCCTTAAGCTGAGCAAAGAAGCTGTAGCTTATGGAGTCGAACCGGCTTCCGAGGTGGGCCGTGCAGCAGCCGGCATTTTGAAAGCCGATCGCGGCCGTCATTGGATACTCCTTGATCGCGAAGTAATTGCTGAGCACGAACTGTTCTGGAATGCGACGGGAAGTAGGCGCGGCACCATATTGATCCGCTGTTTTGCGAATGATTTGCTTCAGAGCGACGTTTTCACGTCCACCTATCGGCCGAACATTGTTGTCAATGCTGGGGCGGCGCATACCCCGAGCGCGCTCCGGCTCGCGAGGCAGTTTGTGGAGGACGGCAAATCGGCTGTTGTCTGCTTGCCCCGCAACAATGGGATGCAGTGGGCCGATATCTTTGCGCCACCTCAGCTCGCGATTGAACTATTCGAAGCCGCCTTCGAAAGACGAGTCCGAGAATAATCAAAAAACGCCGGCAGGGATCACCTGCCGGCGCATTGTTTTCCGAAATGCCAGGGGCTCAGGCGCCGAACTTGTCGAACATCTTCGCGTTGGCCTGCATGTGGCGGATCAGATACTTCGCCTCCATGACGCCCAGCGAGCCGAGGTTTGCGCCGGTCTCGGTGAAGCGCTCCAGCTTGTCGTTGCCGCAACTGGCGCTGTGCAGCAGCACGGGCTGCGGATGCCAGGAGTGGCCCTTGAGCGCGCACGGCGTCGAATGGTCGCCGGTGATGACGAGCACGTCGGGCTTGCGTGCGAGCAGCACGGGCAGCGCGGCGTCGAAGTCCTCGATGGCCTTCACCTTGGCGGCGAAATTGCCGTCCTCGCCCGCCTTGTCGGTGTATTTGTAGTGGATGAAGAAGTAGTCGTAGTTCTCGTATTCGGCGACGTAGCGCTCGAACTGCTCGCGGATGGTCTGCGGTCCCTCGATCTTGGTCATGCCGACGAGCTGGCTCAGGCCCTTATACATCGGATAGACGGCGATGGCCGCGGCCTTGAGCTGGTAACGCTGCTCGAAGGTCGGGATGTCGGGCTGGTGGGCAATGCCGCGCATGAGGAAGCCATTGGCGGGCTTTTCCTTGGCGAGCAGCGGCAGGGCGGCCTTGTAGAAGTCGGCGATGAGCTTCGCGACCTTCTTCTGCTTGGCGTTCTTGGCGTCCACCGGCTGGGCGGCGGCGATGGGCAAGCCCTCACGGTTCGGGTCGGTGTCGGTCAGCGGGCCTTCGAGGCCGGCGCCGCGGAAGACGACGACGAAGCGGTGTTCCTTGCCCGGCACGATGATGACCTGGGTGGTGCCAAGTTTCTTGATCTTGGCCGACAGGAGGCCGCACAGGCGCTCGCACACTTCGGTGGCGATACGGCCGGCGCGGCGGTCAGTGACGATGCCCTTGTCGTCGAGCGTGCAGAAGTTGGCGCGGGCGGCGACGTCGCCGTTCTTGCGCTCGATGCCGAGTCCGAGCGTCTCGATCACGCCGCGGCCGACCTCGAATTCGAGCGGGTCGTAGCCGAAGAGGCCGAGGTGGCCGGGGCCGGAACCGGGGGTGATGCCGGGGGCGACCGGAGTGAGGCGTCCCTGGGCGCAGCCGGAGCGCACGAGGGCGTCGAGGTTGGGGGTCTTGGCGGCTTCGAGGGGGGTCAGGTTGCCCTGCGCGGCCGTCGCGATGTCACCCAGTCCATCCAGCACCACGAGGGCGAGCTTGGCGCCGGTCTTGATCGTCAGTTTCGAATAAACGTCGTCCAGTTTGCTCATAAAGCGGCGGCCAGCCTAAAGGCCGGGGGGCCGGGGTCAACCGGCGGTTCGGTGACACGAGCAAGCGGGGCGTTTCCGGACACCGGGTGCGAGGGGACGCGCCGCAAAGTGCTGCCGGTATCTTACCGGCAGCGGCGGCACGGGAAGGCCGCGAATCGGAACCGGCTGACGGAACGGGCAGAAGGCTACTGGGCGATAGCCCACGCGTGGCGCGGCGGCCTCCGGCCAGAGCCAAAGCCCGCACCGGACGTTCACTGAGAAGAATTGACTCCCTATCACGGGGCCTACCGGTTGGAAACCGGCAGCCCTTTCAGGGCGGCCCGAGGCCGGGCGCCGGCGCTACGGTCTGGCACAAGCCTCCGGCTTGCGGCAGGCTCACCGGCCTCATGACGAAGCTCATTATCAACGGCGCCAAGGGGCGCATGGGCCAGACGCTGATCACCTGCGCCGGCCGGATTCCGGAACTGCAGGTCGTGGCCGGCACCGATGTCGGCGACGATCTGGCCGCCCACCTGGCCGGCTGCGACGCGGTCATTGATTTCACCCTGCATCACGCGACGGCCGACGTTGCGAGCCTGTGTGCGGCCCACGGCAAGGCCCTCGTCATCGGCACCACCGGCCACAACGAATCCGAGAAGGCGGCCATCCGCGCGGCCGCCGCGAAGATCCCGATGGTCTGGGCCACCAACTTCTCCACCGGCGTGAACACCCTGTTCTGGCTGACCCGCAAGGCCGCGGAAATTCTCGGGCCGGGCTTCGATCTGGAGGTCGTGGAAATGCATCACCGGCTGAAGAAGGACGCGCCGAGCGGCACCGCGACGACCCTGCTCGAGATCCTTGCCGACGTGCGCAAGGTGCAGTTGGCCGAGGCGCTCCGCCATGGCCGTCAGGGCATCACCGGCGAACGGACCGCGTCGGAGATCGGCATCCATGCCCTGCGGGGCGGCGATGTCGTCGGTGACCACACGGTGATCTTCGCCGCGAACGGCGAACGGGTGGAGCTGACGCACAAGGCCAGCAGCCGCGAGACCTTTGCCAACGGAGCCCTCCGCGCCGCCCAGTGGGTCGTGGGTCGTGCGCCCGGCATCTACGACATGCAGGATGTGCTGGGGCTCAAGTGAGCGGTCCAACTTCTGGGACACCATGGCCGAACCTGAACTGCGCGCGGAATACACCGAGGACGAAGCCTACTTCATGGAGGCTTACGACCGGCTGCCGACCGATCAGCGGAGCCGGACGCGCACCCAGATCGGCAGCGTCCTGCTGGCCGGCCTGTGCGTGTCGCTGACGACGTTCCGGACGATCTCCGACCGGCGCGCGGGCGATTCGCTGTGGTGGCTGTCACTGGTGATTGTGCCGGCCATCTTCGCGGTGATCTGGTGGTTTACGTTCAGCACGGCGGCACGACGCCGGGTCTTTCTCCGGGGCGTGCGCCGGCACACAGCCGAGACGGTTCACCGGGGCACGGCGGTGTTCGACGAGTTTGGTTTCGTGTCCTCGCGCGAGGACGGCCGCAGCAAGACGCATCTCTGGAAGCAAGTGCCGCGGGCCGTGCTGCGCACCGATGGTTGCTTCGTGTTCATTGATGAGACCACGTCGTTCTGGTTTCCGCGGCGGGCGCTGAAATCCGCGGACTGTTACGCCCGCCTCGAAGTGCTCATCCGCAGCCATGTGTCGAACTGCGAACAGGTCACCGGATGACATCGCCGCTGGTCATCGTGGCGCTGGGGGCAAATCTCGGTGACCCCGTGCAACAGCTCCGGGACGCGGTGAACATGTTGGAATCCCTGGCGGACGGCCCGGTGCGCGGTTCGTCATTCTGGGAAAGCACGCCCGTGGATTGCCCGCCGGGCTCGCCGAAGTTTGTGAACGGCATCGCCACCTTCCACCCGCAGCCGGGCGAAACGCCGGAATCGCTGCTCGCCAAACTGAAGTCGCTGGAAGCGGAAGCCGGCCGGCGGCCGAAACAGGTGCTGAACGAGGCCCGCCCGCTCGACCTCGACCTGATCGCGTGGGGCGACGTGCAGATGGCAACCGAAACGCTGGTCCTGCCTCATCCGCGGGCGCATCTGCGGGAGTTCGTGCTGCGGCCGCTGGCCGAGCTGCTGCCCGACCTGGTGCTGCCAGGGCGGCGACAGACTGTCCGGGAACTGTTGGCCGGGTTGGTGCCGGACCCCGGTTTCGCCCGCGTCGGCAGCTGACGCCCGCACAATTCTGCCGCTCGACGCAGGGAACGCGCCTGGTCCACGCTGCCCCGATTCCATGAACTGGTTCCGACTTTCAGTGTGCTGGCTGATCGGCCTCGCCTCCGCTGTGGCCGTCCTGGCCGGCCCGGCGCGCCCCAACATCATCTTCATCATCGCCGATGACCTCGGCTACGGGGATCTCGGCAGTTACGGCCAGAAGAAGATCCGGACCCCGAACCTCGACCGGCTGACGTCCGAAGGGATGCGCTTCACCGCCCATTACGCGGGGAACAACGTCTGCGCGCCCGCCCGATGCGTGCTGCTCTCCGGAAAACATCCGGGGCACGCCTACATCCGCGACAACCGGGAGCAGCGTCCCGAGGGTCAGCAGCCGGTGCCGGCCGGTGAACTGGTCCTGCCGCTGACGTTGCGGCGGCTCGGTTACGCCAACGGCGGTTTCGGCAAATGGGGGCTCGGGCCGGTGGGCAGCGAGGGGGATCCCGGGAAACAGGGGTTTGACCGCTTCTTCGGCTACAACTGCCAGCGGGTTGCCCACAACCATTACCCCACCCACCTCTGGGACAACGACCGTCGCGTCACCCTCAACAATCCGGAGTTTTCGGCCTACCACCGGCTCCCGGCTGACGCCCGGGTGGAGGATCCGGCAACCTATGCGGCCTTCGCGGGGCGGGATTACGCGCCGGACCTGATCGCCGAGCGAGCCAGGGCATTCGTCCGGGAACATCGCGACCGGCCGTTTTTCCTCTACTATCCGACCACGGTTCCGCATTTGGCGCTGCAGGTGCCGGAAGATTCCCTCGCGGAATATGCCGGCGCTTTTCCCGAGGAGCCTTACCGGGGCGACCGCGGTTACCTGCCGCATCGCGCCCCGCGCGCTGCCTACGCCGCGATGATCACCCGGATGGATCGGGATATCGGCCGGCTCCTGACCCTCGTGGATGAGCTCGGCCTGCGGGAGAACACGATCGTCGTCTTCACGAGCGACAACGGTCCGCTCTACGACCGGCTCGGGGGAACTGACACCGACTTCTTCGATTCCGCCGGCGGCTTCCGCGGGCGCAAGGGAGCGTTCCACGAAGGCGGCTTCCGCGTTCCCTGCCTGGTCCGCTGGCCCGGCCGGATTGCTGCCGGAACGGTCAGCGACCGGGTCACCGGCTTCGAGGACTGGCTCCCCACGTTGCTGGAGCTCACCGGCAACCGCCGCGAGATTCCGGAAGCGACCGACGGCATCAGCTTCGCGCCGACGCTCCTCGGGAAACGGCAGCGGGCGCGCCCGTTTCTCTACCGCGAGACCACCGGTTATGGCGGTCAGCAGTGCGTGCGCGCGGGAGATTGGAAGGTGATCCGCCGCAATCTCAAACCCGGGCCGAACGCCAAGAACCAGGAACCTGCCCCGGTGGAACTCTATCACCTCGGGCGCGACCCGGGCGAAACCGACAATCTGGCGGCCGCGAATCCACGGGTCGTCCGGCGCCTGAACCGGATCATGGCCCGCGAACATACGCCCTCGCCGCTGTGGCCGATGCCGGTTTTGGACCGCGCGCACTGAACTGCGCCCCGGGAACAGGCAAGCCGTCAGCGAGTGATTCACCAATAAGAGGCTCGACCGTTCCCGAAGCCGCGGCTGACACTCCGGGAATCTTTCCCGGTGAATCGCCTCCGCCCACCTGCTTCGCGCTGCGCCCGCCTTCTGCTGATCGCGTGGTCGGTGCTTGCTCCGGCACTCGGGCCGCTGGCGGCGGACTCCGCTCCGAAACTGCGCCCGCGGCAGTTTGCCCTCACCGACGAAGACCATGCCTATTGGGCCTTTCAACCGGTGAAGGCTCCGGCCGTCCCGAAGGAAAAATTCCGAGGCCGGGCAGTCACGAATGCCGTGGATGCCTTTCACCTCGCGCACTTGCGGAGCCGGAAGCTGGAACAGAATCCAGCCGCCATGCCGCGCGAATTGGTGCGCCGGGTTTACCTCGATCTGACCGGGCTGCCGCCCAGTCCGGAGGAGGTTGCCGCCTTTGAGCGCGATCCCGGCGAAGCGGCCTGGGCCGCGCTTGTGGATCGGCTGCTCGCGTCGCCGCACTACGGCGAACGGTGGGGCCGGCACTGGCTCGACCTCGTGCGCTACGCCGAGAGCAACGGCTACGAACGTGACGGCGCCAAGCCGCACGCATGGCGTTACCGCGATTACGTGATCGATGCCTTCAATGCGGACAAGCCCTACGACCGCTTCATCCGGGAGCAGTTGGCCGGCGACGAACTCGTCGAGGACGAACTTTCACAGGCGCCGCAGATGACGCCCGCAATGCGGGAGGCGCTGATCGCCACCGGCTTTTACCGCCTGCACGTCTGGGATGACGAACCGGACAGCACGGTGGTCGCGGAGTTCGATGACCTCGACGACATCATGGTCACGACCGGCACGGCGTTCCTGGGCCTGACCATCGGCTGCGCGCGCTGCCACGACCACAAGTTCGATCCGCTGAGCCAGGCCGACTACTATTCGCTGCTGGGGTTTGTGCGCAGCATCGACGGTTACGGTCAGCACCACACCGGCGGCGGTGGCCGCGGCACCGGCAAGATCACCCGCCCGCTCGCCACGGACTCCGAACGGCGGAACTGGGAAACCTCCAAACAGTCGCGGATCAAGGCGGCCGAAGCCCGGCTCGCCCAGGCGGGTGAAGGGGACGCCCGCAAGGACGCTGAAGCGGAGCTGAAGGCCGCCCGCGAAGCCGCGGCGCCGTTCGATTTCGCGCTGGCCATTGCGGAGAATGGCCCGTCACCGCAGGCGACCCATGTGCTCTACCGCGGCGATGCCCATTCGCCCCGGGCCGAGGTGAACGCGCGTTTCCCGGCGGTGCTTGGCCTGCCGGAACCGGAGTTTCCCCCGCGCTCCGGCAATGCGGCCACGACTGGACGCCGCCGCGTGCTGGCCGACTGGGTGGCCAGTCCGGCGAATCCGCTGACCGCCCGCGTGTTCGTGAACCGGGTCTGGCAGCACCACTTCGGCATCGGCCTGGTGCCCACGCCGGACGACTTCGGCCGGACCGGATTGCGCCCGTCGAATCCCGCGCTGCTGGACTTTCTCGCCGCCGAGTTCGTCCGTGGCGGCTGGAGCGTGAAGCGGCTTCACCGGCTCATCCTCACCAGCCGGGCCTACCGGATGTCGTCGCGGGCCGAGAACCGCGCCGCCCGCGCGGCCGACCAGGACAACACCTTGCTCTGGCGGCAGAATCTGCGGCGGGTCGAAGCCGAAGTCGTCCGCGACACGATGCTCGCGGTGAGCGGCGCGCTGAATCCGAAGCGCGGCGGCCCGAGCGTGTTCCCGAGCCTGCCCAGGGAGGTCCACACCACGCAGGATTCCGCGGGCAAAGGCTGGGAAGACAGCCCGGCCGACGAGCAGAACCGGCGGAGTGTTTACCTGGTCGTGAAGCGGGCGCTCAAGGTGCCGCTGCTCGAATGCCTCGACTTCGCCAACAGCACGTCCGGCACCGGCACCCGGCCCACGACCACCGTCGCCCCGCAGGCGCTTATGCTGCTGAACGATTCCTTCGTGCAGACGCAGGCGGCCGCCTTCGCCGAGCGGATCCGACGGGAAGCCGGTGCGAAGCCGGAAGCGCAGATTGAACGTGCGTTCCAGCTCGCCGTGCAGCGTCCGCCCACGAAGGCCGAAACCAAAGCCGCGCGCGACTTGCTCGCCGACCAAACTCAACGCGCGGCCATCGAAGGGACGAAGGAACCGGATACCGTCGCGTTAACGAGCCTCTGCCGCGCGCTGCTCAACCTGAACGAGGTGGTCTATGTGGATTGAAATCGCCCATTCGGATTCGAGCGACAATCCGGCAGAGCGGCAGCTCTGCCCCACCTTGGTGGTGCGGCGCTGCCGCGCCGCCGTCTTGCCCATCGTGTCACCTCGCGCATGAACCCCGCCGATCACCAACTTCCACGTCGCCAGTTCCTTTGGGAAGCCGGCGCGGGATTTGCCGGGCTGGCGCTCGCTTCGTTGTTGGAGGGCGACGGCTTCTTCGCCAAGGCGCGGGCGGCGGAGCTTCCCCAGGCGAGCCCGCTGCTACCAAAGCCGCCGCATCTCCCGACCAAGGCGAAGTCGGTCATCTTCCTGTTCATGTTCGGCGGGCCGTCGCAGGTGGACCTGTTCGACTACAAACCGGAACTCCAGAAGCGGGACGGCCAGACCATCGACAACGAGTTCCGCCGGAACACGAAGACGAAGGCCGTGCTCCAGGCCAGCCGCCGCACCTTCCGCCAGCACGGTCAGTCGGGGCTCTGGTGCTCGGACGCCTTTCCGAACATCGCGCGGCACATGGACAAGCTCGCCGTGGTGAAGTCGCTCTACAGCGATTCGTTCGCCCACGGCAGCGCGGTGCTCCAGATGAACAGCGGCCGGATCCTTCAGGGACATCCTTCGCTCGGCGCGTGGCTCAGCTACGGCCTGGGCACGCTGAACCAAAACCTGCCCGCCTACGTGGTGATGCTCGATCCGCGCGGCGGCCCGACCACGGGCGCGCCGAATTGGTCGAGCGGCTTCATGCCGGCGGTGCACCAGGGCACGGTGCTGCGGACGGCGGGCGAGCCGATCCTCAATCTTCAACCGCCGGCGGGCACGAGCCGGGAATTCCAGCGGCGCGAAATCGACTTCATCAACGCGGTGAACGCGGAGCACCTGCGTTCGCGGCCGGGCTACTCGGAGCTCGCCGCCCGCATCTCCAGCTACGAACTAGCGTTTCGCCTCCAGGCCACCGCACCCGAGGCGCTCGACCTGTCGCAGGAAGACCCGCGCACGCTTGAAGCCTACGGCGTCCACGAGCCCAAGCCCGACTGGCATCCGCTCGCGCAGGGTCCGGCGCCGTTCGGCCGCCAGTGCCTGACCGCACGCCGGCTCGTGGAACGCGGAGTGCGTTTCGTGCAGATCTACTCCGGTGGCGGCGGCGCGGGCGGACAGAACACCTGGGACGGCCATCACGGCATCGAGGAGAACCTGAAGCTGCACTGTCCCGAAGTGGACCGGCCCATCGCCGCGTTGCTCGCCGACCTGGAACAGCGCGGCCTGCTCGACGAAACCCTCGTGGTGTGGGGTGGTGAGTTCGGCCGGATGCCGGTTTCCGAAACCTTCAACACCGGCGGGAAGCCTGGCGGCCGCGATCACAATCCGAAAGGCTTCACCTACTGGCTGGCCGGTGCAGGCGTGAAGGCCGGCACCAGCTACGGCGAGACGGACGAACTCGGCGAAGGTGCCGCCGTGAATCCGCACCATCTGCGCGACCTGCACGCGACCATTCTCCACCTCATGGGCCTCGACCACGAGCGCCTCACGTATTTCTACGGCGGTCTGAATCACAAGCTGACGGGCGTGGTCGAAGCGGAGCCAATCAAAGGGATCATCGCATGACGAACATGCGGCGCCACCAACCAGCGAGCATGATAATTTCGGCTAGCCCACTTCGCTCCCCATGAAGAAATTCGCGTGGATACTGCCGGTTGCACTCATTGGCACTTTGCTGGCCGCAGACTGGCCAGACGCGCCCGCGGGGAAGCACGCTTACTTGGAGGTAAGGTTAGCCAACCAGGCACCTGGGGACATACAGGGGGCTGCCGTTCATTTCGGAGAGTCTAGTTGCTTCATGGGCCTCGTCGGCGCGAGTTCCGCTGCCACGTATCTGGGATGGCAGAGCCCTGTAACCACGAACGCGGTTATCAAATGGACTGAAGCGCAAGGGGCAAAGCGGGACCAAACGGTTTCGCTTGTTGGCGTTTACGATCCGAAGGCGGATGGCCGGCTTACGTTCACCGTTGGCGCTACGAACGTGACAGTTGAGTTCAAGCGGATTGATAGACTTGCGAAGGGTAGCACATTCCCCGTCCGCATCACCGTGGATGCCGCCGTCACGCAGGGCGAACTCAAGCCCATCTGGCGGTTCTTCGGCGCCGACGAACCGAATTACGCCACGATGCGCAACGGCCGGAAGCTGCTCGGCGAACTCGGCGAGCTGAAGCCGAAGGAGGTATTCTTCCGTGCTCACAACCTGCTCACGACCGGCGACGGCACGCCGGCGTTGAAGTGGGGTTCCACCGGTGCCTACCACGAGGACGCCGCCGGCAACCCGGTTTACGATTGGACCATTCTCGACGGCATTTTTGACACCTACCTTGAACGCGGCGTGCGGCCCTACGTGGAGATCGGCTTCATGCCCGAGGCGCTTTCGGTGAAGCCGCAGCCGTATCGCCACCATTGGACCCCTGCGGCGAAATACGACGAGATCTACACCGGCTGGGCCTATCCGCCCAAGGACTACGCTAAGTGGGCCGAACTCGTCTTCCAGTGGGTGAAGCACAGCGTCGCGAAGTATGGCGCGGCCGAGGTCGAGCGCTGGTATTGGCAGGTCTGGAACGAACCCAACATCGGCTACTGGCGCGGAACGCCCGAGGAGTTCCACCGGCTCCACGACTACGCCATTGATGCCGTCCGAAGGGCGTTGCCGACGGCGCGGGTGGGCGGTCCGGACGTGGCAGGCAGCGGCGGCAAGTTCAGCCGCAGTTTCTTCGAGCACTGCCTGCGCGGCACCAACTACGCAACCGGCAAGGTGGGCACGCCCCTCGACTTCGTCTCGTTCCACGCCAAGGGGGCGCCGGTGTTCACCAACGGCCACGTCCGCATGGGCATCGCGAACCAGCTTCGGACCATCGAGGACGGCTTCAAGATCGTCGCCTCGTTTCCCGAGCTGAAGGCAAAGCCCATCGTCATTGGCGAATCCGATCCCGAAGGCTGCGCCGCGTGCCAGGGACCGCAGCTCGCCTACCGCAACGGCACGATGTTCTCCAGCTACACGGCCGCGGTCTTTGCCCGAAAACACGATCTGGCGACGCGCCTCGGCGTGAACTTGGAGGGCGCACTGACGTGGGCCTTTGAATTCGAGGATCAGCCCTACTTCGCCGGCTTCCGTTCGCTGGCCAGCAACGGCATCGACAAGCCGGTGATGAACGTCTTTCGCATGTTCAGCCGGATGAACGGCCGGCGGGTCGCCGTCACGAGCGACGCCGCCGTGCCGCTGGACGCGATGATGAAAGACGGTGTTCGTGGACGGCCTGATGTTGCCGCGCTCGCCAGTCTGGACGACCGCCAACTCGCGCTGCTGGTCTGGCACTACCACGATGATGACGTGGCCGGGCCGGCGGCCCAGGTGGAGGTCGCCTTGCAGAATCTCCCGTTCCGTGACGGCCCGCTCCGGCTGACCCACCATCGCATTGATGGGGACCACAGCAACGCGTTCGCCCTCTGGCAGCGAATGGGATCGCCGCAAAAACCTGCCGCCGCGCAGATCGCGGACCTGGAACGCGCCGGACAACTGGCGGCGTTCGATCTGCCCCACGACGTCACCCTGAAATCCGGCGAAGTTTCATTGTCGTTCAGCCTGCCTCGTCAGGGGGTTTCCCTGCTGATCGTTTCCACGGAGCCCGGAGCGAACCCACCCAGACGGACTCCATGAAGATTCCTTCGCCGCCGCCGTCCACTGCGCCTCGAATTCCGCCCGCCGTCCTGATGAAAGCCTTTCGCCATGTCACCCGCACCAGCCTCGTGCTGGGCACCGCCGCGCTGTTCCCCTTCGTATCCCTCGGCGCCGACATTCCCAACACCCGGGCGCTCGAACGTGACTTCCAGCGCAAGGCGCTTCCGGTCCTCAAGGAATATTGCCTGGGCTGCCACTCGACCGAGAAGCACAAGGGCGACCTCGATCTGGAACGATTCACGTCACTCGCGGAGGTTGTGAAGCAGCCCAAGGTCTGGCAGGGCGTCGTGGACCAGATGGCGCTCGGTGAAATGCCGCCCAAGGACAAGCCCCAGCCGTCCAAGTCCCAGGCGGCGCAACTGACCGGCTGGGTTTCCGGAGCCCTCGATGCCGCGGCGCAGGCCCGGGCCGGTGATCCCGGACCGGTCGTGCTCCGGCGGCTTTCCAATGCGGAATACACCTACACGCTCCGCGACCTCACCGGCGTCATGTCGCTGGACCCGGCGAAGGAATTTCCGGCCGATTCCGCGGCGGGCGAAGGGTTCATGAACGTCGGCAACGCCCTGGTGATGTCGCCGACGCTGCTGACGAAGTATCTGGATGCCGCCAAGGGCGTTGCCGAACAGGCCGTGCTGCTGCCGGACGGCATCGGTTTCTCGGCCAGCGCCTCGGCGCGCGACTGGGCGGAGGAAAGGCTGGCGGCCATCCGCGGGTTCTACGGCCGCTTCACCGTCAACGGCGGCGGTTCTGCGGTGAATCTTCAGGGAATCCGGTTCGACACCAAGGACGGCGGCGTCCTGCCGCTCGCGAAGTATCTGGAAGCCACCCTGGAACTGCGGGAGGCCGTCCCAACCCGTAGCAGCCGACGTAAGGAGGCTTCGGCTCAAGTGGGAAGCCGGACGTCGGAAGTTGGAATTGATCAAAGCCTTCTCACGTCGGCTGCTACGAAGCATGGATTGGTTCCAAAATATCTCCAGACGCTATGGTCGGAGCTGAACGATCCAGCACCGTCGTTCCTGCTGGACCAGTTGCGCACCCGTTGGCGGGCGGCCAAGCCCGGCGAGGGTGCGTCCCTCGCCGACTTCGTGGCGCAGTGGCAGCAGTCGCTCTGGCGCTTCACGCAGGTCGGTCACATCGGCAAGCGCGATGGTCCCAAGGCGTGGCAGGTGCCGGTCACGCCCCTCGCGGAGGCAAGGGAAGTCCGGCTCAAGCTGCCGGTCGCCAATGACGGTCAGGAGGTGGTTTTCTACCTCGCGTCGTCGGACGCCGGCGATGGCAACGTCGGGGACTTCGCCTTGTGGGATAATCCGCGACTCGTCGCACCCGGCCGGGCGGACCTGCCGCTGCGGGATGTGCGGGCGGCCGTGGCGCGCCTAGACGCGCACCGCGAACTGCTTTTCCGACAGACCGCCGGCTGCCTCGCGGCCGCGGCGGAAGTGCAGGGGCCGCTTGCCGAGGCGGCCCGGGCACAGCTCGCGCAGAAGCACGGTGTCGATCCCGTCGCGCTGGCCGCCTGGCTGGATTGCCTGGGATTGGGTTCGGGCGAGGCCCGTCTCGAAGGCCACATGACGACCAGGCTGGAGAGCCTTTCCAATTACGACTTCGTGAAGGGCTGGAGTGCCGCCGATGCGCTGAGTGTCGTCGCGAATTCGTCCGCCCAGCCGGTTCGCGTTCCCGGCAACCTGAAGCCGCACGGCGTCGCCGCCCATCCCGCACCGAACCGCCGGGCGCTTTTGAGTTGGCGGAGCCCGGTCGCGACGACGGTGACGGCCCGAGGCCTGATCCAGCATGCCCATCCGGAGTGCGGCAACGGCGTCACGTGGACCGTGGAGCTGCGTCGCGGTCACACGCGCCAACGGCTGGCGGCTGGCACGGCTCAGGGCGCCAAGGAAGTGAAATTCGGGCCGTCCGAAGGTCTGGCTGTCCAGCCGGGCGACGTGGTGACGGTCATCCTCGGTCCGCGCGACGGGAACCATTCCTGCGACCTGACCGCGGTGGACTTCACGCTGTCCGACGGCACGCGGACTTGGGATCTGGCGAAGGACGTTTCGCCGAACCTGCTGGCGGGCAATCCGCACGCCGATTCACTGGGCAACGCCGGCGTCTGGCACTTCCACAGCGAACCCGACCAGGGCGGCGG
This sequence comes from uncultured Verrucomicrobiota bacterium, assembly GCA_903910585.1. Classification (GTDB taxonomy): domain Bacteria; phylum Verrucomicrobiota; class Verrucomicrobiia; order Limisphaerales; family UBA9464; genus CAIWAH01. The sequence goes on from CAIWAH010000098.1 coordinate 25,573, forward strand.
TCCGGAGTCGGTGCTGCCGGCCGGATCGTTGCTGGCGAAGTGGCAGTCCGCCGGCGAGGCCGCCGAGAAGGGGCGCCTCGCGGGGCAAGTGCAGCAACTGCTGGTGGGCAACGGCGACGGACTCGCGAAGGATTCGCCCGATGCGGTCTTCCGGCGTCAGCTCCGTTCGCCCAACGGACCTTTGCTGAGTTCCATTCTCCGGAACGGCGGACATGAGCAGGCTCTTTCAGAAGTCGGAAGTCGGAACCCAGAAGTCGGAATTGATCCATCGCTCTTCGGCAAGCATCCCGACGGAGCCAAGGTCACCGCGACCAGCCTCTGTGTCCGGGCGCCTTCGGTGATCGAGGTGCGCCTGCCGGCCGAGCTGGCGGAAGGCTGCGAGTTTGTGTCCACCACCGGACTTCACGCCGAGACGGGCGGCGAAGGCAGCGTGCAGATGCAGGTGCTCACCACCCGGCCGACTGCGCTCGGACTCGCCGCGGGCGCGGTGAAGGAGCAGGGGGGCAAGGGCACGTGGTCCGACGGGGAACGCCCGGTGTTGTCCGACGCGCCGATCCTCGTCCGCAATGACAGCGCCGCCCGGAAGCGCATCGAGTCGGCGTTGGAACGGTTCCGGCAGATGTTCCCGGCCGCGCTGTGCTACACGAAGATCGTGCCGGTGGATGAGGTCGTGACGCTCACGCTTTACTACCGCGAGGACGATGCCCTGCGCCGGCTGATGCTGGATGATGCCCAGACCGCGGAGCTGGAACGCCTGTGGGCCGAGCTGCACTTTGTCAGTCAGGACGCGCTCAAGCTCGTGGATGCCTTCGAGCAGCTCTGGCAATACGCGACGCAGGATGCCGACCCGAGCGCCTTCGAGCCGTTGCGCGAACCGATTAAGCTACGCGCGGAAAAGTTCCGCCAGGAACTCACCAACGCCCAACCGAAGCATCTCGACGCCGTGCTGAAGTTTGCCGAGGGCGCCTATCGCCGGCCATTGAGCCCGGGCGAGCGGGACGAGTTGGGAGGGCTTTACCGGAAGCTGCGGGCCGAAGAGCTGTCCCACGAGGCCGCGGTTCGCCTGACGCTGGCGCGCACGCTGGTGTCGCCGGCCTTCCTGTATCGGGCGGAGAAGCCGGGACCGGGCGATCGCTCGAGTCCGGTAAGCGACTGGGAACTGGCCACGCGCCTCAGCTATTTCCTCTGGTCGTCCGCGCCGGATGCGGAACTGCGTGCCGTCGCGGCCAGCGGAAAACTTCACGAACCGAAGACACTGGCCGCACAGACCCGCCGGATGCTGCAGGATCCGAAGACGCGCCGGCTCGCGACCGAGTTCGGCACGGCGTGGCTGCATCTCTACGACTTCCGCGAGCTGAACGAGAAGAGCGAGCGGCACTTCCCGGACTTCAACGGCCTGCGGGAGGCGATGCACGAGGAGACCGTCCGGTTCTTCACGGACCTGTTCCGCCATAACGGCCGGGTGCTCGACGTGCTCGACGCCGACCACACGTTCGTGAACGCGGAGCTCGCGAAGTTTTACGGTCTGCCGGCAGTTCCGGCCGGAACGTCCGCAGACGGATGGCGCCGGGTGAACGGCCTGAAGGCCCTGGGCCGCGGCGGCGTGCTAGGGCAGGCGGCCGTGTTGGCGAAGCAATCCGGAGCGTCCCGCACGAGTCCCATCCTGCGCGGCAACTGGACTGCCGAGGTGCTGCTCGGTGACAAGCTCCCGCGTCCGCCCAAGGATGTGCCGCGGCTGCCCGAGGACGAGGCCGCCGAGTCGCTCACCGTGCGGCAGCTCACCGAGAAGCACAGCACCGATCCGAAGTGTTTTGGGTGCCATCGGCAGATCGATCCCTACGGCTTCGCGCTGGAAGCGTTCGACGCCATCGGGCGCCGGCGGGAGGTGGATCTGGGGGGGCATCCCATTGATACCAAGACCAAGGTGCTCGACGGAACCGAGTTGGACGGCCTCGGCGGGCTGCGGACCTATCTCCTGACCCAACGGCGCGATTCGTTTGTCCGGCAGTTCTGCCGGAAGCTGCTCGGCTACTCGCTGGGACGCGGCGTGCAGCTTTCGGACCGGCCGCTTCTCGAGGACATTTCCGCCCGCCTGAAGAAGGGGGATTACCGGATCGAGCCCCTCGTCGAGGCGATCGTCCTCAGCCGCCAGTTCCGCGAGATCCGCGGCCTCGACGTTGCCGCTGATGAGTGAACGGTGGCGCCTTTCAGGGCGGGGAAGGGAACGAGCCCGAGCCGGCTTGGAGTCCGTCGTCCACGGCCGATGCCAAGGCGGCCAGGTATTCGCGGCCGCGGGGATGATGGGTGATCGCGACCAGGATGTAGTGCCGGCCAGGGCCGGTGACGATGGCCGCGTCGTGCTGCCAGTTTTCCCAGTCGCCCCATTTGCGCAGAATCTCGACCGGACGTCCGGCGAGACCGAGCACGAACCGTTCTTGGTCGTGCGGCAGTTCCGGCGAGGCGAAGATGTCGCGCAGCGCCCGCGACACCGCGGGGCTTTCCAGCCGTCCCTGTTCCAGCAGCAGGAAGTAGCGGAGCACCTGCCGGACGGTGGCGGCGTGGGAATGCCCGCCGACCGGATCGGGATACCGTTCGTCGGCGCGCCCGTAGTGTTTGCCGACCCAGAGGCCGCCGCCGCGGGCGGAGTCGTAGAAGCCGCGTTCGGTCAGGCATTGCTGGATGTAGCGCAGGCCGAGCTGGGCCGAGTATTTCGCCGCCAGTTCGTTCGAGGAGAGCTTGGCGATCAGGCCCAGTTCGTGGCGGACGGCGGGATCGGGCTGCGTGGCGGCTTCCGGGTGGCGGACGAAGTAGGCGAGCAGAATGCCGATTTTGGGCACGCTTGCGGCGTATTCGATGCGGTCCGGATGGATCAGGGCAAGTCGACCGGTGCGGAGGTCGCACAGGCCGACCGCGGTCTGCTCGGTCGTCATGCCGAACTGCGCCCGCAGGCGTGCGTCCAGGGACTCAACCTGGCGCTGCAGGCCGGCGTCCACCGGAGTGTTGTAATCCAACGTGAGCGGAGGCGGGGCGGGACTCATGCGGCGTTCGGGAAGCGTGCAGGAGGTCAGCAGCAAGACGGACAGGGCGGTGAACAGGCGCAGGTTCATCGGGTTTCCCGCTCGGTCACGCGTCGATCATGCGGGCCAGCAGGTTCTGAGTGATGCGCTGCAGTCGCGGATCCGGCCCCTGGGGTGTCGTGTAAACGCTGGGGCGCAGATAGCCCGGCGGCGCGGACAGACCGTCGCCCCACCAGATGGTGGCGGCGTTGAAGACGAAGTTGCCCTTGGTTCCGGGATAGATCGTCGCGGTGAACTGGCCGCCGTTGGGTTTGCCGGGGGCGTCCTGCGTGGGCGCGGAGGCAACCACTTCCAGGCCCGGAATCGGTGCGGGATCCCCGTGCCATTCCCAGCCGACGAGCCCGGGAATGCTGTCGCCGTGTTTCATGCCGGTGCCCGCGAACAGCCAGTGGTCGGGTTTCACACAGGTCCAGTCCGCGCCGCCGGTCACGGGTCCGGTGCTATGGGCGCCGACCAGTTCATTGGCGTAGGGCCGTTCGTGCGGCAGCGATTTCATGGCAATGAAGTCCCGCGTTCCGCCGGGCGGTCCATAAACCCCCACCCGCTCGAAGGCCCGCTGATCGGGCGTCAGCGCGATGCGACCGCAGACCGCGTTGCCGGACAGGAAGGCGACGTTCACGCCCGCGGCGATGGCGGCCTGAACGTGGCGGAACATCTCGATCGTCCAGTATTCGTCGTGGCCGACCGACAGGAATCCCTTCGCCCGGAGCAGTCCGCGCGGATCGGCGTGGGTGTCCTGGTTGGAGCAATAGGTGACATCGTAACCGTGCTGTTCGAGCCAGTAGGCGACCGGGAATTCCCAGAGCAGGAATTCGCCGGAGCCCTGCGACAGCGGGGCGTCGAAGATCTGGCAGTAGCGTCCGTAGGGGCGGTTGAACCCGACCTGCACGCCGCCACCCCAATACCACTGGTCCTTGCCGTCGTCATAGAGCGCGAACTGGGTGGGCCAGCGGTTGTAAGCCTGCCAGGTGTGGTCGCTGCACTGGAACAGCAGGTCCGCCGGCCGGTCGTCTCGCACGATGAAGATGACGTAGCTTTGCAGGCCGCTGCGCTGTTCGGTGAGTTTGCCGAGATAGACGCCGCTGAGCCAATCCGCGGGGATGGTGAAGCTCACCGAGGGTTCCCACGCGCAGTTCCGCAGGCGTTTGGCGCCGACCGGCGGTTCCGGCTGGGGCTTGCCGGGAATCGCCCCGAACGAACGCATCAGCCTGCCGCCGGCGCCGCCGTAGTGACCGAGGCGGTAGATGTCCAGGGTGAACGCGCTCGCGGGATTGGTGCTGACGAAGACCGAGAGGGAATCGCCGGCGCGCACCCGGGTCTGCGAGCAGTAGCCTTCGATCCATGGGCAACGCCACTTGGTCGCCGGGTCCACCCGCGTGTTGGTCAACTGCCAGTCGCGGGTTCCCGGGCGGGCGTTTTCAATGACGACGCGATTGGGTCCGGCCGGTCGGAGACTGGCACAACCTCCCATCGCGGCGGCGGCACCGGCGCCGGCGAGGCTTTTGAGGGCGGTGCGGCGCGAAACGGTCGGGGAACTCATCACGCCAAGGCTGGGCGCAGAGGAATCCGGCGGCAACACCCCGAAGCGGGCCGCTGGCGCTCAGGGAAACAGCCCGCGGCTTTTCTTCGCTTCCCAGACGCGGCGGATGCCGAGGCTCAGCGCGGCGGTCCGCATCGGGAGGTTCTGTTTGCGGGAAACGTTCAGGGTGCTTTGGAAGGCGCCTTCCAGGATGCGGAACAGTTTGTCCATGACCTCGCCCTCCGACCAGAAGAACGACTGGAGATCCTGCACCCATTCGAAGTAGCTCACCACGACTCCGCCGGCATTGCAGAGGATGTCGGGCACGACAAAGACGTCGCCGCGGCGATTGAGGATTTCGTCAGCTTCGGGCGTGGTCGGCCCGTTGGCGCCCTCCGCGATCACACGGCAGCGAAGTTGACCGGCGTTCTCCGCGGTGATCTGGCGTTCCAAGGCCGCCGGCACGAGCACGTCGCAGGGCAGAGTCAGCAGGTCCGCATTGGCAATGGGCTCCGCCTCGGGGAAACCCAAGATGGTCCGGTGTTCGGCAAACCATGCCTCCAGTCGGCGCAGGTCAATCCCGGCGGCGTTGTGGATGCCGCCGCCTACATCGCTGACACCGATGACTTTGAGCCCCTGTTTGACGAGCGATTGCGCGGCGACCGCGCCGACATTGCCGTAGCCTTGGACGACGGCGGTGGCGCCGGAAGCTTCCAAGCCCAGCGTGTCCATGGCGCGTCCGGCCAGATAGGCCACGCCGCGGCCGGTAGCTTCGCGCCGGCCCAGCGAGCCGCCGAGATGAACCGGCTTGCCCGTGACCACGGCCGGCACGGCGTGGCCGGCGTGGGTGGAATAGGTGTCCATCAGCCACGCCATGACCTGCTCGTTGGTGCCGACGTCGGGGGCGGGAATGTCCACCTGCGGCCCGATGAAGTTGACGACTTCCTGGGTGTAACGCCGGGTGAGACGTTCAAGTTCGCCCGGGGAAAGGGAGCGGGCGTCCACGCTGATGCCGCCTTTGGCACCGCCGTAGGGCAGGCCGGTAAGGGCGCACTTCCAGCTCATCCACAGCGCGAGCGCGGCGACCTCGCCGAGGGTGACGTCCGGGTGGTAACGCAGGCCGCCCTTGGTGGGGCCGAGGGCAAAGTGATGCTGGACCCGGTAGCCGGCGAAGACGCGCGTTGAGCCGTCATCCATCCGCACGGGACAGGCGACCGTAAGGGCTCGCTTCGGAAACTTGAGCCAGCCGCGGTCATTGTCCGGGATCGCCAGCAGGTCGGCCACGAGGTCGAACTGCCGTTGCGCCATGTCGAAGGTGGGATGCGCGTAGATGTTCATGTGACCCACGGGGAAGTTCTGCCGGTTGTCACGTCGCGCAAGGGTGCTAATTGGGTGACGAAGAAGTCTTTCCGCTGGTCCGGGAATCACTAACCTCGCGCCGCGAACGAGTTACGACCCGGACATGCGATTCCTCTACAACGTCCTGTTCAACATCGGCTTTGTCCTGAGTGCGCCCTTCTATTTCCTGAAGATGCGCCGACGGGGCAATTGGCAGGCCGGGTTCACGGAACGGTTTGGCCAATACGACGGCCGGCTGAAGATGTCCCTGACCAACCGCAAGGTCATCTGGCTGCACGCGGTCAGCGTCGGGGAGGTGGGCCTGGCGACCGAACTGGTCCGGCGGCTGGAGATCCGGTTGCCAAATCACAAGCTGGTGGTCTCGACGACCACCACGACCGGACGGGCGGAGCTGGAAAAGCAGCTGCCGGCGCACGTCAGCAAGATTTACTACCCGATTGACCGCCGGAAGCACGTCCAGCGCTCGATGGGTTCCATCCATCCGCAGGCGATGATCTTTGTGGAGGCCGAGCTGTGGCCGAACATGCTCTGGACGCTCCAGAAGCGGGACATTCCTTACTTTCTGGTGAACGCGCGGATCTCGGACCGGTCGTTCCGGGGCTACCGGAGGGCAGGATTCATTTTCCGCCGCCTGTTCGCGGGATTCTCCGGCGTGGGAGTCCAAAACGAGGCCGACGCACAGCGGTTGCGGGAACTGGGGGTTCGCCCGGAGGTGATTGAAGTCGTGGGCAGCCTGAAATTCGATTCTGCGGCCATCAAGGGCCCGGCCCGTTTGGATGTGTCGGCGCTGCTGGCGCAGCTCGGGGTGGCCGACGATGCCCTCGTGCTGGTCGGTGGCAGCACCCACGCGGGGGAGGAACTGCTGCTCGCCCAGATCACGCGCCGGCTGCGCCAACGGTTTCCGAAACTCTTCACCATCATTGTTCCGCGGCACCAGGAACGGGGCGGGGAGGTCGGGCGCGAATTGGCCGCGAACTGCGTCAAATTCCGGTTTCGCAACGAAATCACACAGCTGACGCAACTGGACGATCCGGAACTGGAATGTCTGGTGGTGAACACGACCGGCGAGTTGCGGTTCTTCTATGAACGGGCCGACGTGGTCTTCGTCGGGAAGTCCCTGACGGCCGAAGGCGGCCAGAATCCGATCGAGCCTGCCGCCCTCGGGAAACCGGTGGTGTTTGGACCGAACATGCAGAACTTCCCCCAAGTGGTGCCGCAATTCCTGGCCCGGGACGGCGCCCGGCAGGTGCCGGATGCGGCGGCGCTCGAATTGGAATTGGAACGGCTGCTGGCCGATCCCGCGGAACGGGCGGCACTTGGACTCAGGGGCCAGGCGGTGGTCCGGGAGAATCTTGGCGGCCTCGAAAAGACGGTCGAAATGATCGTCCGGCACGTGTCGGACGACGAGTCGTGACGCCGGCCGGGCTTTCGGTCACATTGCCCGGGACGTCGTTCATGCCCTCCGTTTCGGTCATCGTCTCCAACTTCAATGGCGCCCGGTTCCTGCCGCGGCTGTTGGAAACCCTGCGGGCGCAGCGGGGCGTTGCGGTCGAGATCATCATGGTGGACCGGTGCAGCACCGATGACTCCGGAAAGATTTTGACCGCAAATCCGGACGTGAAGGTCCTGACCGAGCCCCCGGAAACGGGCTTGGTCGCGGGGTATCATGCGGGAACAACTTTGGCGTCCCACGAGCTGCTGTTTTTCTGCAACGAGGACATGTGGTTTGATCCGGACTGCCTCCGGCTCCTGGCAGGGCGGATTGATCTGGCGGCGAGGGTGGGCGCAGCCGATCCATGGCAATGGACGTATGATGGCCGGGAGTGGATCCACGGCGGGACGAAGTTCTACCGGACCGCGTGGGCACTGAACTCGCCGCATCCCCGGTATGCCGCCGATTTCAATGTGCCGATGGTGGCCGGCGAAACGGTGCCGTTTCCCTGCGCCGGGGCCGTGATGATTCACCGGGACGTTTACCGCGAGCTGGGCGGGTGGGACACGGGATTCTTCCTCGACCACGAGGACATCGACCTCTTCATCCGGGCCTGGCAACGGAACTGGAAGACGGAGCAGGTGCCGGCGGCGAAGGTCTATCACGCGGTCAACGCCTCGAGCGCGCAGACATTGACCCGTCTCAACGTGTCCGTGGGACGGCGGCGTTATGTGTCGCAGCGGGCGAACCTGACAGCGATCGCGATCAAGTATTTTTCGTGGCGGGCGGTCCTGCTTGCCGCCCTGGTCTGGCCGGCGGTCGTGCTGAACAACCTGGTGAAACTTCGTGGCCGGATGCTCCGAGGCGACTGGGACGTGGTCGTGGATCTATGGCGTCGCCTGCCGGGGCTGCTGGTGTTCCGGAAGGCCAATTCCGCCTACAATCGCCTTCGCCGCGGAGAAGAGTTTTTCAGAACCCCGGAACACGTTGCCGGGAATCCCAGCCACTGATTCGCAGTGGTGTCCTACAGCAGGTGTCCCATCCGCTCCCGTTTGGTTTTCAGGTAGCGGGCGTTGTGCGGATTGGGCTTCACGCGGATGGGCAACTGCTCGACCACCTTCAGTCCGTGACCCTGCAGGCCGACGAGCTTTTTGGGATTGTTGGTGAGCAGGCGGATGGTCTTGAGACCGAGGTCGCTCAGCATTTGCGCCCCGACTCCATAGTCGCGCAGATCCATCGGGAAGCCGAGCTTCAGGTTGGCGTCCACCGTGTCGAGACCGCGCTCCTGCAGCTTGTAGGCCTGGACCTTTGCCGGCAGGCCGATGCCGCGGCCCTCCTGCCGCATGTAGAGGATGACGCCGCTGCCTTCCTGCTCGATCCGCTTCATCGCCGCGTGAAGCTGCGGGCCGCAGTCGCAGCGGCGCGAACCGAACACGTCCCCGGTTAGACACTCGCTGTGGACCCGCACCAGCACTCCCTCGCGGTCGCGGACGTCGCCTTTGACCAGCGCGAGATGGTGGTTGCCGTCCACCTTGGACTGGAAGAGATGCAGCGCGAAGTCACCGTAGTCGGTCGGCATGCGGATGGTCTCGATCCGTTCGACCAACCTTTCCGATGCGCGCCGGAACGCGATGAGCTGTTCCGTGGAGCAGATCTTCAGCCGATGTTTCTTTGCGAACCTCCGCAGTTCGGGCAGCCGGGCCATCGTGCCGTCGTCGCTCATGATCTCGCAGATGACACCCACCGGACGGCAGCCGGCGAGCTTGGCGAAATCAACGGCCGCCTCCGTGTGGCCGGCCCGCTGCAGGACGCCGCCGGGTTTGGCGCGGAGCGGGAAGATGTGTCCGGGTTTCTTGAGATCATCGGCCGTGGCCCGCGGGTCCGCCATGATCCGGATGGTCTTTGCACGGTCCGCGGCGCTGATGCCGGTGGTGATGCCGTGGGCCGCGTCCACGCTAACCTGAAACGCGGTCTGAAAGGATTCCCGGTTCTGCGTGACCATTTCCTCGATGCCGAGCTGCCGGAGCCGGTCTTCCGTGGTGGGCACGCAGATCAGCCCGCGGCCGAACTTGGCCATGAAGTTCACCGCCGCCGGGGTTGCCTTTTCCGCAACCATCACCAGGTCGCCCTCGTTCTCGCGATCGGCGTCGTCCACGACGATGATCATGCGCCCACGGCGCAGGTCGGCGAGGGCGGCGGGAATCTCGTCAAACGTCTGCTTCATCCGGCGCGACCGTAGGAGGGGCGGCCCCGGAGCGCAAAGTCCGGAAGTTTGGCTGGCGAAGCCGATGTGATGGGGCAGGCTCGCCTCCGTGAGATCCGCGTCCTTCCCTTCGGTCTCCCGCTCCGGCTTCACACTGATCGAGCTTCTCGTGGTGATTGCCATCATCGCGGTGCTGGCCGGGATGCTCCTGCCGGCGTTGGGGCGGGCCCGGGACAAGGCGCGGGCGGCGGCCTGCCAGAGCAATCTGCGGCAGTTGCTGATCGCCACCGCGATGTATGACGAAGAGCAGCGGGCCTTGCCGATTGGCTGGCCCGATGCCTTGTGGGTGACGCAGGCGGCGTCGAAAGGCGAGCCGGCGCCCATCTGGTATCGGCAACTGCAGCCCTATCTGGGGCGAAGTGCCACCAATGCCGGCCAAGGGGTGTTTGTCTGCCCCGGAAGTGTCCAGAAGGCTCAGGCGAACGAACGACTCGGGGCCGCGCTGCGGGCGGGCGGTTTCTGGGGTTATCTCGCCTACGGCCAGAACGGCATGATCAACAACGGCCGGCGGGACATGGCATTGCGGACGATCGCGGACCCGGCAGGAACCGTCATGGTTGGCGACAGCGATGGCTGGGATGCCTGTCTCTATCCGGACACCAATGAACGGACCCTGGTTACGGGGAGTGGCAACGTCTGCTACCGCCACAGTGGCGGCACGGAGAAGAGTTCCGAATCCGCGGACCGGCATGGAGTGACCACGGGACGGAAGCTCGGGAAGTTCCGGGCAAATCTGGGTTTCCTCGATGGCCACGTGGAGCTGCGCCGAAGCGCGCCGGAGAAGATCTTTACACCCGCCCTCGACTGAGCCGGTATCGGCAATCAGGCGGTTAGCCGTTCGCGGAGCCGTTTCACGACGACCGGCCAGGCAAATTCCCGGTCATGATGGGCTTTGCCGGCCGCCGCGACCGTGCGGCGTTTTTCGTCCATGTGAACGAGCTCCTGAATCAGGCGGATGTAGCCATTGCGATCTGTGGCCGGGACGTGGGCCGCCCACTCCGCCCTTTCCAGGGCCGAACCGGTGTTGTGGCCGGTGGTGGTGGCCACCGCGACACCATGATCTAGGGCAGCCATCAGCGTGGTGCGCCGCTCGCTGTAGCCGTCCGTGAAGGGCAGTGCCATCACGTCGGCCGCGTGCAGGGCGCGCGAAACTTCCTGCGGTTTCACGTAGCCCAGCGGCCGGTAGAGTGCGCGCAGGTCGGAGGCGAGGGGGATTTCCGGGGCCGACCCGATCAGGACAAACGCCACGGGCTGGTTGGCTCGCAGCGAGTAGCGCCAGCCGTCGATGGCCCATGGAATGCCCTTGGCCGGGCTGAAGGTGCCGAAGTAGGCGATGATTTTGGCGTTCTCCGGCAGGCGGTGTTCGCGGCGCCAGCGGAGGCGGTCTTCCTCGGTCAACGTCGGGTCGCGCGGGATGCTTGAGGGGGACGGCAATGTGAAGAACTTTTTCGCGACCTCCGGCCGCCGGGCGGACCATTCCTCCACCCAGCGGCTGGTGGAGATGGGAATGGCATCGGCAAACCGCATGATCTTCTTCCACTGCCGGCGGTGATTCCACGCATACCAGAACCGGCCCGGATGCCAGGAATAGTCCGCCGCGATCTCATGCGTGATGACGATTTGGCGGCGGCCCAGGCGATTGAGCCAGCCCATGAAAGACGGCAGCTGCAAATTCACGCCGCCGTGGCCATACATGTGGGGAACGTATTGCCAGATGAGGATTGCGTCCGAAGGAACCGCAGTCAGTTCGGCCGCCAGCAGCGCGACGTCCCTCCAGTCGTCCATCACCGGCCGGACCGTGTAGGGCACGTTGCCGCCGACACCGATCGAACTGATGACGGTCACCGGATGCCCCGCCTGCTCCAAGTGAATGGCCAGCGCCGCGGTGTGGTCGGCGAGTCCGCCCCGCTTGGGCGGGAGCAGATCGGAAAAGATTACCACGGGCGGCAAAATCACGCCGTTCATGGAAACCGACCCGCGGTCTAGAACAAGCCCGAATCGTGGGAGGCGCTCGCCGAAGTCATCCCCTTTCTGGCTGACCCGCGCCTTTTCGGGTGCTCTCCGGGTTTCTGCCAGTGATCAAGTGCGGAGGGGAATTTGCCCAGACAAAGTTGGCGGTTGGAAAAGCCAGTGCCACGGCTCGTAAATCAGGCCGTGATGGTTGTTGCGGGGATAGCTGAGCCAAAACCCGAATTCGGCGGAACGGGCGGTCAGCCAAAGAAACGCGGCGGTATCCTCAAATCCTTCGGAGAGCGGCGGGCAGCCGGGCGTGCCGATATCCACCGCGCGGCCGGTGTGGTGTTCGCTGTAACCCGGAGCTGCGTTGACCTGCAGGATCGCCTCCAGCGTTTCCCCGGCGGCGAGCTTGCGTTCGATGATTCCCCGCTGGTGTGCGAGGCTGCGGAAACCGGAAATCAGCAGGAGTTCCACTCCGTCCTGCAACCCCGCCGCTTGCAGGGCCAACCACGCGGCCGCCGCGTCGGGAGCGAGTTTCAGCTCCCGGCCATCCTTCAGTGTGCGGGCGGTAACCAGTTCAGTCGCCTCGGGATGTTCCGGCAGACCGCGCAGGCGACCGTAATCCGCCGGAATGCCCAAGTCGGCGAGATGAGTTTGAACCAAGGCGGTGGCGGAGGGCGGGGCAGTGGACACTTCTTGGCAAAGACTGCATTCGTTTTGGGACCAAGCTGGCAACAGGGAAATGATGGGCTTCAGAAGTCGGTGCTTTTGGCCGAAATCCAGATGTCAGGCGGGATTGGGCTTATGTTGGGACCTTGCAGGTTAAGCCAGTTTTATGGCTGGTCACCTTGACGGTCATCCGGGCCTAATTAACGTCCTCGCACACGATTTGCCGCGTGGCGACTCCCTATCCGGGCGCCTTCCTCGCGGCGTTTTCCCCTGAAAGGCAACATCTTAATGAGCGCAGTCGCAGAATCTGGCCAGTCCGCGGGTGGCCAGCCACCCATTACCCGAGTTTCCGAAGCCATTATCCGTATCGCGGGCAACTCCCAGGACGGCATCCAAGCCATCGGCGGCTTCCTCGCCCGGCTGGCGGGACGCAGCGAACAGGAAGTCATGACGTTCATGACCATTCCTTCGACCATCTCCGGTGGTCCCTCGATTTTCCAGGTCCGCATCGGTTCCGGTGAAGTTCAGAGCGCCGGTGACGAGGCGGATATGCTCCTCGCCTTTTACCAGCACAGCTACGACAACCACCTCAGCTCCCTCAAGCTGGGCGGCATCGTCCTCTATGACTCGGACCATGTGACCGAGTTCAAGCCCGAGAACCTCGACAAATACCGCCATGTCGCGGTGCCGATCTCCAGCAAGACGGTCGAGGCCATCGGCGGCAGCGGTCGCGACAAGGGCAAAAACGTGTTCGCCCTCGGCCTCCTTGCGCGCATCTACGATCTCGACCTCGACAAGCTGAAGAGGCTGGTTGCGGAGCGTTTTGCGGGCAAGGACCCGAAGATCGCCGAGACGGCCATCATGGCGTTCGACGCCGGCTACAGCTTCCAACTGCAGGATCTGCTCAAGAGCTACCAGCTGGAGCACTCGCAGAAGAAGATTGGGCGCCCGCAGGTCGTGATGAACGGCAACGAGGCGATTGCCTATGGACTGGTCGCTGCCGGGGTGCGCTTTGGCGCCGGTTACCCGATCACCCCGTGGTCCGACATCATGGAAATCCTTCGGCGCGAACTGCCGAAATACGGCGGTTCTTTCCAGCAGTGCGAGGACGAGATCGCGTCCATCTCGATGGCAATCGGCGCGAGCTGGGGCGGGCGGGTTGCCGTCACCGGTTCTTCCGGCCCGGGCATCTCCCTCAAGACGGAAGCCTTGGGCTGGGCGTGCATGGCGGAAATGCCGCTGGTCGTGGTGGATATCCAGCGTGGTGGCCCGTCCACGGGCATGCCCACCAACATCGAGCAATCCGACCTGAACATTGCGTGCTTTGGCGGCCACGGTGACAGCCCCCGCGTGGTCATCGCCCCGGCCACGGTCGAGGACTGCTTCTACTCGGCGATTGAGGCCGTGAACATCGCCCGCAAGTTCAGCACGCCGGTGATTTTGCTCTCCGACCAAGGCATTGCGACGCGGATCGAGGCCTTTCCTGAGCCTGATCTGAAGGCGATCTGCCAGGACATCACCCCGGACTTCTCGCCCGTGGCGGACCACAAGCCCTACGACTTGGCCGCCGCCGATGGCATCACCCGCCACCTGGCCCCCGGCACCCGGGTCGGCAGCGGCAAATACCCAGTGGTCACCGGTCTGGAACACGACGAGCTCGGCCATCCGACCGGTTCGCCCAAGCTGCATCTCCAGATGACCGCCAAGCGCCGCAACAAGCTGAAGAAGCTCGGCCAAGAATTGCCGAAGCCGGTCGTTTACGGCCCGGCCGAAGGGCAGGTGCTGCTGGTCAGCTGGGGTTCGGCGCAGGGCCCGGTGCGCGAGGCGGTGGACAAGTTCCGCTCCTTGGGCGATGCCGTCTCGGCAGTCCACGTGAAATACATCAACCCGCTTCCGGAGGGCTTGGCGGAGATCTTCAAGGGCTTCCGCCACATCTTCGTGGTCGAACTCACCGACGAAGGGCTTTACGGCTACGGCCAGTTCGCAGCCGTGCTGCGGGCCCGTTATTGCGATCCCAAGATCAAGGGCATCACCAAGGTGGACGGTCTCACCTGGAAGGTGAAGGAGATCGTTGACCGCGTCCGCGCGGGGATTGCCGCCGCGAACCAAGCCTCTCAAGCCTGATCACAACTGCCATTTCCAAGACGAAACCATGAGCGTTCTCGACATACCTTTCGGGGTTCTGCCCCGCACGACCGACACCGCCGGCCTGCCAGTGCCGGCTCCCCTCGCCGATTCGGACCGCAAGCCGCTGACCAAGAAGGAAATCTCGGCGGATCATCCCACCTGGTGCCCGGGGTGCGGCGACTTCTCGGTGCTCGCCCTCTATTTCAAGCTGATCGAGAAGCGCAAGATGCACCATGAGAAGGTCACCACCGTGGCCGGCATCGGCTGCTCCAGCCGTTTCCCCTACTTCGTGCAGGCGCACGGCGCCCACTTCATTCACGGCCGCGCGCTGCCGTTTGCGACCGGGGTCGCCTTGTCCCGTCCGGACCTGCATGTGTGTGTGTTCGGTGGCGACGGCGATGCCTTCTCGATCGGTGGCAATCACTTCACCCACACCGCCCGGAAGAACGTGAAGCTCACCTACGTGGTGATGGACAACAACGTTTACGGCCTGACCAAGAACCAGACCTCGCCGACCTCCCCGCTCGGCTTCAAGTCGAAGACCGACGTCTGGGGTGCAAAGGACCGGCCGATCAACCCGATCAAGCAGGCGATCTGCGCCGGCGCCACGTTTGTGGCCCGCACCTCGCACACGAATCCGAACCACGTGCTCCAGATGATGGAGGCCGCGATGGATCACGACGGCTTCAGCTTCATCCAGTGCCTCAGCGAATGCGTGGAGTTTTATCCGGGCGCCTTTGACAACTCGAATCCGCGCAAGGGCGGCAAGTTCGACCTCGTGCCGGCGGACCATGACGTGACCGACGAATATGCCGCCTACAAGCTGGCCGAGGATCTCGCGCCCGGAAAATTCGGCGTCATTTACAAGGCCAGCCGGCCCACCAAGAACGCCAATGAGCAGGCCATCATCAATGACCACCAGAGCAAGGTGGCGGGGCTCGCCCCGTGGCAGATCCTGCAAAAGAACTTTGACCGGATGAAGTAGGTCCGGGTCGGTTCCGTTTTGGCCGGCGGGATGGAAATGTCCCGTCGGCCTTTTTGTTTCCGGGCTTTGATCCTCCGGTCGCCTAGCGCGCTGCCAGGCCCACGACCTCGTCCCAGGTCGCGCCGGCCAACCGCTCGCGCAGGCCTTCCACAATCTCGCCCACGAGCGTTGGTCCCTGATAAACGAGGCCCGAATACACCTGCACCAGCGAGGCGCCGGCCAGGACCTTCTCCCAGGCATCGTCGGCGGATGCAATCCCGCCCACGCCGATCAGCGTCAGCCGGTTGCCGGCTTGCCGGCGGAGATGCCGGATCACCTCCGTGCTCCGCGCCCGCAGCGGCTGGCCGCTGAGTCCGCCCGTCTCGCGGTAAATGAGGGTGGCCACGGGATCTGAAGTTGCCGGCCGGGCGATGGTCGTGTTGGTTGCCACGATGCCGGCCAGATTGCGCCGGAGCGCCACCTCCACGATTTCGTCCAGCGCCTCGAAGGAAAGATCCGGCGCCACTTTGACCAGCAGCGGTTTCGAACGCCCGTCCCGGCCCAGTTCGGCGTTGATGGTCTGGAGTGCGCCGAGGATTTCATCCAGCGCCGATTTGTCCTGCAGTTGCCGCAGGTTCGGCGTGTTGGGGGAACTGACGTTCACCACAAAAAAATCCGCGAGCGGCCACAGGGTCCGGAAGGAATTCGCGTAATCGGTGACGGCCTCGTCGAGCGGCGTAATTTTGGATTTTCCGAGGTTGATCCCCACCGGATGGGCCGGCCAGAGCCCGCGGCGCCGCCATTCCTGAAGCCGGGCGGCGAGTGCCGGGGCACCGCCATTGTTGAAGCCCATGCGGTTGATCAGGCCGTGTTCGGCGATCACCCGGAACATCCGGGGCTGCGGGTTTCCGGGCTGCGCGTGCCACGTGACACCGCCAAGCTCACTGAAGCCAAATCCCAGTGCCTGCCAGGTCGGCACCGCCACGCCCTGTTTGTCCATGCCGGCCCCGAGCCCCACCGGATTCGGAAACGTCAGCCCCATCGCCGTAACGGGCAGGTCAGCCACGTCAAGGATCGCCCGGGTCAGCTCCAGCAGCGGAGGGCAGCGGCCCGCGAATCCGAGCGCCTTCAGCGTGGAGTCGTGGGCCGGTTCGGAGTCCTGCAGGAACAGCAGCGGGCGGAAGACGTGTTGGTAAAACCAGCTCATCGGCGGCGCGACGCTGACAAAGCCGGCTCCCGCACGCAACCGACGGGTCGGCCGGCGGTCAATGCGTCTTTGGAGTCTTTTCGAGCCGGCGGCTGCGCTCGCGGATCCGCTGACAGTCCGGGTGTTTCCGGGCTGCCGCCAGATCGGGTTCCCTGCGCATGGAACTGAAATCGCGGTAGCCGAGGTCGATGGCCTGGTCGAGTTCCGCGCAGGCGCGGTCGGCCTGACCGGCCAGGGCCAGGGTGCAGGCGAGGTTGAAGCGGACGTTGGGATCGCCGGGGCGCAGGGAACGCAGCTGCTCGTCCACCTTCAGGCAGTCATCAATCCGCCCGCGCGTCGTGTAATTGTCGCCCAGCAGTTCCAGGGCGTCGGTGTAGGCCGGATCCCGGCGCACCAAGCCCTCGAGAAACCCGATTTCCACATCGAGGTCTCGCGCCTCCCGGCGGCTGAGGGGACGTTCTTTCTGCTTCGCCATTCTGCACCCGCAATCTTGTGAGGCGAACCGGGGGCGTCAAGGGACGGCTCGACCACCGATACTTGGGGTGGGCATCTACGTATTCCTACGTAAGCGGCTCCCGACATTCGGCTCGCGTGCGGACGGCCTTTGTGTCAGACCCAAGCGTCCATTCAAGAGGCTTCCCACCCCGCTGCCATGAAAACCCGACGCGTTGACGCCCTTTCTGTCACGCTGTTGCTCTTGGCACCCGCTTCCCTGACCGGAGCCGGATTGCCTCCGGGCATGATCGGCTGGTGGGCCGGCGAAAATGACGCCACCGATGCGACCGGGGCCAATCCGGGATCGTTGGTCGGCGGAGCTGCCTTTGGCGCCGGCAAAGTCGGCCAGGCGTTTGCCCTCGATGGGGCGGATGACTATGTGGACGTCGGACCGCTGCCGGCCGTGGCCGGAGCAGATGGACTGACCGTCATGGCGTGGGTGCGCCGGTCGCACGGCGACTTTTCGGTGGGTGGAATTGTCGGCCAGTGGAACACCGGCGGGGGAGGAGGAAACCGGTTTCTGCTCTACAATTCCGAGGGCGCGGAGGTGGGCAAAGGTTCCTTCGTGGTCGAATTCGACGGCGGCGGGTCGGCTGGCGTGGGCGGAACGACGCTCTTGCCGGTGGGTGATTGGATTCATGTCGCCGCGGTTTGGCGGAGCAGTGATGGATTCGTGGGACTCTACAAGAACGGAGCCTTGGAAGCGTCGGCTATCGGACCCGTGGGCAAGCGGCTGAGCACCGCGGGGGCGGGCACGGCGAAGCTCGGCGAATGGGGCACCGTGCGGGGACCGGCCTACAAGTGGCCGGGCGACCTCGATGAAGTCGCCATTTTCAACCGGGCGCTCTCGGCTGCCGAGATTCAGCGGGTGGTCGGCGCAGGACTGCTGAGCCTGCCTCCGGAATCGGAGAATGACGTCGCCGCGGGCACCGAACTGCTGATTCAGGGCAGCAACTCAAAGGGGCATTTGAACTATGAGACCGATGGGTTCAGCAACTTCGGCTCAGTCCGCCTGGAATCCATCAACTCCGGGTATACATCCGGGTTGACCCTCTGGGGGGGCTATCTGACCAACGACCTGACGGGTGTCGTGACGATCAATCCCGGCAGCGGCGGCGCGCGGTTCATTCGTGGCGGTCTGCTGAACTACGGCACGGTGAACGTGAATCACGAGGCGGAATTCGGCGGGGCTGCCAGTTGGTTCCGCAATCTCGGGACTTGGAATGTCGAAACCGGCGATACGGCGACACTGGCGGGCGCGGGGACCCGTTTCGAGCAGGCCGGCGGGGTGCTGCAACAGGGCGGTGGCTTCACCGTGGACGGCACAAAGTTCGTGTTCTCCGGCGGCGAGGTTCGGGGCGGTTATGTTTACGTGGACGGCGGCGAACTGGCCTTGGGCAACGGCGTCCCCGGCGAGGGCCGCTTCATTCTCACCCGGTCGAGCGCCCGCCTGACCGGCGAAGTCGGTCCACAGACCGAAGTGTGGGTTCGGGGCGACAACCGGGGCAACCACACGCTGGCCAGGGCGGAAGGCGGCTTCGCCAACCGTGGCACGCTCCGCCTCGAAAGCGCCAACTCCGGCTATTCCAGCTCTTTCCAGGTGGACGGCGTCCTGACCAATGCCAGCAGTGGAAAGATCGTTTCCAACGACGGGGCCGGCGGCGGTCGCCAGTTGGTTGCCGAACTGCGCAACGAAGGTCTGCTCACCTTGAACTATGGCTTGGGCCTGGGCCGGGCCGAGGCGCGGCATGTCAATCGGGGCACCATGGACATCACGGCGGGCAACTCCTTGGTGCTCGATGCCGGGGCGCAGACGTTCCGGCAGGAAGCCGGCGTGCTGAACATCGCCGGCGGCTTCGACGCCTCGAACATCCAGTTTGAGTTCGCCGGCGGTGACCTCACCGGCGGTGCGTATCTCGACAACAGCCGGCTGGTAGTCGAGCCCGGCGCGACCGGCCCCGGATATTTTTACCTGACCCGCTCCGGTTCGCGGCTCGCCGGCAGTTTGCAAACGGGCCAGACCGTCCATGTCCGCGGTGACAACCGCGGTGGCCACACCCAGATCACGGTCGAACCGGGCTTCGTGAACCGCGGACACGTCAAACTGGAAAGCGCCCACGCCGGCTACACCTCCAGCTTGGCACTGAACGAAGGCTCGTTTCGGACCCGCCCCGGCGGGCAGGTGTCCATCAACCCCGGCGCCGGTGGCGCTCGAAACTTCACGGCCGAACTTTTCAACGAGGGCGACTTCACCGTGAACTACGGCGCCAATCTCGGCCGGGACCACGCCAGCCACACCAACCGCGGCACTTTCACGGTCGCCGAAGGCGTCGGGCTGCGCCTCGACCGGCCGGGCCAGACCTTCCGCCAGGAAGCCGGTCTGCTCAACCTGCCGGGCGGCTTCGATGCGGTGGGCCTGCGTTTCGACTTCGCGGGCGGTGAGATCGTGGGCACGCCCTACCTCGACACCGTCCGCCTCAACATTGTCCCGGGCAGTTCCCGCCCCGCTTCGTTCATCCTCACCCACAGCGCTTCGCGGCTGGAGGGGGCCCTGCACGCCGGCCAGACCGTCTGGATTCGCGGCGACAACCGCGGCGGCCACACCGACCTGACGCTCGTGCCCGATTTTCCAAACCGGGGCACGCTCCGCCTGGCCAGTGCCCATGCCGGCTACACCACCAGCTTCCATCAGGATTCCGGCGCCTTTCGGAATCTGGCCGGCGGACGGCTTCTGGTTGAGGCCGGGGCCGGGGGCGCCCGACGCTTGGGCACGGAACTGCAAAACGACGGCGAAGTCCTGCTCACCTATCCCACCACCATCGCGCGCCAAGATGCGGTCCACGCCAATCGCGGCACCTTCACCGTGGCGTCCGGCGTCGGCCTGACGCTCGGCGGCCTCGGCCAGACCTTCCGGCAGGAAGCGGGCCGGCTGGACATCGCGGGCGGCGGTGACTTCAGCGACCTGCGGTTCGAGTTCCTCGGCGGCACGCTGACCGGCACGCCTTATCTTGACCGTTGCACCCTGCTCATACCCGCGGCGAACGACAGTCCCGGCAGCTTCATCATGACCCACTCGGGTTCCCGTCTGCTGGGCGAGCTGCATCCGGGCCAAACCGTCTGGGTGCGCGGCGACAACCGGGGCGGCCAGACGGAGATTCCGCTCGCGCCGGAATTCACCAACCGCGGTCTGCTGCGTCTCGAAAGCGCCCATGCGGGATACACCTCCGCGATCGCCAAGTCGGAAGGCTCGCTCGTCAACCAGGCCGGCGGCGTGATCCGCGTGAACCCGGGTTCCGGTGGTCCGCGGGTGATCCGGGCTCAGTTGGTCAACGAAGGCACCATCGAGGGCAACCACGACCTCACGTTGGGCCGCGCGGGCGATGTGCACGTCAACCGCGGGCAATTCCTCCTGGCCACCGGCGCCGCCTTGGGCTTCACGAGCGAAGGGCAGACGCTGCGGCAGGAAGCCGGCGAACTGACCTTGGGCGGCGGCCTGTCCGGCACCCGGCAACGGCTCGAATATCTCGGCGGCCTGATCGAGGGCGGCGTTTATCTGGTCGGTTCCGAACTGGTGTTTGGACCGGGTGCCGGCCCTGGGGGAACCTTCACGGTAACCCGTTCCGACACCCGGCTGTTCGGCTCGGTGCCGGCGGGAGCCCGGTTGACCGTGCGCGGCGACAATCAGGGCGGTCAAACGGCGGCGGTCGCACCCGAAGGCTTGGCCAATGCCGGTTATCTGCAAATCGCTTCAGCTCATGCCGGTTACACTTCGGCGCTCGATGTCATCGCGGGCGCCTTGGTCAACGAGGCCGGCGGCATCCTCGAAGTGAATCCCGGCTCCGGCGGCCCGCGCCGGTTGGGCACCCCCCTCGTCAACCATGGCGAATTCAACGTGAACTATCCGGTGACACTGGGCCGGGGTGGCGACGCGGGCGAATCCGACGGTGTCATTCGGGTGGCAGACGGCGTGACGCTGACGCTGGACGGGCCCATGCAGGTGACCGGCGGCCAGTTGACCGGCAATGGCACCTTCAACGGCACGATGGTCAGCCGCGGGACCGTCTCGCCCGGCAGTTCGATCGGCGCGCTCCGCTTCGTCGGCTCATTCACCCAGGAGGCACGCGGGGCGATTGACCTCGAAGTCGAAGACGCCGTGGCGGCCTCGTATGACCGGGTGACCTTTTCGGGTTCGACCCGCCTCGAGGGCGTTATCCGGGTTCGCCTGCTCGGCGGTTACGAACCGACGGCGGGCGCCTCGTTCGCCCTGATCAACGGCGCTTTCACCGGCACTCCGCGACTGGAACTTCCGCCGCTGACGGCCGGATTGAAGTGGCAGGCCAAATTCGACGGCGGACTGGTGCTGACGGTCGAGGAGGCGCCGGCGACCGAGCTCGCGATTGCGGGACAAGTTCGCGGCCCGGGAAATCAGGCGTTGCCCGGACTGGCGGTGCAGGCGGTGCAGGCCGATTACCGTGGCCTGCTGGCCGAGTTCTGGAGCCAGCAGTCCACCAACGGCACGCCGGTGACCCGCCGCCTGGATGCGACCGTGGACTTCGACTGGGGCGGCGGTTCGCCGGCAGCGAACATCGGCGGGGACAACTTTTACGTGCGCTGGACCGGGTGGCTGACACCCGAGTTTTCGGAGGATTACACGCTCTCGACCATCTCCGATGACGGCTCGTGGCTGTGGATTGATGACCAGTTGGTCGTGGACAATGGCGGGTTGCACGGCATGTCGGAACAATCGGGCACCGTCACTCTTGAGGCGGGCCGTAGTTACCATGTGCGCGTCGAGACGCACGAAAACAGCGGTGGTGCCGGCTGCCGATTCTACTGGTCCAGCGCCAGTCAGGCCCGTGGCCCGGTGCCTGTGACGGCGTTGCGTCCGCCGGAAGATGTCGGCGAATTGGCGCCCACGGACTACGTGACCCTATCCGCACTGACGGATGCAGCCGGCCGGTATCGGCTGCCGGTCTCGGCGGGAGAATGGAGCGTGATGGTCAACGGTGCCGAAGCCCTCGGATTGGAACCGCCGGTGGCCCGTGAGGTTGTCGTGACAGATCAGGATGTGACCGCGGACTTCGTGCTCGGACCTTCGACCGCGCCGCGGTTTCCGGATTTGGTCATCGGCGAAGTGGCCGCTCCGGCGACGGCGGTCGGGGGGCAGACGGTTGAAATCACCTGGCGTTCGCAGAACCAGGGCGAGGGCGCCGCGACGGCGCCGTGGCGAGAAATGGTGCTGTTCGGCCGCCAGTCCGGTGGCTTCGGCGCGCAGCCGTTGGGCTTTCTGGAAGTGACCAACAGCCTGGCCGCCGGCGAAGGCGTGACCCGTCGGCTCGACGTTACGCTGCCGGCAAACATCGTGGGCCGTTACTGGCTGCTGGTGCGCACGGACTCGACGCTCCAGGTGGACGAAGGCAGCCGGGAAGGGAACAACCTGACCGCTTCGGCCCAGCCCACGGACCTGCTCATTGGCGATCTCGTCGTGGACAGCGTGACCGCGCCGGCCGAGGTGAAGTTTGGCGAAACCGCGGAAGTGACCTGGGTCGTGCGCAATGCCGGCGGCGCCCTGGTGAGCCTGCCGTGGCGGGACACGGTGAGCCTTTCCACTGCCAACAACGGGGGCGGCACCATGCTGGTCCAGCCGGCTGCGCCGGCGGCGTTGGCACCCGGTGAAACCTACACCAACACGGTGGTTGTGACCGTGCCGTTGTCCGGACAGAACACTCCCGGCCCGCGCTACTTCCTGGTCCGCACGGATGCGGGCGGGCAGCAGACCGAGGCTGACGAGGGCAACAACCTTGGCGCCAGCGCGGTCATCAATGTGCTCGCGCCGCCGCCGCCGGATTTGGCAGTCACCGAGGTGTTGGCGCCGGCGGTTGCCCCCTTGGGTCAGCCGGTTGCGCTCGTGTGGACGGTCAAAAACCTCGGGCTCACCCGGGCGGTGGCGCCGTGGGCCGAACGCCTTCTCCTCGCGACCGACGCCGCGGGCGCCGATCCGTTTGATCTGCTGACGCTGACGGTCAATGACCCGCTCGAACCCGGCGCCGAAGTGCGCCGGACCAATCAGGTCATCTTCCCGGTCAGCCAGGTGGGCGAACGGTTCCTGTTGGTCACGACCGACGTGAACGACGACGTGGCCGAAACCGGTCCGGCAGAGAACAACACGGGCGCCACCACGAACACCTTCCTGATTTCCGCGCCCAACCTGGTCGCCGAAACGCTGCTGGTGCCCAGCAGCGGCACCCTGGGCTCGGCGGTGCAGATCCGCTGGACCGTGCGCAACGCCGGCACGGCGGCGATCACCGCGCCGTGGACCGATCGCGTGCAACTGCATCTGCCCGGCGGGCGGTTCACGCTGCTGAACCTCGCCTCGGATGACCTGTTGCCGCTGGCGGCAGGTGCGACCTATGAGCGCGTGACCAACGTGAGCCTGCCGCTGCTCCCCGGCGTTTCCGCCGGCGTCTATCAGGTGTCGGTCATGGCGGATGCGGCCGGTGACCTGGGCGAATCCGTGGAGACGGACAACGAACGCGATGCGGGCAATCTACCCCTGACCATCGAGCTGCCGCCCTTGCCGGACCTCACGGTGACGGATGTGACGTTTCCGGCCAACGCGGTCGCTGGAACCGACGTGGACGTCACTTGGACCGTAAAGAATGCCGGCACCGCTCCCGCGGCGGCGCTGTGGCAGGAGACGTTTGCGCTCTCGGCCGACGAAGTTCCGGGGGGCGACATTTCCCTGCTGACCGTCTCCGAAAACCAGCCGCTGGCGCCGGGCTCTGCTGTGACGCGCACCAACCGCGTGCGGATTCCCGCCAGTCTGGCGGGCGTCTTCAGCGTGTTTGCCGCCGCGGATGCCGGCGGGGAAGTGGTCGAAGGCAATGAAGCCAACAACACCGGGGCGGCCACCAACCGGATCAATTTGCCGTCGAAACTCACCTTGGAACTGGCCGTCGCCGCCGTCACGGAGGGCGATGTGCCGCCGGTGGTGCGCGGAAGACTGTTCCGGACCGGACCGGTGAATCTGCCGCTGAGCGTGACGCTGCAGAGCGGTGATACGAATGAGATTTCCGCTCCGGAATCCGTGGTGATTCCCGCGGGCGCGCCCGTGGTGGACGTGAACTTCGGCATCCTCGCGGATGGGATCGTGGACGGCACCAAGAACGTCCTGCTGACCGCCGATGCGGACGGATTCTTTGCCGGCACGGCGTCGGTGCTGGTGCAGGACATTGACCGGCCGCGACTGTCATTGGCCTTCGACTCCACCAACGTGCTCGAAGGGCTGACGCTGGCGGCGACCGTTTCGCGGCCGCAGGCGGAGCCGCTGCCACTGGATGTGAACGTGCTCAGCAGTCTCGGCGATGTGCTGGTGCCCACCGTGGTCACGATCCCCGCGGGGGCGTCGAACGTGATGTTCACCGTGATCGCGGTGGATGACACCGCGTTGGGGCTGGCCCGCGAAGCCACGGTGAGCGTGACCGCGTCCGGCCATCTGCCCGGGGCGGGCACAGTCCGGGTGGAGGACAATGACAATCCCGGCCTCGCGGTGGTGGTGGAGCCGGGCACGTTCAGCGAGTCGGCCGGCGGGCTGGCGGCACGGGCGCTGGTGTCCCGCACCAACGTCACGGCCAGACCGCTGCTGGTGCAATTGCGGGTCGGCGACGACTCGGAAGCCGTCGTGCAGCCGAGTGTGGTCATCCGCGGCGGGGCGGCCGCCGCCGAAGTTTACGTCAGCGCTGTGAACGACACCGCCGCCGACGGTCCGCAGACCGTTTCCCTGCGGGCCTTCGTGGCGGACACCGTCAGCGGCACCGTGTTTGCCGAGGCGCCGCCGGCCAACTTCTCGGTCACCGACGACGACGGGCCGACGCTGCGCCTGACGCTCGGTGGCACCCTGGCCCGCGAAGGCCGTGACCCGGCGCTCACCGGTGTGGTAACCCGCAACACGGACACTACCGCCGCGCTGACGGTCCAGCTCACCTCCGCCGACACGACGGAGGCGACTGTGCCCGTCACCGTCGAGATTCCCGCCGGGGCGACATCCGTCACGTTCCCGATCACCACGCTCAACGACGGGGTCGTGGACGGCAACCAACGCGTTACCCTGACCGCGGCGGCGGAAGGCATCGCACCGGGCACGGCGCAGTTGACGGTGTCGGATGGTGACTTGCCGGACCTCGTGGTGAGCGAGTTCACCGCCCCGGCGTCCGGCGTGACCCGCGGGCTGTTTGAAGTCGGCTATCGGATCACCAACCAGGGATTCGATCGGGCGGTCGGAACCATCGTCCAGAAGATCGTGCTGTCGCGCGATCCGGTGCTCGATGACCAGGATGCAGTGCTCGACGAAACGCCGTTCAACGCGGCGTTGCCGATCGGCGAATCGTTCAGCCGCACGCTGACGCTGTTTCTGCCGGGCGAGACCGGCACGTTCTGGATCTTCGTCACGGCCGATGCGGGCAACGCCGTCCGCGAGACGCTGGAGGACAACAACTCCGCCCGCGCGTCCTCGCCGGTCAAAGTCGAGCCGGCCTACACCGCGACCGTGGAAACGGATGTCACGACGGCACCGGCCGGCACCGCGATTCCGTTGAAGGGCCGGGCCGTCCGGCCGAACGGCGCCGCTGCGGCCGGCGAACTGGTCAATGTTCACGTCGTGCTCAATGGGGCCCGGCGGAGGCTGTCGGCGCTGACCGGACTGACCGGCGAGTTCACCGCGACCTTCCAGCCGCTGCCCAACGAAGCCGGCAGCTACACGCTCGGCGCGGCCCATCCCGGCGTCGCGGAGGCACCGGTGCAGGACCGTTTCAACCTGCTCGGTCTGAAGCTCACGCCCAACTACGCGCAGCAGACCGTTCTGCCCGGCAGCGTGGCGCGTTCGGAGTTTGAGCTGCTGAACCTCAGCGCCCTGCCGCTGACGGGCATCACCGCGAAGTCCGGCGCCGTGGATGGACTGAGCGTGACCGTTGACGCTCCGGCGCAGTTGGCACCGGGAGCCGTCGGCCGGGTCACGGTGATCAGTTCCGTGCCGGAACCGCGCGACGCCGCGGGCCGATTTGTGGTGCAGCTTGCCAGCGCCGAAGGCGCGAAGGCGGACCTGACCATTGACTACGTCGTCGAACTCCCGCAGCCGCGGTTGGTCGCCACCCCGCGGGCATTGGAAAGCGGCATGGTCCGCGGCCGGCAGACGCTGGTGGAATTCGAGGTGGTCAACACCGGCGGGGCCGAGACCGGACCGCTGAACCTGACCTTCCCGGAGATTCCCTGGCTGAAGGCGGCCAACGCCACGCCGCTGGCCTCCCTGCCGCCCGGTGGCCGCGTGACGATTGGCCTCCAGCTTACGCCGGACGAGACGGTGCCGCTCGACATCTACGAGGGACGCCTCGCGGTCCACAACAGCGACGTGGGCGTGACCGTGCCGTTCAAGTTCCGGCATGTGTCCGACGCGGTGGGCGACGTGACCGTGACCGTCGTGGACGAACTGACCTACTACGGCGCCGGCGGACCGAAGGTGGCGGGCGCCCAGGTGGTCCTCCGTGATCCGTTCACCAGCGAGGCGCGTTACACGGGCCTCAGCGACACCAACGGCCTGGTCCGCTTCGCCGGCGTGGCGGAAGGCTCCTACAATCTCGATGTCACCGCCCCCAAGCACGACAACTTCCTCCAGACGGTCGCCGTCGCGCCGGGCAAGACGAACGAGTTCACCGCCTTCCTCCGCACGCAGTTGGTGCGCTACAACTGGAAGGTCGATGAGATCGACATCGAGGAGAAGGCCAAGATCACCCTCGAGACCATCTTCGAGACCACGGTGCCGGTGCCGGTGGTGACCATCGAGCCCAACAGCATTGACCTCACCGGCGTCGAGACGGACGAGTATCAGGTCGAGCTCAAGTTCACGAACCACGGCCTGATCGCGGCGCAGGATGTGATGATGAAGTTCGCCGACGGCTCGAAGTGGAGCGTGCATCCGGTGACCGAGGACATCGGGGTGATTCCGGCCAAGAGCTCGCTGACGGTGCCGGTGATCTTCCGGCGCATCAGCCCGGACGCCGAACCCAATGGCGGCCTTGCCCGGCAGTCCCTTGGCCGGGCCGCGAGCGGCTCCCGGGGCTGCGACGGTCCGACCATCGGCGTGGATTGGAGATTGATCTGCGGGCCGTTCGGGGTGGCTTACTGGGCCCCGGTCCCGATCATTGACCTGGGCTTGTGCCCGCCGTTGCCGAGTGGTCCGGGCGGCGGTGGCGGCGGCCTCTACATTCCCGTGAGCATTCCGAGTCCGCCGAGCGGTGGGCCCGGCGGTCGCGGTTATGCCGTGGACATCGGCTGGGGTAACCGCGGTTTCGCGACCTATTCGGCTACCAACGACTGCTCCTGCCTCAAGGGGGGATTTGTGGAGAAATGCCTCGCGGCCGAGGGCGGATTCAAGGGCGAGCTCAAGGGCTTTGCCCAGAAGATTGCCAACTCGGCCCTTTCGGGCCTTGCCTACACCCGGCTCCTCGGCGTGGAAGTGAAGATCAGCGGTTCCGGCAAACTCTGCACCTGCTGCGCGGAAGTGGACGGCCAGGGTGTCGTGGGACTCAAGGCGCAGGGCAATCTGACCGCGCAGATTGAGGCGAAGGTGTTCTTCGGTCCCAGCGTGAAGTGGAGCCAGGGCGTCGAGGTGTCCGGACTGAGCGAAGCCGAGGGCGAATTCTTCGCCGGCGGCGGGGTCGAGGTGGGGGCAACCGGCTACGCGTCGCTCAGTGCCGCGACGGAGTGTCTCTTCGAGAATCCGGAAATCTGCCTCGAAGGCGGTATCTCCTCGAAGCTGTTTGCCGGCATCAAGGCGTCCGGCAAAGTGACGGGCACGACCGCGGGCGGGCAGAAGATCTCCGCCGGGGTGGAAGGGGTGATCGGGGTGGAAGGCGGCTTCACCGCCCGCTCCAAGACCTGCACCAAGAACGGTGTCACCACGACCAGCAACAACATCTGCCGCGATGCCATCGTGGCCAAGGGCAGCCTGCAGGCCAGCTATGAACAGCCGGCGAACGAATCGGAAGTCGGCGACGTCAACGGCTTCGCTGGCCTCGGCTTCAGTGTTGAGCGTGAACTGGCGGCAGCAGACTGCCCGGGCGAAAGCTCCAACGTGACGCCGCTCCTGCTCGCGGAGTCGGACGCCGCCGTGGTGGCCCGCTGGTTCGGGCACGGATCGCCCGCCGCGCTCGCCGCGGTGGTCGCCCCGCAGTCGGCCGGAGTCTCCGCACTCGGTGCTGATGCGACCGGTCCCCAGCTCTCCAGCGTCCTGATGGCCGGCATGCCCGCACAGTCGGCGGCCGGTGCCACGGTGAAGGAGTTTGTCTTCGACCGCACGTCCCAGCCCGCCAACGCGGCGGATTGGGCCAAGGCCGCCAGCCTTGCCCAGAAGCGGGCCGCCCGGGCGGCCAAACCGGCCCGGGCAGCCGATGCGGCGAACGGTGTCTGTGCCCAGGTGAAACTCCAGATCGAGCAGGAGGCGGTGGTTACCCGGAAAGCCATCGGGGCGACGCTGGAACTCATCAACGAATCCGAGGACACGGAACTCCAGGACGTCGGGGTCACCATCAACATCTACGACGCGGCCGGAAACCTCGCGAACGACCGCTTCATCGTGCTCGCGCCGGAACTGACCCGGCTTACCCCGATGGAGACCAGCGCCACCGACAGCTTCATCTTCGGCGGCATGGCCCTGAAGCTGGCGCCGGCCACCACCGGTTCGGCCCGCTGGGTGATCCTCCCGCGCGACGAGGCGGCGCCGGAAGACGTGGAATATTACTACGTCGGCGGCGTGCTCGCTTACACGGCCGGCGGCGTTCCCGGAACGGCGGAACTCACACCCGGCCAGGTCCGCGTGTATCCGAACGCCAAGCTCGACCTGAAATACTTCCACCAGCGCGACGTGTTCAGCGACGACCCGTTCACCGATGAGGTCGAACCTTCGCTGCCGTTCACGCTCGGCGTGATGGTCCACAACAAGGGCCGCGGTCTGGCTCGCAACATGCACATCACCTCGGCCCAGCCGAAGATCGTGGAGAATGTGAAGGGCCTGCTGATTGACTTCTCGATCATCGCCACCGAGGTCGCCGGCAAGTCGCTCACGCCGTCACTGCGGGCCGAGTTCGGCGACATCCAGCCGGGTGACACCGCCATCGGCCGCTGGCTGCTGAAGTCGTCCTTACAGGGCTTGTTCATCGACTACAAGGCGACCCTCGAACACGAGGACCGCTTCGGTCAGGCCGGGGCCTCGGTGTTCGATGGGATTGAGATCCATGAGCTCATCCATCAGGTCGAGGCCCAGGGTGGCTTCGCCGACGGCAAACCGGACTTCCTCGTGAACGACCTCAAGGACGACGAGGATCTGCCAGACACCGTTCACCTCAGCGACGCCACGACGGCGCCCGTGGCTGTTGTGCGGGCGGCGAGTCCCGACGGGGAACCGAATGCCAATGATCTCGAGATCGTGCTCACGACGCCGATGCCCGCCGGCTTCGCGTATCTGCGCGTGCCCGATCCGGCCAACGGGAAGTTCCGTCTTGCCGGGGTGAAACGTTCCGACGGACGGGTGCTGCCGGTGGACGTGAACGCTTGGGTCACCGACCGCACCTTCCTCGGCATGGGCAAACGTCCGCGTTACGAAAACGTCCTGCACCTGTTCGACCACGACAGCATCGGCAGCTATACGCTGACCTACGCCCGCGACGAACGGGCGCCGGACCTCACCGCGCCCAGCAGCCGCGTGGCCTCGTTGCCGGCCAACAGCCCGGCGCAGATTCCGGTCAGCTGGTCTGGGCAGGACGACGCCTTCGGCACCGGCGTCGGTGGCTACGACCTGTTCGTGTCGGTCAACGGCGGCCCGTTCCAGCGATGGCTGACCAACACCCGTGCCACTTCTGCGCTGTATCCGGGCGCGGCCGGACGTTCCTACGCGTTCTACTCCCGTGCCCGCGACACCGCCGGCAACGTGGAGGAAGCGCCGCTGGCGCCGCAGGCCACGACCTTCACGACCGGCAATTCCGCGCCGACGGTGGACCCGTTGGTGCCGGTCACCGTGGATGAAGGCGGCACGGTGAATTTCACCGTGTCCGCGACCGATGCGGACATCCCGGCGGATGCGATCGCCTACAGCCTGGCCAATGCGCCCGCCGGCATGACCGTGGACGCCACGACCGGCGTCGTGAGCTGGGTCACCGGCGAGGCCGACGGCCCACGCACCTACAATGTGACGGTGCAGGCAACCGACAATGGCGTTCCCAGCCTCACGGGCGAAGCCGTGGTGACGGTCACGGTCCGCGAACTCAACGCCGCGCCGACCCTCGAGCCGGTGGCGGGAATCCTGGCCGCAAAGGAGGGCGAACTGCTGACGGTCAACCTGGTGGCCGCCGATGCGGATCTGCCGGCCCAGCCATTGCGTTTCCGCCTCGCGGAGGGTGCCCCGGCCGGGGCCGCGGTGAATTCCTCCGGGGTGCTGCAATGGGTTCCGGGCGAGACCGACGGCGGTCGCACGGTGACGCTCGGCGTGATCGTTTCGGATGGCCAGGCGCCGGAACTCACTGCGACCACGACCGTGACTGCGCACGTGATCGAGGCCAACTCAGCGCCGCTCCTCGCGCCGATCAGCGACCAGGTGATCTGGGAAGGAGACTTGCTGAGCCTGCAATTCCTGGCCAGCGACACCGACCTGCCGGCGCAGACGCTCCGATTCAGCCAGAGCGGCCATGACGGCCTGAATACCGTGCTGGACGCCGCGAGCGGCGCCTTCTCGTGGCTGCCGGTTGAAAGCGAAGTGCCCGGCACCAACCACATCACCATCACCGTCACAGACGAGGCGACGCCGGCAGCCAGTGCCAGCCAAAGTTTCCGGCTGATTGGCCGGGCGCTGAAAGCCGGCTTAAACCGGCCGCAGCGGTTCGCGAACGGCGACCTGTCCTTCCGGTTCAAGGGCACGGCCGGCCGGCGCTACGTGCTGGAAGGCTCCACGGACTTCGAAGTGTGGACCCCGCTCCAGGAATTCGTGGCCGATCCGGCCATCCTGACGCTCACGGACCAGACCTCGTCGGCCTTCCCGTGGCGCTACTTCCGGGCGCGCGAACTGCCCTGAAGTCCTGGGAATTCATCGTGGGACTGCCGGCGTGACGGCCGGCGGTCCTGCGGGCAGCAGTGAGAACACCACTGCGTCCCGGGGTGTTCCTCGGATGAGCAGGCGATGGCGCAGGATGCCTTCCCGCACGGCGCCGAGTTTTTCCGCGACCCGCAGGCTCGCGGTGTTGTCCGGTTCAACGAGGATTTCCAGCCGCTGAAGCCACAGGTCGCCAAAGGCAAACTCGGCCAGCAGCCGGCTCAGCGCGCCGGCCAGGCCGCGGCCGCGGGCGGATGAGCGGACGAAGTAGCCGAGATTGGCGACGCGATGCGTCCGGTTGAAATGGCCCACGGCACCGCCGCCGAGAAGTCGGCCGGAGTCGCGGTCTTCCGCCACGAATGCATAGCCGTCGCCATTGTCCCATTGTTGCAGGCGTTCGGTGATGAAGAGTTCGGCCCCGGCGAGGTCGGTGACTGCGTCGGTCCACATCATGCGGGGACCGATGTCTTCGGCCGATTCCAGAGCCAGTTCCAGCAGGGCCGGGGCATCGCCCGAGCGCCAGCGTCGGAGCCGGAAGGTGTCGCCGGAAAGGACGGTGCGCATGTGCGGGTCAGTAGGGAGTGCGGTCGGGCTTGGCCAGCCATTCGCGAAACAGCGGGGCCGCTTCCGACCGCAACAGCGAAGCGGTGGGGATCCGGCGGTCCGCGAGCGGCGCCACGATTTCCCGGTAAAGCCACTCGTCATCGAATCCGCCGCCGGCCGCATCCTCCCGGTTTGCGGCGAAGAAGATCCGATCCACCCGGGCCCAATGGGCGGCGCCGAGACACATGGGGCAGGGTTCGCAGCTCGTGTATAGATCGCAGCCGCGGAGCTCGAAGTGGCCGACCCGAGCACACGCCGCGCGGAGAGCGACGATTTCCGCGTGGGCGGTGGGGTCGTGGGTGGCAAGCACCCGGTTGTGGCCTTCGGCGAGGATTTCCCCGGCGCGGACAATCACGCAGCCGAACGGACCGCCGGCCCCGGCCAACATGCCTTCCCGGGCCAAGGCAATGGCCCGGCGCATGAATTCGGGGTCCGGGTGAACCGCCATGGGCGGACGAGGCTCAGTTTTCCGCGAGCAGCTTCTCGACTTTTTCGGTGAGGTTGGCCCGGGCCTCGAGGTCACGCAGGTTGCCCTTCTTGTCCACGAGCCACATGGAGGGGATGCCGGTGATGCCGAATTCCTTGGCGTATTTGTTCTGCCAGCCCTGGCCGTCGAAGAACTGCACCCACGGCATCTTCTTGCGCTTCACGAAGTCCTTCAGCTTGTCCTCGTCGTCATCGAAGCTGAGGCCCACGATTTCGAAGCCCTTGGGATTCAGCTTTTCGTAGGCGGCCAGAACGTTGGGCAGTTCAGCCACGCACGGCCCGCACCACGTGGCCCAGAAATCAATCAGCACGACCTTGCCCTTGAGCGCGGCGAGATCCACTTCGCGGCCATCCACGGCCTTGAACTTGAGCTCCAGCGGCTTGCCGACGTTTTCCTGCACGCGCGCCTGGGCGGCGAACTGCTCCTTAACCTTGGCGGCGAATTCCTTCATCTCCTTGGGCGCGCCGTCGGCCTTCTGGAGTTCATCCGCGATCCGAACGGCCGCCTTGCCGCCGCGCTGCTGGGCGATGGAGAGCAGGGCGCCGAAGGTTTCCGGGCGGTCAGGAAACTCCTTTTGGATTTCCCGCACGCTCTTCTCGAAGTCGTCGAACACGGCGTCCATGCCCTGGTCCTGAAGCTTCCGCGCCTTGTTCACCGCGGCCTGCATCTTCTGCTCGAACGGTCCCGCCGCTGGCGGGGCGCCGGCGCTGGCGTTCCCTTCGGGTTCACCGCCGAGGGCGGCGAGTTCTTCGCGGCGGTTCTCGGCGCCCAGCTGGACGGCCGACGACAGCATCTCGCGTTGGATAGCCTTGGCCTGCTCGGCCTGCTTGTGGTCCTTGAAGCGGGCCTGAAACTCCTTCGCCTTGTCGGCGGCGACTCCGGCGGCCTCGCCCATCTTCTTGCGGAAGGCGGCGAACTCCTCGTCGGTCGGCTTCTTCTGGTTCCACTCCGCGGGCGGCAGCGGCGGGCGGGTCGCATCCACGAGGGCCTTCCACGCGGCGTCGGCGTCGTCCGGGAGGAGATTCTTGGCGGC
>CAIWAH010000099.1 GCA_903910585.1 uncultured Verrucomicrobiota bacterium
CCTTGGCGGCCATGAGCAGGTGCGTGTTGATGAGCACGCTGAGCATGCACAGCCCCTTGTTCAGCTCGATGAAGCCCATGCCGCCCATGTCGGCGGCGTGGTTGTAAACGGTGTGGGCGCCCTGGAGCGCGGTGTAACAGGCCGCCTTGTCCTCGAGGTCGAGGACAAGGTTCTCGACGTCGGGAAAGCGCTGATACCAGTGGGTTTGCGGCTTGCAGTCCACGGCGCGAAGACGGGTGAAACCTTGCCGCCGGAGATCGGCCACCAAGTGGCCGCCGATGAAGCCCCCACCGCCACAGACAACTACGAGGTCGTTTTTCATTAGAGTTTTGCTAAGGACGAGGATGACGGGATTCGCCATAGAGTTCGAGTGATTCCACCGGGCTACTTCACCTTGCTGGCAAGGACCTCCTTCGCCCAAGGCTCGTTCGCGAGATACCACTGGATGGTTTCGCGGATGCCGGTCTCGAAGGTGTGGGCGGGGGTCCAGCCGAGCTCGCGTTGGATCTTCGAGGCGTCAATCGCGTAGCGGCGGTCGTGGCCGGGGCGGTCCTTCACGAAGGTGATGAGCTTCCGGGAGCCGCCGCCCAGGGCAGGGCGAAGCTCATCAATCAGGTCGCAGATCAGCTCGACGATGCGGAGGTTCGGCCATTCGTTGTGGCCGCCGATGTTGTAGGTCTCGCCGTTGGCGCCGCGGGTGGCGACCTGCCAGAGGGCTTCGCAGTGGTCGGTCACGTAGAGCCAGTCGCGCACGTTCATCCCGTCGCCATAGACGGGGATGGACTGGCGGTTCAGCACCTTTTGGATGACGACGGGGATCAG
Source organism: uncultured Verrucomicrobiota bacterium (assembly GCA_903910585.1). Taxonomy (GTDB): domain Bacteria; phylum Verrucomicrobiota; class Verrucomicrobiia; order Limisphaerales; family UBA9464; genus CAIWAH01. The sequence continues at coordinate 823 of CAIWAH010000099.1, forward strand.
CTTCTCGGGGAACTGGAACGGGCCGTAGTTGTTCGAGCAGTTGGTGATGACCGCCGGCAGCCCGTAGGTGTGGTGGTAGGCGCGCACGAGCAGGTCGCTGGAAGCCTTGCTGGAGGAATACGGTGAATTGGGCGCGTAGGGTGTGGTCTCGGTGAAGTAGCCGGTGTCGCCCAGGGAGCCGTAAACCTCGTCGGTGGAAACGTGGTGAAAGCGGACTTCCGATGGCGGATTGCGGACTGCGGATTGCGGACTGAGCCAAAGTTCGCGGCAGGCTTCGAGGAGGTGGAAGGTGCCGACGATGTTGGTGTGGATGAAGTCACCGGGGCCGCTGATGGAACGGTCCACATGGGACTCGGCGGCGAGGTGCATCACGTGGGTGATGCCGTGCTGGCGGACGACGCGGAGGACCTCGGCCTTGTCGCGCAGGTCCACCTTTTCAAAGACATACTTCGGGTGCCGCTCGACGGCGCGGAGGTTGGCGAGGTGGCCGGCGTAGGTCAGGCAGTCGAGGTTGACCAGCCGGGCGATGCCAGGCTGGTCAATGACATGCTGGATGAGGTTGGAGCCGATGAAGCCGGCACCGCCGGTGATGAGGAGGTTCATGCGGGGATTAACAGCGAAGGGACGAAGGGAACGAAGAAGACGAAATCATGGGTGGCGGCGGGGCACGTTCAGGATGCGTTCAATGCCGTCCTTGATGAGAAGGCTGTTGAAGTTGAGGAGCAGGCCCAGCGGCAGTTTCAAAAGTTTGAGGTAAGTAATGACCTGGGCCCGGTGAAGGGGCAGCACCGCCTCGACGGCCTTGAGTTCGAGCAGCAGTCGGGTGTCGAGCAACAGATCGGCCCGGAAGCCGACTTCAATCCGGACTCCGCGGTAGTCCAACGGGACGGGCAACTGCCGCTGGACGCGAATGCCCCGCAACTCCAGCTCGTGGGCCAGGCAAGCCTCGTAGGCGCTCTCCAACAGGCCGGGCCCCAGCTCACGGTGCACCGCCAGAGCGGCATCCACGGAAGCCGTCGCCAGGGCTTCCACTTCGGCCGGCACGGACACGGAGCGCCCGTCAGGCAGGTCAAAGCCAAATTTTCGTCCCTTGGTCCCTTCGTTGTTCACTTTTCCGCGTTCCAGTTCCGCAGTGACTCGTCCAATGCCTCCTCCACCGGGCGAATCTTGATGCCCGCCCCGGTCAGCTTGGCGGTGTCGAGCACACAGTTGGAGCGCGGGGTCTTGGCGGCGACCTGGTAAAACTCGGCGTCGTTTTCCCAGAACTCGAACTTCCGGTTTGGGGCGAGGTGTTGCTGCACCAGTGCCACGACTTCTCGGGTGGTGACCCAGCCGGGGTTGGTCACGTTGTAGGTGCCCCACGGCACCCGTTGCGTCCAGCAGTCGAGGCACGCCCGCACGAAGTCCCCGCGGTGCGAGATCGAGTTCACGTTGTCATACACCTTGGCGTAGCGCTGGACCTTGCTCAGGTAGTTTCGCGGGCTGTCGAATTCGTCGAACGGGATGCGCAGGCGCCACACGTAGCTGTGGCCGACGCCGGCGATGGCTTCCTCGCCCAGCGCCTTCGTGCCGCTGTAGAAGCTGCACGGCGGGGATCGGAAGCTGAAGTTGGGCGGGTCGGTCTCAGTGAAGCCGTGGACGCGGTCGCGCTTTTCCAGAATGAGCCGGTGCACGCCCGGTTCGGTCAGGTCGGGTTCGACGTGGCAGGCCCCTTCGTCGTCGCAGACCTTGGCGCCGGTGTAGATGCAGCCGGACGAGACGTGCCCCCACGGGATGCCCGCCGCGGCGCAGGCATGGGCCAGGGTCTGGGGCAGCAGCGCGTTGCCGAGCAGGGTGTCGGCCTTGGCGGCTTCGCAGGCGTCCACATTGGGTTTGCCCGTGTAGCCGGCGCAGTTGATGAGGAACTCGGGCTTCGCGTCCCGCAACAGTGCGAGCAGCGGCTCGAAGCGGGTGTAGTCCACCTCGCGGCGGGACACGGC
>CAIWAH010000100.1 GCA_903910585.1 uncultured Verrucomicrobiota bacterium
CCGCCTCAGCGAATACCCCGATCCGGAGGCCGCTTACCGCGAGATGTGCTCCACCCAGGCCAATGGGCGCATGGCCCGGCCGGAGGAGGTGGCGGCGCTGGCCCTCTATCTGGCCGCGGACGAAAGCTCATTTGTCACCGGAGGGGCGTTCCCGATCGATGGCGGCATGACGGCGGGATCGGGGAAACTCAGCTGAGCGGGGAATGGAGCGGGCGTAGGCCCGGCTCACTTTCTGTCGCCGGTGCCGGCGTCCGACTTGATCTCGGCTTCGACCGACCGCGCCAGCGTTTCAAGCAGGCGATGAATTTCCCGGCCGAGCTGGTCCATCCGGCGCTGGCGTTCGGCGGCGGACAACCGCTGGTCATCGGTCAGCCCCTGCAGTTGCCGCTCCAAATGATGCAATTGGCGCTCGATCCGCCGCTGGTTGGCGTCGCGTCCGGACTGGCAGCCCATGAGCAGCCCCAAGGCAAGGGCCAATGGGATCAATGTGGCGCGCATGCGGGGACGGATGCGGACGGAATGAAGGAAGAAAAAGTGGTCGGGACGACAGGATTTGAAGGGCTTTTCAATAGGGGGACACCTTCACCTGATAGAATGCCGAGTCGGCTTCGTCCGGGAGTGCAATCACGCTATGCCACGTCTGCATGTCCTCGCTGCGGAGGATTTCCACCTTGTTCGCCGGGGCGATTGTCCGCCGGTAGGTCCGGCGGATCGTGCCGTGAATCATGGCGCCTAGCCTCGCGTCCTCGCCGCCGCGCCATTGGAAGTAGATTTCCGCCGGCCCGTTGATTGTCGCCCACTCCGGGGCCGGAATCTGATAACGGCGGAGCGGGCTTTCCGCGTAAATGACTTCGATCCGGGGCATTGTCGCGCCTTCGGTCAACTGGATGCTTTCAAGCGTCAGGGCTTCGAAGTCCCGGAGGGTGAACGCCTGAAATTTTGCGTCCGGGCTGCTTTCCAGGCGGAACGCGGTCTGGCCGAAGGCCGAAAGGCTAGCGGCGAACAACAGGGACAGGAACAGGGCGAGGGGCTTCATTGGATTCATTGCGTGGGGCCGCGCCGACGGCATCGGAAACTTCCAGGAGGACGACAGGCTGCGCTGTGAGTCCGCCGCTGGGGAACCATCGGCCACGGCGGGAAAAGTGGTCGGGACGACAGGATTTGAACCTGCGACATCCTGGTCCCAAACCAGGCGCTCTACCAGGCTGAGCCACGTCCCGAACCGCCGGCGAAGGTGCCGACCGGACCGGGGCACCGCAAACCATTTTCCAACTCGGCTTTGCCTGCGGCGCTGTGTCAGGCTGCACCGGCCGTGTCCGCTGAGATCATTCCAACCCATACGCCCGCCCTGCTGGCGGCGGCGGTGGAGCGCGCCGCCCGCCTGCTGCGGGCGGGGCAGGTGGTGGCCGTGCCCACCGAGACCGTCTATGGGTTGGCGGCCAATGCCCTCGATCCGGTGGCGGTCGCGCGCATCTACGAGGTGAAGGGGCGACCGGCCCACAATCCGGTGATCGTGCACGTCGCGTCACCGGCCATGGCGCGCGAGTGTGCGGCCCATTGGCCGAATCTCGCCGAACGCCTGGCCTCCGCGTTCTGGCCGGGACCGTTGACGCTGGTGGTGCCCAAGGCGCCGAACATTCCCGGAATCCTGACCGCCGGGGGCGACACCGTCGGCGTGCGCTGGCCGCAGCATCCGTTCATGCAGGCGGTGATCCGGGCCTGTGGATTTCCCCTCGCCGCTCCCAGCGCCAATCTCGCCAACCGGCTTTCACCGACCAACGCCCTCCACGTCCAGCGGCAGCTCGGCGACCGGATTCCGCTGATCGTGGATGGCGGCGACAGCAATGTGGGCATCGAAAGCACGGTGGTGGACGTCACCGGCGCTGCGCCACGCCTGCTTCGTCCCGGAATGATCCACGAGCCGGCCATCCTGGCGGCGGCTGGAGCGGAACCGCCGTCCACTTCCGAAACGCCCTCCGGCCCGCTGCGCAGCCCCGGGCAACTGGCCAAGCACTACGCCCCGCGGGCGCGGTTGGTGGTGCTGGCGTGGCGGGACGAGGCGGAATTGCTGCGGGAACTGGCCCGCCTGGGTGCCCGGCCTGAGAAGACCTGCGTGATCGCGCACTCCCGGATTCCCCTTGGCGGCCTGCTGCCGAATGTTCACGTCATTCCCGACGATGCGGAGGCGTTTGCCCGCGGCCTCTATGGCGAGCTGCACGGGTGCGATGAGCAGGGCTCCGAGTGGATTGTCGTCGAGCAGTTGCCGGATGCCCCGGAATGGAGCGGGATCGCCGACCGTCTGCGCCGGGCGGCCGCCTGAGCGGGGACGGACTTTCCGGTGGGAAAGGCAGTTCCGAGTGAGCTTTCTGTTGCGTGCCGGCCGCGCCTGAAGCATACCAACGCCCGCGTTTCTGACGCCCCGGTGCCGGTGTGGCGAAATGGCAGACGCGATAGACTCAAAATCTGTTGCCCGAGAGGGCGTGGGGGTTCGAGTCCCTCCACCGGCACCACCTTCCTGATTTGGCATTCAGCCGTTCACCTCGTCCGGCAGATTTGGCGATTTTTTCAGCCAGATGCGGAACTCCGTGCCGTGATCCCGCGGATGCGTTTCCTGATCCCGGCTCGTCACCTCCAGTCGGCCGCCGAACTGGGTCACGAAGCGGAGCACGAGGGGCATGCCGAAGCCGGTTCCCGTCTCCCCATCGGTTCCGGGGCGGCTGTGGTTCTTGCCCAAATCGAACAGGTGGGCCTGAACTTCCGGGGTCATGCCCACGCCGTGGTCGCGGACCACGAGCCGGACGAATTCGCCCTCGTCCCGGGCCGAGATCGCAATGGTGCTGCCGCGGGCGGAGAACTTGATCGCGTTGGTCAGCAGGTTGTTGAGCACCGAATTCACCAGGGAACAGGACTCAGCCTGCACCCGGACCGCCGGGACCTCCACATCCAGCCTGATCTCCTTGGCGGCGAGCTTGGTCTGCATGAGCAGCCGCGATTCCGCGACGGCGGCCGACAGCAGCACCGGCTCGAGGGTCATCTCCTTGTCCTGCGAGCGGCGCAGTTCCCGGACCATGGCGGTCACGTTGATGCCGTTGCGGACCGCCGCCTCCATCATTGGCATCAGGTCCGCCAGGCTCTCCGGTCCCAGGTCGAAGCCCATTTTCAGGACCGTGAAGTGGTTCGAGACGTCGTGGCTGATGACGTGGATGAGCTCCAGCAGATCGCGGTTGACCCGCTCCAATTCCTGCCGTTGGGAACGGACGAGCAGGTGGGTGCGGATGCGGGCCTGCAATTCCTCGGGGCGGAACGGCTTCGTCAGGTAATCGTTACCGCCGACCTCGAAGCCCCGCACGATGTCGTCGAGTTCCGATTTGGCGGTGAGGAAGAGAATCGGGATCTCCCGCGTCTCCGGCTGGGCGCGAAGCCGCTGGCAGACCTCGAAGCCGTCCATGCCCGGCATCATCACGTCGAGCAGGATCAGATCAATGGTGCCGGGCGTTTCGCACAGTTTCAGGGCCCGGTCGCCGCGGTTGGCGATCTTCAGCGTGTAGTCGGCCTGGAGCAGCCCGACGAGGATGTCGATGTTGGCCGGAGTGTCGTCCACCAGCAGCAGGCAGGGACGGCGGACGGGGGCGGCGGTGTGTGCTTCCATTGAGTTTTCCAACAAGGCTCGGTTCGCAGGTTTTTCAACTGGCTTCAGAACTGTTTCAGCAGGGCCCGCAGCTCGGTGGCGGCCAGGTCGAAGTCGTATCCGGCCATCGCCCGGACGACCTTTTCAAAGCCCGCCTCCACGCAAGAATCCGGGAGTCGCGGCGCCAGTTCGGCGATCGCGGCGGCGGCGCGGGCGTCGCTTTGGTCCAGCAGCTCGAGCAGTTGCTGCAGGGCGCTGCGCAATTCGTCGGCGGAAAGGCTCGGGGCCGTGGGGGCGGTCGCGACGGGTTCCGGCAAGGTCGCCAGGCCGGTCAGGATCAGGGCCAGTTCGCCCTGGACCGTCTCCAGCAGGTCCCGCCAGGCGGCGGGAATGGGCGATTCGGCGCAGGCCTTTTCGAGCCGTTCCGCCGCCCATTGGAGCCGGCCGGCGCCGATGTTGCCGGCGAGTCCCTTCAGCGTGTGCGCCGACCGGCGCGCGGCCAGAGCATCGCCCGTCTCGATCAGGCGGCGGAACTGTTCAGCGAAGCCGGCTTGGGATCCGCGGAACATCAGCAGCTGCCGGCGATAGAGGGCCTGGTTGCCCATGGTGACCGCGAGGCCCGCGCGGGTATCGATGCCGGGCAACGTCAGCTGGCTCGCCTCGGCCGGGGCCGACGCCTCCACCGGCCCGGGCGGGGCGGGGTTCCGCGGCTGGATCCAGCGGGCCAGGGTCTGGAACATCTTCCGCACGTCCAGCGGCTTGGCGATGTGGTCGTTCATGCCGGCGGCGATGACTTTCTCGCGGTCGCCGCTCATCGCGTTGGCGGTCATGGCGATGATGGGAATCTCCGCGAATTCCGGCTGCCGGCGCAGTTCCCGGGTCGCGGTGTAGCCGTCCATTTCGGGCATCTGGATGTCCATCAGGATGCCGTCCACCTTCAGCCCCTGGGCGAGCCGGTCGAGGGCCTCGCGGCCATTGCCCGCGATCTCGACTTCGATGCGGGCGTCGCGCAGGAGCTCGGCTGCCAGCTCCTGGTTCATTTCATTGTCCTCGACCAGCAGCAGGCGGGCGCCCGCCAGCTTCTGCCGCTGCTGTGGCAGTTCGCCGCCGCGGGGCTGCGAACCGGGATCGTTGACCAACTCCACGCCCAGCAGCTCGCCCACGGTTTCGAGCAGGGTCGAAGGGGACACCGGCTTGGTGAGGAATCCGTCGAGGATCAGGCCGGCATGGTCGGCGGCGGTGCGCACCTCGTCCCGGCCAAAGGCGCTGACCATGATCACGGTCGGCAGGTTCCGCGCGGGCAGTTCGCGGATGCGCTTCGCACAGGAAACCCCGTCCATCAGGGGCATCTTCCAGTCGAGCAGGACGATCCGGAACGGTGCGCCCGCCTGCTGGGCCGTGCGGATGGCTTTCAGGGCGGATTCGCCGTCGGCCACCGTCTCGGCGTGCATGCCCAGGCTGCGCACCATCGCCGCGAGGCTGTCGCGGGCGAAGGCGTTGTCGTCCACGATGAGCACCTGGACCCCCGCCAGTTCGTCGGCGCGGACCATCCGCCGCCGCCGGCGGGCGGACTGGCGTCCGAACCGCGCGGTAAAGTGGAACGTGGAACCTTTCCCGGGCTCGCTTTCGGCCCAGATCGTTCCGCCCATCAGCTCCACAAGGTTCCGGCTGATGGCCAACCCCAGCCCCGTGCCGCCATACTTGCGGGTGGTCGTCGAGTCCGCCTGCGTGAACGAGCGGAACAGCTTCGGCTGATGCTCGGGAGCGATGCCGATGCCGGTGTCACGGACCCAGAAATGAAGCTCCCAGCCGGCCTCGGATTCGGCCTTCACCCGTGCGCCAAAGACGATTTCGCCCTGGGCGGTGAACTTGATCGCGTTGGTGGCGAGATTGGTGAACACCTGTCCGAGGCGGAGGGGATCGCCCACCAGCGATTCGGGGACCTCCGGGGCGAGGTCGAAGATGAGCTCCAGCCCTTTCTCCTCGGCCTTCAGCCCGACCACGTTTGCGAGGTTTTCGAACACGTCGTCGAGCCAGAACGGGATCCGCTCCACCGTCAGCTTGCCGGCCTCGATCTTCGAGAAGTCGAGGATGTCGTTGATGACCCCGAGCAGGCCGTCGGCGGCGCGGGTGATCTTTTCGAGGTAACCGCGCTGCTGGGCGTCGAGGCGGGTTTTCAGCGCCAGGTGGCTCATGCCGATGATCGCGTTCATCGGCGTCCGGATCTCGTGGCTCATGTTGGCGAGGAAGTCGCCCTTGGCACGGGCCGCGTCTTCGGCGGCGTCCTTGGCCCGCCGCAGCTCCGCCTCCACGGCCTTCAGCCGGCCAATGTCGATCAGCCAGCCGAGGATGCCGGTCCGGCCCTCGTATTCGGTGGGCAGGAACGTGGCGAGCATCTGCCGCGGGTTGCCGTCGGGGCCGCGGAGTTCGAGTTCAAAATCACGGGCAATGCCGTCCTTCTCCAGCCGCTGGAGGATGCGGTAGTAGTCCGTCTCCTTGGAGAAGGTGACGAGCGTGGACCGCCCCCGGACGAGGTTGGTCAGCTCCAGCACCCGCGGGTTGGCGAACTCGACGGTGCCCTCCACGGAGATGGCCATGCCAACCGGGGCGGTCTCGAGCAGCCGGCTGAGCTGCTGCCGTTCCCGGATCAGCGCCGCCTGCGCGCGATTCCGGTCCGTGACGTCATGAAGGTTGCCGACGAGGATGGACCGCTCGTCATCCTCGACGAGAAACACGGTGATCTCGATGTCCGCAACCGAGCCGTCCGCCCGCACCTGACGGGTGGCGATCAGCCGCGTGCCGCCCTGCTGGCGGAGGTCCTCGTAAAGCTTCGGCAGGATGTCGGACGGGAAATCCGGATCGATGTCGCCGGGACCCTTGAGCCGGATGTTGTCGGCGGTGTAGCCCAGCTGGAGCAGGGCCGCCTGGTTGGCATAGGCGAAACGGCCCGTCCGCCAGTCCAGCCACAGCATCGGCCCGGCGTTCTCCACGACGAGCTGGTTGAAGGCGATCAGCTTGTCCAGCCGTTTGCGTTCCGTGATGTCCTCCTTGATGGCGACGTAGTGGGTGGTCCGGCCGTCGTCGTCCTGGATCGGCGAGATGACCGCCCATTCGGTGTAAAGTTCGCCGTTCTTCTTGCGATTCTGGAGTTCGCCGCGCCACACCTCGCCGCGATTCAGCATCCGCCACAGTTCGGCATGCTGTGCCGGCGGGGTCAGTCCCGAACTGAGCACCCGGGGCTTCTGGCCGATCAATTCCCCCCGGGCATAGCCGTTGAACGTCGCCAGGTGGGGGTTCACATACTCGATGGTGCCGTGGATGTCGGTGATCTCGATGGCGAAGGAGGCCTGCTCGACGATCCGGGTGAGCTTGCGCATGTGCTGCTCCGCCTGCTTGCGGGCGGTGACATCCCGCAGCGCGATGCAGACCGTCCCGGGCCGACCGGGAATTTCCAGCAGGCGGGACAGTTCGGCATCCACGGGCACCCGGCTGCCGTCCTTGCGCACGGCATAACCCGAAACGCTGAGCAGGGCGGCATGAAAGCCGGCGCCGGACTGTTTGGCGTAGTCGGCCCGCTTGAGTGCGTGGGCGGCGCTGAATTCCTCGGGCAACAGCTGTTCCGGCCGGAGCCCCAGCAGTTCCCCGGGGCCGTATCCGAGCACGGTTTCCGCCAGGCGGTTGGCATAGACAATCGAACCTTCCTGGGTGGTGACCACCAGGCCGCCGGGAGCGGACTCCACCACCTGCCGGAACCATGCCTCCGTGGCGGCGGTCTCCCGCTGCTGCCGGGCAAGATCGGCCACCAACGCCTCGGTTTGCAGCATCTGCGTGAGGTTCGCGAGGATGAGCGCCGCGACCGGGACGACTTCGCCGATCAGGTCGAGCTCTTCGGGGGCGCAGGTCCGGTTCAGCGTCACCTCAAAGACCGCCACGGTTTCCTCGTTGACCCTCAGCGGCCAGGCGAGGCGATGTCCTGATGGCAGGACCATGCGTTCGGTCGCGGCCAACGGTCTGAATTCGTCCGCCCGGCCGGGGGCGCTCACCATGGGGCGGCCCTCCAGCACGCTCCGGATGACCAACGCGCTGGGTGCCATCGGTGTGTCCGCGGTTTCGTGCGCCGGACCGGCCGGCAGCCGCACGTTGACCCAGCGGAGGTCCTGCGTGTGGGGTTCCACCCGGAAGAAGTTTCCTTCCTGGGTTCCCAAGTGGATCGGAACCGCGGCCACGAAGCGCCGCGCGAATTCCTCGACGGAATTGGCCCCCTGCAGGCCGGCAAACGTCATCGCCACGTATTCCTTCGTCCGGCGACGGTGGGCGAGCTGCGCGGCTTCCTGCTTGAGCACCTCCACGGACCGGGCCAGCTCCCCGGATTCGTCCCGGGAATCGCGGTGCGGCACCACCGCCGAGTAGTCGCCCTCGGCGATGCGGCGGACGGTTTCGGAAAGCGATCGCAGCGGCTGCACGATGCGGCGGGCGGCCGAGACCCCGATGAAGCCGACCACCAGCAGGCTGCCGAGGGAGGCGAGCGTGAGATTGCGGTCCGCCGCCCGAACGGTCTGCACGCTGTCCACCCGGGTGCGGTTGTGGAGGGTCTCGTTGTATTCCACGAGCCCGTTAAGGCTGCTGTGCAGCGCGCTCCAGAGGTTTGACCGGACGGCCGAGCGGTCCTCCGGGGCGGCCGGCAAGTTGGTGGCGTTTTGCGGATCGATCTCCGCTCGCGAATGATCGATCCAGGCGGCCAGTGCGGTCCGGGCCGCGGCCACCCGGGTGCGGTCCTCGTCATCGGCCAGGAGGTGGTTCCAGTAGTGCTCCAGATGCGCCCGGATGTCCTGGGACAGCCGGTCGAACCGCTCCAGCTGGCCTTGGGACACCGCCGCTGCCGTGTTGCGCCGGTCGCGCGCATCCTGGGCGATGACGGAAAGGGACGTCAGGTCGTGGGAAAGATGCGAAAGCAACGCAAAGCTCGGCGCCACGTTGTCCGACATGAAATCGGTGCTCTGCTTGAGCCGGCCGAATTGGTGCTGGCTGAACAGTGCCAACCAAAGCAGGGCCACCAGGGGCAGGACCGTGATGAGAAGCAGCTTGTGGACGATCTTCATGGACGCGCGGGTCCCGTCCCAGCGCGCCAGCAGTCGCCGGAGGGGGCGCGTTGTTGCGGGAGCGCGGCCACTGTCGGCCGATGGCGGTGCTTTGGGAACCGCTTAATTCGGGGACGCGACCGCCGCGGCTGGGGAAACCGCCCGTGGCGCCAACGAACTTCCCGCCCGGGCTGGCGGGTGAAAACGAGTTCGCGTCGCCGTGAAATCGGGGCGCTTCAGCTTGGCCCGGTGATCTGGCCCAGCAGGCACGGGTGGGCCGCACCGGTGGTCGCCGGCAGGTTGCCGGGCCAGCCCCGAAGCCGGAAATGCGCGAGCAGCGCGAAGGCCGCGGGCTCGACGGCTTGCCGGGGCCAGCCGTGCTCCTCGCAGGATTGAACGCGAAGGTCCGGCGCCAGTTCCGCCAGGGCCGTATCGAGATGTTCGCGCAGGATAGGGTTCGCCGCGCCGCCGCCGCACAGGATGATGCGTGTGGGCAAGGTTCCGGCGGCACTGCGGACAAACCGGTCGTAGTTGAGCGCAATGCTGCGGGCGGTGAACCACGTCAGCGTGGCGAGGATGTCCGGAGGCGAAAGCTTGGCCCGTTGGCAATCAGCCATGACCTGACAGAAGAACGGTTCGCCGAACTCCTCGCGGCCGGTGCTTTTGGGCGGCGCCTGGGTGAAGTAACGGTGGCGCAGCCAGCGGGCGGCGAGTTCCGGTTTCACCCAGCCCCGGGCGGCCCAGCGTCCGTCGAGGTCACAGGCCTTGCGGCCGGCGGTCAGTTCGCGCATGGCGAGGTCGAGCAGCACGTTGGCCGGACCGGTGTCGAAGGCGAGCACCTGCGGCCCGGCCGCCTCGCGGTCGGACCAGTCGAGCGCGGTGACGTTGCTGATGCCGCCGAGGTTGTTGACCGCGACGAACTCGCCGCGGCGGGCGAACACGACCTGGTGAAACAGCGTCGCCAGCGGGGCGCCTTGGCCACCGGCAGCGAGGTCGGCGGCGCGGAAATTGGAAACCACCGGCACGCGCAGGGCCTCGGCCA
>CAIWAH010000101.1 GCA_903910585.1 uncultured Verrucomicrobiota bacterium
CCCGAACTTGAACAGCCCTAACAATCGATTGCAACCGAGCGGCGGATCGGGTCAGTCTTGAAGCCAAGGGGTTTTGGCCGCCGCCGGTTGAATCGTGTCGTTCGTCAGCAATCGACTACCTACCGGAGGGCTTCACATGAAAATCAGCCGTCGCGACATAATCACAGGCGCTGTTGGCGCAACTGTTGGCGTAACTGGCGCCGCCTTGGCTGCGTCCGCACTGAAGCCAAGCTCGGTAGCCAACGTCACATCAAGAGTGAGTTTTCGCGTTGAGGGCTCCTTTCGGATTGTCGAAGCCAACGGCTTGCCCGGACACGAAATTGGCGACTTTCCTAACCAGCACGATCCAATTGCGGTCAAGGCGCAAACACACAAGCTGCGAATGCCAGTGCGGCCTGTCCGCAGTGAGGAGCCGATACCGATAGACATGTGGTGGTTCGGAGTGGCTCTAAATGGTGTTCCCTTCGATCCGTCTGGACCATTCTGGAATGGTGACGTTTCCAGCGGTTGGCAGTTTGAGGTCTTACATCCCGCGAATTCGATTGCCTTGGGAATCGACCGAAACAATGCACATACTCAGATGGGCGGGATGTACCACTACCACGGTATGCCTGCCGGACTCTTGGCGCAGTCGACCAGCAACGACCCGTCGCGCGTGATGCAGATGGTAGGATACGCTGCGGACGGATATCCAGTCTACGGACCGGAATGTCCCACGACTCCGGATGACCTTGAGAGTCCCACTCTTCGTTTAAGGTCGAGCTATCGACTCGCAGACGCTAAGCGCGCAAACGGCCCACTTGGCAGACCAGATGGGCGATTCGTCGAGGATCATGTGTACGATCCAGAGTACGGCGACCTCGACGAGTGCAACGGACGGTTCGGACCCACGCCCGAATTTCCGGACGGGACCTACTACTACGTTCTCACTGACAGCTTCCCGTATATTCCGCGTTTCTATCGTGGCCAGCCCGACATGAGTTTTGAGCACGGACCGCCGCCGGGTGTCTCCGCACCCATTCCACCCGAACTCCGAAACTACCGCGGCGTCTGAACAGCTGACGAACAAAGCCGTGAACCGGAGCGGCGAAGTCAGGCGGATTCGTAGTGGATAATTTACCGTCGCCGCCCGGTTACGGCAGACGTTCGGCGGAAAGGCGGGTTGATCGTGAGACCGATTGTCTTCCAATTGTGTGTCGCCACGTCCATTGTCTGCATGCCGCTTGCCGCACAGCAGCTGCGGACCGAAACCAGCGATGATGTGGCCGAGCACTTTAAGCGGCTTGACCGTGATGGCAATGGCCAGTTATCCGCATCGGAGGCCGGCAAAACAGCATTCTTCAGGCGTGCAGATATTGACGATGATGGCGTCGTCACGCTGGCAGAGGCGCAGTCATACGCGAGGAAGAGTGTCGCAGTTGCCGGCAATCGAGCCGCCGGTATGGAGGGGGACGGGGCCACGGCCGTGTTCCACTGGACGGTGCCGCCGGTGACGATCCCCGAGTCTGAGTGCCCCGTGCGCAAGATCGAGGCAGAGGCCGCCGACGGTCGGCCCGTCCGGGCGTGGTGGCGGCGGCCGCAGGGTGCCGCGTCGGTGCCGGCGATCGTCTTCATCCACGGCGGCCTGACAGAGTTCCCCGAAGCCGCCCTGCGCCGGCATCTCACGGCGAACCCCGTCATCACGCGGTTCCTCGCCGCCGGCCATGCCGTGGTGATGGCCACGTTTCGCACCTACGAAGATGACGTGCAGTCGCGCGGGCCGATCGAGGACGTGCGGGCGGTGGTCCGTGCGACGGCGCGGGTGCCAGGCGTCGACCCCCGGCGGATTGCCCTGTATGGCGGCAGCGGTGGCGGCAGCATCGCGCTCGAACTTGGCGGCGACGCGGAGGTGCGGGCCGTCGTAGCGGGTGAACCGGCGACGGTGCTCTACACCGGCATGCTCACTACCGGAGACTACGGCCCGCGGCTCGAGATGATGGCAAGCCCGGAGCGGTTCTTCACG
>CAIWAH010000102.1 GCA_903910585.1 uncultured Verrucomicrobiota bacterium
CAAGACGCGGAAGACCGGGTTCTTCAGCGACGGCCAGATCAGCGACTACTGGTTCGGGTTCGTGAATGCCGTCGCCCGCGAGGTGCGGAAAACGCACCCGGACAAGTTCATCTCCACGCTGGGCTACTGGGCTTATGCGCAGCCGCCCGAGTTCCCGATGGAACCCAACGTGTCCGTCGCGCCCTGCCTGCACACCTGCTACTTCCCGGTCCACGCCGGCATGCGGGACAACGACCTGACGCTCTATCGCGACTGGCAGCAGCGTTCCTCCGGACCGATGTTCATGTGGGTTTACTACCACCATCCAATGGAGCCCGCGCTCATCCAGCGCTGGAAATGCTTCCCGCACGTGATGGTCCACGACACCGCCAAGGCGATGCGGCAGTTCGTCCGCGACGGCGTGCGCGGCATCTTCGAGTGCGGCGAGCAGGACCAACTTGAGCAATACGTGATGGCCCGGGTCTGGGATGATCCCGAAACGGATGTGGACGCAGTGATCGCGGAGTTCTTCCGGAACTACTTCGGCCCGGCCGGAGAGCCGATGCGGCGGTTCTACCTGCGCCTCGAACAGATCGCCACCGATCCCGCCAACTACCCCACGCCGTATTCCCGGCGCGACGGCATCGACTGGAAGAAGGTCGCCTGGGAACGCCTCGGCACCGCCGAACGAATGGCGGAACTCGGCGCCCTCATCGCGCAGGCCGACCAGACGGCCACGGCCGAGCCTTATCGGCAGCGTTTCGTGCTCTGGCGCACCGCGCTCTGGGACTGGATGCAGCAGGGGCGGCAGGAATATCTCGCCAGTCAGGCACCGAAAACGCCCTGAGGCGGGCGCGCCCGTTCAGGGATTCTTGGCCGAGAGCTCGCGCACCACTTCGTCCAGCACGGCCCCGTCCATCTCCACGAGGTGACCGCGTTCCGGGAAGCGGCCTTCCCGCACGTCGGCGATGTATTCCTGGAAGGCCGCCACGCGTTCGGCCTGCAGGCGACGGTGTTCGGCGGCGAAGTTTCGGTAAGCCTTGGCGTGTCGCGGCAGGCGCTCGTCGTAGTCGCCCAGAATGTCGTCGGAGAACAGGAACTGCGTGTCGCAGCCGCTGCCCGAACCGAGCGACATCAGCAGCATCTTCGTCCGCGAGGACAGAAACCGCGCCAGGTTGTGCGGCACCACCTCGAGGTCCGCCGCGTAGGCGCCGGCGCTTTCGAGCGTCTTCATGCGCCGATACAGCTCCCTGGCCTCCGCCGCGGTCTTGCCGATCGCGCGATAGCCAGTCCATGTCACATGGCGCGGCACCAATCCCAGATGGCCGACCACGGGAATGCCCTCGCGCGCCATGGCCTCGATGATGAAGGGGCTCGCAGAGCAATAGACCGAGCTGGCCCCCAGTTCGAGGGCGCGGAAGCCGACCCGGATCGCCTCCTCGGTCGAGACCAAACCATGCGGGGTTGCGCCGGAGAGAAAGCTGTTGGGCGCCGCCGCGACGAGCTTCGGCAGCCGGGCCTGCGACTCCGGGCTGTCGAAACTGCAGCTCATCAGGTCCACACCGGCCTGCTCGGCCGCCGCCGCCTCTTCCGGCGACTTCACGTGGATGTGCGTCAGGACACGTTTGCCCTTGAGCTGCTGGAGGTCGTAAACCGTGTATTTCTTGCGGGGACGAAGCATGGCGGAGCCGGACTGTGGAAATCGCCGCTGCCCGAGGCAAGCCCCGTGAGATCCCCGTCAACGCGCTGCGGCCTGCTTGTTCTCCACGCGATAAAGCTTGGTCTTGGAACGCAGGAACAGCGTGTCGTCGCGGACCGCCGGCGAGGCCATGAACCCGTCTCCCAGCGAACTCTTCGCCGCCACCCGGAACTCCTTGCCGGCCGCCACCACCGTGGTCTGACCGCCCTGGTCGAAGAAATAGATGCGGTTTCCGGCCACCAGCGGTGAGGCGGAGAATTCGCCACCCAGCCGTTCGCTGTAGTGGATGCTGCCGGTCAACGCATCCAGGCAGGTCAGGATGCCGTTGTCGGAAACCATGAAGACCTCGTTGCCCACGACCGCCACCGATGGCTTCTGCGGCGCCTGCCGGCTGACCTTCCACGCCACATGGGTGGCCGTGACGTCGCCGTCCCCTCCCGGTCGGATTGCCCAGAGTTCGGGCTTCATGAAACCGGTCGCGAGATACAGCAACCCGTGTGCGAACACCGGCCGCGTGACATTGGAGAAGCCCGGGATGTCCACCCACCACAGCTCCCTGCCGGTCGTCGGATCCAGTCCGCTCACCCGGAAGGCACCCATGCTGATGAGCTCGTCCCGGCCGTTCACCGTCACGACGCACGGCGTGTGATACGCCTTTTTCAGTTCCAGCGCCTTGCCGTCGAGCTGGGGCCCGTTGCTGCGGCGGGTGGTCCACAGCCGTTCGCCAGTGCGCTTGTCGATCGCCGTGACAAAGCGTTCCACGGTGCCATCGCAGGTCAGAAACAGCCGATTGCCATGGAGCACCGGAGAACTTCCGGGACCATTCCCGCCGTGATCGTGGGCCAGGTCGGAGTTGCGCCAAACAACCTTCCCCGTGGCGGTGTCCAAGGCGGCGGCACCGTAGCGGCCGAAGAAAAAGTAAACCCGTCTCGCCTCAACCACGGGAGTCGGCGACGCATGGCTGTTCAGTGCATGGATCGGCTCCACGGCCTCCACTCGGAACAGTTCCACGTTGTGGACAAGCCCTCCCGAATCGGCATCCACTGCGATCGCCCGCAGCGAATGACCGTCCTCCAGCGCCGTAGCCATCCACAGCAGGCGGTCCCAGATCACCGGCGAGGACCAGCCGCGCCCCGGCAGATCGGTTTCCCACACGACGTTTTCCGA
>CAIWAH010000103.1 GCA_903910585.1 uncultured Verrucomicrobiota bacterium
AGACCTACAGTTCCGACGCGCCGTTCCGCGTGCCCATCCCGTCCGAGGAAAACGTGCGTTCCATGCGGCAGCTGCCGGTGGAGACGGATCCGCCGGACCACACCGACTACCGGCGGCTCGTCGAACCGTTCTTCGCTCGGGCGAAGGACCCGGCGATGATCGCCCAGGTGGAGGCGCTGATGGACGAAATGCTGTCGGCGGCCCTGGCGCGGGACTCGATCGAGATCGTCCGGGAGTTCGCCCTGCGGATCCAGTCGCGGGCGCTCGCGTATCTGCTGAACGTGCCCGAAGCCGAGGCGACGCTGTGGATCGGCTGGGGCACGCACGTCTTTCGCGACGGCGCGTCGAAGGGCGAATCGCTGGAGGCATATCTGCACCGCCGGTTCGACGAGGCTGCGGCGAAGCCCGGGACGGACTTCTTCAGCGCGCTGACCCAGGCCACGTTTCGTGGCCGGCCGCTGACCCGCGAGGAGATGATGGGCTTCGGCAACCTCACGTTCGCCGGCGGCCGCGACACGGTGATCCACACCCTCGCGTCAATTCTCGCCTACCTCGGCAAACGGCCCGAGGCGTTGGAACACCTGCGGCAGGATCCGGCCCGCATCACGCATGCGGTGGAGGAGTTCTTCCGGGTCATCACGCCGCTCACGCATATCGGCCGGGTGTGTCCGGTCGAGACCGAGGTTAAGGGCGTGACCGTGCCGCCGGGCGGCCGGGTGTCGCTGTGCTGGGCTTCGGCCAACCGGGACGAAACCGTCTTTGAGGCGCCCGAAGAAATCCGTCTCGACCGGAAGCCGAATCCGCATGTCGCCTTCGGCTTCGGGGCCCACCTGTGCCTCGGCGCCGCGCACGCGCGGCTGCTGGCCCGGACGCTCCTCCAGAAGTGCGTCGAGAAGATCGCGGGCGTGACCATTGTGTCGGCCCAGGAACGGATCGAACGCGAGCCGGCCTACGCGCACACGATGGGTTTCGAATCGCTCGTGGTGAAGTTTGCCGCCCGCTGAGGAGCTGCCAGGACGATCGGCCGCCGCGGGCTGTCCGCCGGTATTCGGAGCGGTGAAGTTCCGGAGCGTGGTTTCGCGGATTCGCCCCTTCCGTCGGCCGGCCGGTCCCGCTACTGATGGCCCGTGGCCTGGCGCATTGAGAGCAGCGTGGTGCGGGGCGAACTCGACAACCGGGTTCGCGGCCAGGTGCGTGGCCGGCTGTGGTTCCACGGGCTCCCCGAGCCGATGGCCATCGAGCTGACGGGCAACGCCGCGCCCGATTTCGCCGGCTGCCTGCTGGAGTTCGAGAATCTCGATTCGACCCATCCGCTGCCCCGCGATGTGAAGCTCGTGCCGCCGCTCGCCGGGACCGCGGGCGAACTCACCGCCTCGCGGCGGGTCCGGATCGCGGAATACGACGAACGGGGCCGGCCCAAGCCCACCGACCGCTGGGGCAACGCGGTGTATCTCGAGTGGTTCTCACCGGCGCTCGGCCGCGTGGTGATCGAGTCCGCCGACTTCCGCGTGCGGGTGTCCGCGCCCGAATGGTCGCTCACTCCCGAGGAGGACGCCGCGCGCCGGGAGGCTGCCGAACAGGCCTTCCTTGGCTTCCTCGGCCGGTTGGACGAGGCGTTGGGCAGGGCCGAATCCCAGACACCTTCGGCCGACAAACCCGACTGGGATGAGTTCGACTACGAGAATCTGCTCCGCGAAAGCGATGCCCGGGCCGACAAGTATTCGGAACTGCTCGACCGCTACATGGATCATCCCGACCGCGACGAGATCGTGGATCGCCTGATGGGTTGGAACGAAGGGGAGGACGACGAAGACGCCGCGGGCGATGAGGCGCCGGATGCTGCCGACCGTCCACCCACCGCGGAGGAACTCAACGAAGCCGCGGCCGAGGCGCTGGAAAATCCCCCCGAGCCCGACCCAGCCACGGAAGGGGTGGACTGGATCCGCGAGCCCGACGGCAATCTCACCCATCCGCTGTCGCTGCGGGCCTTCAACAGCTCGATGGAACTTTGGCGCGCCACGAAGGCGGCCGGCCTGGAACGCTCCGGGGACGAGGACGTGGGCGAACTCATCGCGGAGTTTCAGGTCACGAGCGCGAAGCTGTCCGGGGCGCTGGATTCGCTCGCCTATGGCCGGAATCTGGAACGTGGCGCCTTCATCGTCGCCTACCTCAAGCGTGCCCTCAGCCACCTGCATCGTGCCCAGGGGGCGCTGGAACGGGTCGCCCCCAAAGCCGTGTTGCCGGAGCCGACGGTGGAACGGGCCCGCGCGGAGCTCTTCGGCATCCGCGAAGAGATCCTCCGGCTCATGCAGGAGTTCCGCGGTCTTTCGGAGTGAAGGAATCCGCCGTGGACACCCGTGAGGTTCAGGCTCAGGGCGCCGGCACCAGGCGCAGGAACCGGGCGTCCGCGTCCGCAGGGACCGTGATGATCTGAAAGCGGTTGGTCGGCGTGGACTGCCAGTCGAGCAGTCGCTTCCAGTCGGACCAGTCCGTGCCCGCCTCCAGTTGCAGCGGCTGGAAATCGGGGGCGCCTTCCAGCACCCATTGCTCGTTGCCGCCGGAGTCCGGTTGCCGGCCGCGCAGTTTCAGTTCGGGGACCACGCGGACGATGACCGGATCCGATTCCGCCACGACGCCAAACGAATCGGTGACCCGTCCGCGCAGCGTGAATTCTCCCACGGGCAAAGGCGCCGGGATCGCGTTGGCGCGATTGAGCGGCACGCCGTCGATGACCAGGTCCCGCCTGATCAGCGTGCTGCCCGGAGCCAAGTCCGTGGCAATCGTGGCGGCCAGCGGCCGGCCGGCGAAATGCGCCGAGGCAGTCGGGACGGTCAGGTTGACCACGGGCGGGGCGGGCGCGTTGCTGTCACGGATCACCACCAGGGCGGAATCCAAGCCGGGCACGGTGCGATACGAGATGCCCGTGCGGACCGCCAGGCGCACGCCTTCGTGGCCTTCCACCGCGGTATCGGGTTGGGGAATGATGGGGATGGTGAGCAAGGCGACGCCGGGAGCGAAATTTGCCCCCAGCACCGGCCGGTAGTCGCGCCCGGACAGGGCCGTGGCGTCGCCTTCCCGACGGGGCGGGGGAACTTCCGCCGGCGCCACGAGCCGGGTTTCGAGGCCCACTTCAAGCGGCAGTCCCAATTCGCCGCCCCAGCGCCGCAACCGGAATTCACCCGCCACCGAACCGGCCTCGGCCGCTTCCGGCAGGGTCGCTTCAATCGTGACTATGGGCGGCGCCCCGCGTCCGGTCACCGGAAAGGCGGGCAGGGCGACCGTGGCCCGCGTGCCGTCCACCAACTGGAAGATGATTTGTCCGCGATCGGCGGTGGGTTCAGTCAGGTTCCAGAAGAACTGGGGCACGAAGCCCGCCTGCTCAAGCCGGTCAACCTCGAAGCCGCCGGAATTCTGCAGCACCAGCGTGGTGGCTTGCACCGGCACTCCGCCCGAGCGGTCCTCCAGTTGCAGGGCAAAGCCGTGGGGCGCCACCACCACCGGCGGATGCGGTTCCCAGTTCGCGGCGAACCGCGGCGCGGCCACCACGGGAAAGGTCGCCGTGGTGTTGGTCACCACCGAGCCCGCGTGGTCCCGTAGAACCGTGATGAGCTGCCAGGCATCGCTGGCGACCGACGGAACCCAGGTGGCATCCACGCGGTTGGTGGTTCCGGCAAAGCCGCGCCCGAAGGTCCAGGTGCCCACCGGACTCGGCCCGCTGCCTTCCGGGCACTGGGCGAAGAGTTCCACGTGCGTGACCCAGCCGTCGGGATCGCTCACGCCGAGTTCGATCCGGTTCGCCTCGCCGGTTCGCCAGACGCCGTTGGTCACGCGGCGGACGCTCACCGAGGGCGGCACGCTCCAGGCCTTCGGCAGATTCAGCTGCAGCGGCACTTCGCGCGGGCCGGACCATTCCACCCACGGCGGTCCGCTGGCTCGCAGGAACAGCGTGGTGAACGCCGCCACCCCCGGATTCAGCACCGGCTCGCCGACCAGCAGGAGTTCCCGGTCGCCGCCGCCGAGCGTGACGGCCGACTCCAATCCAGCCATCGGGAACCCGTTCGCCGACCAGTGGGCGATGACCGCCGGCAATCCCGGCAGGCTGTGGGGGCTCGTCAGGGTGAAACTCAGCGGAATGCGGAGGAATGGATCACCGGTCCGCCAGATACCAAAGACGGCTGCCGTGCCGGTTTGTCCGGCCAGCACCGGCGCCTGAAGTTCGGGGACAAACGAAATGACTTGGAGCTGTGGCAACGGCGGGGCCACGGGCGAGAACGGGGCCGCGTCGCCCCGGACCGGCTGCGGGGTCGGGGTGCTGCCATTCGCGGCCCGGCCGAGCTGGCCGCGGTGATTGCTACCCCAGGTGTAGATCAGGCCGTCCGCCCCGAGCGCGAATGCGTGTTCCGGCCCGGCGGCCAGCGCGAGCGTCCGTTGGGCCAGTGGCCGGACGGGAAAGATGCGTTCGGGAAACTGGTCGTAGCTGAGATTCCATTGGGTCGCGCCCGGCAACGTCAGCTGGCCAAAGGCGTTGTTCCCCAGACCGAACGGCCGGCCGTCGTCGGTGACCAGGAGCAGGAAAGTGTCGCCGGCCACCACCCGTCGCCAGGTCGCCACGCCCGGGGGGCGCTTCAGGCGGGTGGGCTCGGGACGGGCGCTGACCTCCACCTTGTTGTTGGTCCAGGTGATCCAGGCGCCCCACGCATACCACTCGCCATTGCTCAGGCGGCCGAAGGAGATCTCCGGGCCCGCCGCGAGATCCGTCCACCCGTGGCGGGGTTCCGGCGACGCGATCTCCTGAAGCAATGGTTCCGCCCCGTTCGTCGCGGACGGTCCCAAGGCGCCCGCACTGCTGCGGCCGAAGGCGAACAGGCGTCCGGAGTCCGCCAGCAGCAGGGCGTGTTGGGTGCCGGCGGCGAGGTTGATCCAGCGTTTGACGCCTGAGGGCGGGACAAGGGCCTG
>CAIWAH010000104.1 GCA_903910585.1 uncultured Verrucomicrobiota bacterium
AATCGCAGGCTTGTCAGTCGTCGTCGGCCTGACGACAACAGACCCATGATTCCCGAGACCCGTTTCTCCCGGCGTCGCTTCCTCGCCGCCGCCTCCACCGCCGTCGCCGCCCCGTTGATCCTGCCTGCCCACGTCTGGGCGACCCCGGTGAAGCCAAACGACAAGATCGCCCTCGGATTCATCGGCGTGGGCATACAGAACCGCGGCCTGCTGAACGGCTTCATCAACCGCGACGACACCCAAGTCGTCGCGGTGTGCGACGTGGACACCTCCCGCCGGGTGGACACCAAGGGCCGGGTGGACCGCCATTACTTCAAACGGGACGGCGCCACCGACAACGCCTGCGCCGCCTACAACGCCTTTGAGGAGCTGCTCGCCCGCAAGGACATTGACGCCGTGGTCGTCGCCACGCCCGATCACTGGCACGCCCTCATCACGATCGCCGCGGCCAAGGCGAAAAAGGACATCTACTGCGAGAAGCCCCTCTGCCAGAGCATCCACGAGGCGCGGGCCATGGTGAACGCCGTGCGGAAGCACAAGCGCGTGTTCCAGACCGGCTCGATGCAGCGTTCCGCCCGGGAGTTCCGCGTCGCGGTGGAACTGATCCGCAACGGCGTCATCGGCGCCGTCAAGAAGGTGGATGTCGCCGTGGGCGGCCCCGGCGTGCCGTGCGATCTCCCCGAGGAACCGATGGAACCCGGCCTCGACTGGGACCGTTGGCTGGGTCCGGCGCCGATGCGTCCCTACAATTCGATCCTCAGCCCGCGCGGCATCAACAGCCATTTCCCGATGTGGCGCGCCTACCGCGAATACGGCGGCGGCATGGTGACCGACTGGGGCGCCCACCACTTCGACATCGCCCAGTGGGGCCTTGATGCGGACAGCGGCGGTCCGGTGGAGATCATTCCGCCCGCCGACTGGCAGAAGGCCCAGAGCGGCGTGAAAATCCGCTACGCCAACGGCGTGGAGGTGACCCATCAGTCCGGGAACGGCGTGACGTTCCACGGCCAGGGCGGCGAACTTTACATCAACCGCGGCCGCATCTCCGTGAAGGTGGGCGACACCGTGAAGGGCAAGGCCGGCGACAAGGGCGATGCCCCGCTCAAGGACACACTCGACAGGTTGGAGGCCGAATTCCTTGGCGCCGGCAAGCGGCAGGTTTACCGCAGCGCGAACCACCTCGGCGACTTCCTCAACGCGATGCGCCAGCGCAGCCAGCCGATCTGCGACGTCGAGGTCGGCGCGCGCAGCGTGAGTGTGTGCCATCTGGTGAACCTCGCCTACTACCACGGCCAGACCCTGAAATGGGATGCCAAGGCGGAGCAGTTCACCGGCGGCACCGGCAACAAGGCGTGGCTGGACGTCAGCTACCGCGGACCGTGGAAGCTCGGCTGAGTGTTCCGCGGCATGGTCAAGCCCATGCCACCGCGAACGCCTCGCCGTCGCGGCGTGCCGTTGAGGGGCAAGCCACGGGCAGGCATGGGCCGAATTCTCTCCGGCCCACCTTGAGCCTCACTTCGCGGCGCCGAACGACAGGCGCTTCCAGCACCAGGCCACCAAAGCGCCACCGGCGACGGTGATCGCCAGCATGCCCAGACCACTGAGCGGCTGGCCGTAGAGGAAAAAGCCGCCGGC
>CAIWAH010000105.1 GCA_903910585.1 uncultured Verrucomicrobiota bacterium
CCGGGGCGAGTTCATGGCGGAGTGGAGGCAGACGAACTCGTTGCCGCCGCTGGTGCGGGTGACGGTCGGGTTCGGCCAGAAGTCGCGCTTCTCGAAGGAACCCAACGACGTCGTGACGCGCATCATCCGCATTCCCAGCGCGGGAGTTGCCGGTGAAGCACAATCCGGCCTTCCCGTCGGGGGAGCCAACAATCCCCAATGAACGCCCTGCCCTCACCCCGAACGACCGGCCCGCGACGTGGTGCCGCGCTGGTGATCGTCATGGTGCTGGTGCTGGCCATGGCGGTGATGGCGGGAGCCTTCGCCTACGCGATGAAGGTCGAGGCGCGCCTCGCCGTGAATTCGCAGTCGAGCCCGGAACTCGAATGGCTGGGTCGGTCCGGCGTCGAGCTCGCACGCTGGGTGCTCACCGAGCAGCGCAAGATTCCCGGCGAGGGGACCTATGACGGCCTGAACCAGTTCTGGGCGGGAGGTCCGGGACCGATTGATTCCGTGGACAACCCGTACATGGGCATCGACCTCTCGAACATCCCGATCGGCGAAGGCAGCGTCGGCATCGAGATCATCGACATGGAGCGGAAGATCAATCTCAACACCGCCTCCGAACCCATCCTGGAACTCGCGTTGCAGGTCCTCGGCGTCGGTGCCGGCGATTCCTCGCTCATCACCGCGGCGATCCTTGACTGGCGGGACCGCGACGACCTCGAACACGTGAAGGGCGGGGCCGAGCGCTCCTATTATGCCGGACTCCAACCACCCTACGTGCCGAAGGACGGACCCTTCGATGACGTCAGCGAACTGCTGCGTGTCCGCGGCGTGAGCCCGGCGATGTACTTCGGCGATCGTTACGGCGGCATGCCCGAGGAACCGCAGCGTCCGGGACGGCGGCGTGGCCCGATCAGCCTCGTGGCGGCCGACACCACGGGTGCAGGGATGGTGGACATCTTTACGGCCATCTCGGCCAACCGCGTGAACGTGAACACCGCGCCACTCCCGGTGTTGCGGGTGCTGATGGGCGGCGACGAAAAGGCCCGCGGCACCGTCACTCTCAACGCCGCCGGAGCGACAGCCCAAGCCGCCGGCGACTCAGGCAACATCACCGTCAATCCCTTGGAACCACGCTTCACCGCTTGGTCCGTATCTGGCCAACCGGATTGGCTAACCGTCGACCTCTCAACCAACCCCCACATCTGGAACGCGTCCGCCAATCCTGAGCCAAACTCCCGCTCTGCCACCCTCTACATTGGCGACAAGACCTACACCATTACGCAAGCCGGCACTCCCGGTTCAGTCACTCTTAATCCCTCCACCGCCACCGCCACCGCCGCCGGAGCGTCCGGCAGTATTACTATAACCCCGACCCCAAGCACCTATACCTCCTGGACCGTTACCGGCCAACCTGCTTGGCTAACCATCGCGGCGGCCCGCAACACCATCAACTGGACAGCCCAAGCAAACAACTCGATCCAAGCACGCTCCGCTACTCTAACGATCGGTGACAAGACCTTCACCCTATCCCAATCCGGTGCCACTGGTTCGATAGCCTTAAGCGAAACCTCAACCAACGCCGCAGCCTCCGGCGCCTCGGGTAGTATCACCGTGACCCCGACCCCGCCTGACTATGCGGCCTGGGCGGTCACCGGCCAGACCGCCTGGCTCACCGCAACGAAGTCCAATAACGCGGTCATGTGGACTGCCCAAGCCAATAACTCCGTTACGGCCCGCACAGCCACCCTTACCATCGGTGACAAAACGTTTTCCCTCACCCAGGCCGGGGCCCCCGGTATGGTCTCTCTCAGCCCGACTTCGGCCTCCGCACCAGCCGCTGGCGGCACCGGCACGATTACCGTCAACGCCACTCCCGCCGACTTCACCAGTTGGACCGTTACCGGCCAACCTGCTTGGCTAACTATCGCGGCGGCCCGCAACACCATCAACTGGACAGCAGCACCCAACACCCTAGCCACTTCCCGCACCGCAAATATTAACATCGGCGATAAAATCTTCTCCCTCACCCAAGCTGCCACGCCCCACCCCCAACTCAGCGCAACTGACTCCGGACCTATCGCCGGTGTCGGAGCCAGCCAGACCCTCACGTTCCAGTTCTCCCACCCCCAAAGCTTCACCCAACTCGGCGTTGTAAATGTCCTCATCAACAGCGACCTAAACGGCCGCAGAGCATGCTACATCGCCTATTCGCAGCCCGCAGGAGTTGTCTTCCTCGTTAATGACAACGGCCCTGATGCCGGTCTGTCCGCTCCGCTCATCCTCGGCTCCAACGACACCGTACAAAACAGCCAATGTAGCGTACACGGAGCTGGATCTATCGCACAGGGATCCGGCAATACACTTGCGCTTACCCTCCG
>CAIWAH010000106.1 GCA_903910585.1 uncultured Verrucomicrobiota bacterium
CCAGGTTCTCGTCCTTGCCCGTGAAATGCCGGTCGCGATCCGGCGGCACTCCGCCTAGCCCGTCGCGCTGATGGCAGGCCAGACAGTTCAACCGGGTGACGGCGATGGCCACCTGTCCGGCGGGCGACCAGCCCTTTGCCTTGTCGGCGATGGCCGTCCGCAACGAGGCCCGCTGGCCTTCCGAGAGCGGATACCGGGGCCACGCGCCGGGGCGGTCCGAGAGACAGCCTTCGGTGGAGCGAAGCTGGCCGAATGGCCGGAGCACCGGCGATTCGAGGGGAGCGCCAATGCGATGACAGGCGTGGCAACGGAGTTCGGTGAACAGCCGCTTTCCCCGGGCGGCCAAGGCCGGTTCCGGGGAGAACGGAGGCGGAGGTGTCTCCTGTTCGCGGAGGAGGTAGCTGGCCAGGTCCGCCGCTTCGGCACGTTCGAGATGACAGTCCGGCATCCGTCCACCCGGCCGAACTTCGAGCGGGCGTTCCAGACATGCGGCGAGGCTGGCGACCGAATACTTCTCCGCCAACGGCCCGAGGGGAACCGAACCCGGCAAGGGCGTCTCCGGCGAGTGACAGGCCACGCAGCCGACCGAGTGATACAGCGCCGCGCCGCGTGCGACCGCCTCCGGTGTGGGCCGCTCTGCCGGGGCCGGCCGGCCCAGCGAGGCGAGGTAATGGGCGAGTGCGTTCGCCGTGTCTTCACGCTCGGCGTCGGGCAGGTGCGCGAGCACATCGGGCATCGTCGTTCCCGGTTTCACCGCGGAGGGCGCTGCGAGGAATCGCCGCAGGTGGGCGCCATGGATCCGTCCGCCGGCAGCCGACAGATCCGGCCCGGGCTTTGCGGCCAGTGCCGCCTGTCCGCTCGGGTGACATGCCGTGCAGCCCAATTCGCCTGCCAACACCGCCCCGGCGAAGGGTTCTGTGCCGGTCCGCTCCAGTCCCGCGACGAAGGGCGGCTGGGCCTGCACCGCCAAGCCGATCCAAGCCACCGCGATGAGGGCTCGCAGCACGGTGTTCATGGCGCCTCCTTTCCCGGTCCGGCGTTCGGCCCGGCCGGCAGATTCGTGTGCAGGTAGCGGGTGAGCGTGCCGTAGAAGTGCCGGACGGTATTGGTGCCTTCGGAGAGGCTGTGCGAACGGCTCGGATAGGGCATGACGGTGAAGGGCCGGTTCGC
The DNA here is from genome assembly GCA_903910585.1 of uncultured Verrucomicrobiota bacterium. Taxonomy (GTDB): domain Bacteria; phylum Verrucomicrobiota; class Verrucomicrobiia; order Limisphaerales; family UBA9464; genus CAIWAH01. The sequence goes on from CAIWAH010000106.1 coordinate 1,171, forward strand.
GGCGATGAGTTCGTTCATCAGCAGTTCCGTTCCCTGATAGTGGCCGTTGTCGTCGCCGGTGCCGTGGACCAGGAGCAGATTTCCCCTCAGATGCCGGGCATGGGTCAGCGGCGAACCGTCGCGGTAGCCTGCGGCATTGTCAGCCGGCAAACCCATGTAGCGCTCCTGGTAAATGGTGTCGTAGAGCAGCTGGTTCGCATTCGGGGCGACGGCCATGGCGGTGGAATACAGGTCCGGGTAACGGAAAATGGCATTCAGACTCATGCTGCCGCCGCCGCTCCAGCCCCAAACCCCCACGCGCTTCGGGTCGGCATGCGGCCAACTCTGGAGCATCGTGCGGACGGCCGCGGCCTGATCGTGGGTCGCGAGGATGCCGATTTGCCGATACACGCTCCGCCGCCAGTCGCGTCCGCGCGGTGCGGGCGTGCCGCGATTGTCCGCGCTGACGACGAGATAGCCCTGCTGGGCCAGCATCCAATGCCACAGGCCCCGCGCACCGGGCCACGAATCCTTCACGGTCTGCCCGGCCGGTTCGCCATAGACGTGGATCAGCAGCGGGTGCCTGGCGGTCGGATCGGTTTCCGGCGGGCGCAGGCACCAGGCATCCAGCGAGACGCCGCCCCCGATGTCCACCTTCAGAAACTCCGCGGTGGGCCGTTTCAGCATGGCCAGCTTTTCGCGCAGCTTTTGGTTGTCGGCCAGCACGCGCACGACCCGATGATCCGGCAGGCTGACCAACTCCACCACCGGCGGCGTGGTGAACGTGGACCAGGTATGCACGGCCCACCGGCAGTCCGGTGAAACATCGTAGGTGTGCCAGCCGGGCTGCGAGTCCGGCGACAGGCGCTCGGGCAGTCCGCCCGACAGCCGCGTGCGATAGAGATAACGCTGCGTGGCGTTGGTCGGCGACGCGGCGTAATAAAGCCAGCCGGCGGCGTTGTCCTGCGCCTCGATCGCGATCACATCGAAGTTGCCGGCGGTGATCGGGGAGAAGGATTGGGCGTCCAAGCCGGCACGGTAGGCATGCCGCCAGCCGTCGCGTTCGCTCAGCCAGACAATACCGTCCGCCGGACTCAGCAGGCGGAACGGATTCAGGTTGTCCACCCACGCGGCATCCGTCTCCTGCAGCGCCACGCGCGTGGTCCCGGTCCGCGGGTTGGCCAACATCACGCGATTCGTGCTTTGGAGCCGGTTGAACTGCTGGAGCAGCAGTTGGCCGTCCGGCGTCCATTCGGCGTGCGGCAGATAGTGCTCCCGCGGGTCACCGGGAATGTTGAGCCAGCGCACCTTGCCGCCGGTCGCGGCGACGATGCCGAGGCGCGTGGCCGAATTGGTCTCGCCCACCTTCGGATACGGAAACGACGTAATGTGCGGATACGTGCCGGCGGTGTTGTCGAGGAGATGGAACTCGCGCACGCCGCTCGTGTCGAATTGCCAGAAGGCGAGGGAACGTCCGTCGGGGCTCCAGCGAAAGCCGTCGCGGATGTCGAGCTCCTCCTCGTTCACCCAGTCCGCCGTGCCGTTGATGCGCGTGGCCGAGCCGTCGGTGGTGAGGGCCGTGATGTGCAGCCGGCGCAGTTCCTGGACGTAAAGGTTGTTCCCGCGCACGTAGGCCACCCGCGAACCGTCGGGGCTGAACTTGGCGAACATGAGCGTGGCCGGCGCGGCGTCGCCACCGAGCTGGCGCAGGCGGCGGGTGGCCACGTCCAGCACCCAGTAATTGCCGCGCGTGTTCCGACGCCACACGCGCTGGCTGTCGGTGAACAGCAGCAGCTTCGATTCGTCGGCCGAAAACTCGAACGCTTCGACCTTCAACGGCACGTCTTTTCCCTCTGGAATGAAGGCGCTGGCAGGCACGACGGTTTCCTTCCGCCCGGTGGCCGGATCGTGGCGCACCAGGTCATGGCCCGGCCCGCCCGTCTGCGGAGTTTCCAGCGTGAAGTAAGCCGATGTGCGCCGGCTCCACCGCAGCGGTGCGGCCTTCTCCTCCTTGAACTCTTCGGACGCGAAGATGCGGTCCACGGTCAGCAGCGAGGGATCGTTGGTGCCCGGCGGAACCCGGGGCGTGGCAGCTGCCCCGGCCCGCGAGCGTTCCTCGGCCTGACGACGGATGGCGGCCTTGGCCTGCTGCAGCCGGTCCGGCCAAACGAACTTCGGGGCGGTGGCCGGATCGTAGCCGGCGAGGTGGTCGCGCAGCCGGGTCGCCGGCTTGGAGTATTTCAGGACGGTATCGCCGAAGACCTCGCGGCACAGGGCAGCGAGGCCGGGATCGTATTCGAGCAGCTCGGCGCGCGTGTTGACGTGGTTGTGGTCGTGGTCGTTCTCCCGGTTGTCGTCGAACCAGCTCTGCACGCCTTCCGCGAAGTATTCGTGATGATTCACCGAGGCGTATTTGCCCTTCCACAGTCCCGCCTGCATTGCCGCGTCGTAGGCTGCCTTTACCCGGGCGTCGAAGCCGGGGTCCACGTTCGCCATGCCGCGCAGGTGGATGTTGTGGGCGAGCTCGTGGATGAGAATGTTCTCGGTCGAATACGGGTCGCCAGGGTAGCCCAGCAGGTTTTCCTCGGCGCAGGAACAGAAAGGGTCGGTCGCACTGCCGCCCATCCCGCGCGCGCGGGCATCGTAGAAGTCACGGGGCGAAACACCGGGAAACCCGGGCACAGGATACTTCGCCAGCCACCGCCACTCCGGCTGCTCGGTCGTGAATTCGTTCCACGCGAGGATGCACAGCCGTGCGCCGCTCTTCACCATCGCCGCGCGCACATCGGGACGTTTCGCCAGCATCAGGTCCACGAGATACGCCGCTTCCTTGAGCGCGTAAGGATTCACCTTTGCCGACGCGACGATCGGGAAGCCGCCGGCGTTCACCCGCTGGGTGTAAAAGGCCGGGATGCCCTCCGCGTCCGGCGGATCGAACCGCAGCGCCTGCACCGGCACTTCGCTGGTGACGACGCGCTCCGTCTGGTCCTCGTGCCCCACCACGGCGAAACGATGCCCCAGCGTGGTGGTGATGACCGTGTTGTCGCCCGGCGCCACGGTTCCGTTGGGAACGCGTTCCGAATCTGTCTTGAGCCAGAACACCTCCACCGCCTGTTTGCTGCCGTTGATGATTTGCAGTTGGGGGCGCGGCGCCTCCGCGGCGGAGAGACAGCGGCCGCAAATGGAAACCAGGAGGGCAAAGAGGACGACGTTGGATCTCATGTCTTTGATACTGTCCATTTGCCTGACCGCGATGGTCTGTTGTGCGCCGGTTCACCGCCCTTCGACACCGTCCGGGCGCTCGCGAACAACCGGAAAGAACGACGATGGAAAAAGCGCTTCATCGTGAACCCTTCAGCGTCGCTAAGGCGCCCGAGTTTCGGATCGCACCGCCTCGAGCTGCGTGGCTGCGGGCTGGAGGGCGGCGCGGTGTTTCGTCACCGCCGAGGCAAGGTCGGTGAGCACCTCGGGATGCTGTGCGGCGACGTTGAACCGCTCACCTGGGTCGGCCGGCACGTTGAAGAGCAGCGGCGGGTCGTGCGCCTCGGCCCTCGGCGTGCCGTAGGCGGGCTGCGTGAGGTAATGCGCTTTCCATTGCCCCGCACGCACGGCGAAGAGAGTCGAGCCGCGGTAAAAAAAGAACGGCTCGCGCTTCACCGGACCGGCACCGGTGAGCAACGGCAGAATGTCCACGCCATCAATCGGCCGGTCGGCGGGCACCTTCGCGCCGGCGAGCAGGCTGCAGGTGGTGAAGAGATCCATCGTCGTCGCGAGCTCACGGCACACGCGGCCGGCCGGCACTTTGCCCGGCCACCAGGCGATGCCCGGCACGCGCATGCCGCCTTCCCATGTTGAACCTTTGCCTTCGCGCAGCGGGCCGGCGCTGCCGCCCGCGAGGTCCCGGATGAGCCACGGTCCGTTGTCGCTGGAGAAGAAGACGAGCGTGTTCCTTTCGATGCCCGCCGCGCGAACGGCCTCAATCACGCGCCCGACACTCCAGTCAAGCTCCTCGACGACGTCGCCATACCGCCCGCGCGGGCTCTTTCCGTGGAACTGCTCCGACGCGAAGATCGGTGTGTGCGGGAAGCTGTGGGGAAAATAGAGGAAGAACGGACCGCCCTTCTTCTCCCCGATGAACTTCACCGCGCGCTCGGTGTAACGGCGCGTGAGGGTGGTCTGGTCGGCGGGCTGCTCGACCAGCCTTTCGCCGTCGTAGAGCGGTGCCTGCCACCACTGCGGATCGGGGTCCTCCCGGTTGTCGGCCCCGGGCGGGCGCCTGGCCGCGGTTGGGTCCATGTCGTTCGAGTGCGGCAGGCCAAACACCATTTCGAACCCGTGCCGGTGCGGGTGTCCCTCGGGGTTGTTCGCCCACACGCCGAGATGCCATTTCCCGATGATCGCCGTCGCGTAACCCCGCCCCTTGAGCTGCTCCGCGAGCGTGATTTCATCCGCCGGCAGGTGGCCCGTGGACACATTCCGCAGCACGCGGAAACGGTCGTGGCACATCCCGCTCCGCACCGGATAACGGCCCGTGAGCAGCGCCGCACGACTCGGCGTGCAGACCTCCGCCGCCGAATAGAAGTCGGTGAACCGCATTCCCTCCGCCGCGAGGCGATCGAGATTCGGCGTGCGGATGCTCGGATGCCCGTAGCACCCAAGGTCGCCGTATCCGAGATCGTCGGCGTAGATGATGATGATGTTCGGCGTTTCCGCAGCCTGGGGGTGACCGAGCAGGAGCGTGAAGAGCGCGAGCAAGGACCAGATGGTTTTCATGCGGGTTGGTTCACGGCTCGGAAGGTGTGCGCAGCATCCGCAGGTTTGCCTCGGCGAAGGCGCGGCCCATGAGTGCGAAGGTCTTCGCGCAGCCGAGGTAGTGGTAACCGGCATTCGAGGCGCCGCGTTTCCAGACCGCCTCCTCGGCGGGGCTGATGAGTTCCGCCTCATACCTCTTCACGAACGCCTGTTTCTCGTCGTCGGTCATCTTTCCGTCGGCGTTCGCGTGGTTCTTGTGCTTTGAATCGAGGAACCACCGCATCTGGCCGACCTGCTCGCGCTTCTTGTCAATCGCCCCGAGCTCCTCCGACCAGAACGGCGCAGTCTCGACCGCGACGACGTTGCCCTTGAACTCCGGCTGTGCCGCCGGAGCCGCCATCGCCTTGCGAAACTCGACGGTGTCCTTGTCGGCGTTCAGGCCGCCGACCCCCATCACGCCGATGACGAAGGGGAGCTTCGGTGCGCCGATATCCCGCCGCACATCGCGGATGAAGTGCGCGAGCCACTCGCTGTATTTGTCGAAGCGTCCCGGCTGGCCGTGCGCCGGATACACATGGCCGTCCACCATGTCGTTGAAGCCCTGAAACCAGACAAACCCGGCCAGTTCGTAGCCTTGCGCCTTGTCGTATCCGGGAACCACGCGCCCCGGGTCGGCGAGCACCCGCTTCACGTGGTCAATCATCATCCGGTAAAAGCGGCCGGTATCCGCCTTCTTCTCCGCGAGCCACGCGTCCATGTCCTTCGGCACGCCGTGGCCCGGCGGACCGTAGTAGAGCTTCCGTTGGTAGTCGTTCAGCTCATACGGCCCCGCGCTCGGCGGCCGGAAGTCCGTATGCAGACTTTTGCCGCCCCAAGCCGTCTTGATGAGGAGCACGGGTTCCGCGAGCGCCGCATCCAGCGTTAGGCCAAACGTGAACTCCGGTCCAATTTTGCCGCCGTCCTCTGTCGGCCGGTCGCCGCGGGCTCCGAAACCCGCGGTGAGCTTGCCTGTGTCCTCGCCGTTGGCGCTGCCGTCGTAGTGGCCGGTAAAATAGGAGATCCAAACGCCGTCGCACACCGCCGGCTTTCCATCCGGGCCGCGCATCCGCCGCAAGAGCGGTGCGGTCGCCGGGTCATCGCCGAGGTAATCGAAGGTCTCGACCCGCGCATGCCCCTCCATGTTCGACTGGCCGGCGAGGATGAAGACCTTGAGCGGCTTCGCCTCGGCGATGGCCGAGACGAGCAGGGCACTGATGATGAACGTGGCGATCTGTTTCATGGGGTTCACGGGGTTCATGGCAAGATAGAGTCTCCTTGGAGGCGGCTGAGTTCCGGGGTGTCCGCCGCGGCCTCGATGGCCTGGATCGTTTCGCGGACGCACTTGGCCTTCCGGAGCATGAGCTCCTTGGGAAAGTCCTTCTCGTCCTTCTCAAAGTAGTGGGCGATCCGGGTCAGCTCCGGAACGACCGACTTGGCGTGAGTGCCGTAGCTGAGCAGGATTTTCATCAACTCCGGGGTCCGATGCTCGCTCGCCCAGGGATTCTGGTCACGAGTGTAGTTCACGCAGGCGCGGATGCCTTCCTCGATCCGATGTTTGGCCAGGAGGCGAAGCCCCTCCACGCGAATCGAGTCGGCAAACATTTCACCGCTCGGAGCGGGCTCAGTGATCGCCTGGTAGATGGCGGGCAACAACGGCTTGATCTCTTCGGCGGAGAGATTCCGATAGACCGAGCCGAGGCTGCCCCGGGCGCGACCGTCCTGGTTCTTCAACCCGGCCCGCACGGCCTGGTAGAGCGCCGCGCGATCCACGCCCTCCAGCGACCGGCTGAGCATCCCGCCGCCATCGAAGAGGGCAAAGGAGAGATACCGCTGCTGCATGCCACGGGGATCGCCCTGTGGGTTCACCTGGGCCAGCAGTTCGAGCAGTTGGGGCACCGCCTTCATGGCGGGCGCGCCGATGGCGGCGAGCGCTTCGGCGGCCTTGATGCGCAGCCAGAGGTCTGGGTCCCCCAGGGCGTTCCGCAGCGGTTCAATGGCGGGCGCTCCACGCCCGCGCAGCGCGATCAGGGCCTGGCAGGCACCGTAGCGGGAATACAGGGCGGGTGACTCCAGCATTTTCACCAAGGGTGAAACGGAGACCTCCTTGCGCCGGCCCAGGGCCATCGCGGCCCGCTCGCGGACCACGGGCGACCAACTGCCGAGACGCCCCAGCAGCTCGTCCGCGCTGAGTTTGTCGTAGGCGCTATGGCGGTCCTTGTTGTCCCAGCCACGGCCATCCTGGAGGAGAGCTTGCGCCCCCGCGGCATCCAACTGCGGGGTGGCGCCCGGGCGCTTGCCTGTCAGGTGGAGTTTCCTCAGCGGCATCGCGTAGGCCAGCAGGTAGGCCCCGGTGGCGTCCCAACCCTCGTAGCTGTCGTGGTCCGGCTCGGGCGGACCCTGATGCGCAAAGGTGCCGTCCCAGCGCCGCGCCAGGTCGAAATACCAGGCGCCGAATTCCTGCATCCAAGCTCCCGTGGCCTGGGGGCCGGACTGGGCGACTCCGGGCATCGCCCACAAGACATTGAAGAAATTGCCGGTATGCCCGGTGTCGCGCTCCGGTCCGTGGGAGGCAAGGCTCATGCGGGAGAAGAACTCCGCGCCGTTGGCTTCGGCGAGCAGGTTGAAGAGGACGGCGGCCATGCCACACTTGCCGTTGTCTTCGTGATTCTCAATCCACGGGTGATGGTCGCCGTAGGGAACCGCCCCCTTGCCGATGTAAAACCGCAACAGGCGGGCGCTGAGTTCGATGGCGCGGGGCAACTCCGGGTCCTGCACGCCGGCCTCGCGTGCCAGCACCAGGCCAATCGTCAGCGGCACTCCCGGGGAATTCATCATCCCGTAGCCGCCCAGGCGGCCGTCGGGTTTCGCGAACCCATGGCCCCACGAACCGACCGCGCTCTGCCCCTTGGCCGATTCCAGCGCGAGCCGCCGCAGGCCCGGCATCACCGACTGGTCGCCGGTCGCCAGCACATACTCGGAGAGCAGGATCATGACGTAGCCGTAGTGCCAGGTCTGCATGGAGCGGGACGAATAGCCCGACGCCCACTCGGCTTCCTTTTGAACCAGTGGCCGGTAGGTGGGATCACCGCTGGCCAGGAGGGCAAGCGCATTGAGGGAGCGCACGATGGGATCGTCCTGCTCCGGAGATTGGGCCATTTTGCCGGCCAACGCCTTGCACCCCTGTTCGAGGATGCGTTGGGACTTCGCGCAGTCGTAAGGCGCGGTGGAGCCGTAACTGCCGAGCACCGGGAGCTTGATGACGACCTCTTCCGCCTTGCCCGCCCGCCACCGGGTCACGGCCAGTTTGCCCCCGCCCGCGGCCGATTCGGCAAGGGTGACTGCCCGGCCGAACTCGGTGCGCGGGTCGAAGGAAAATGGCTTGCCGCCGACTCCGAGGATCACGTCGCCGACGAGGAAAATGCCCTCGGCGGGAGAACCCTTCTCCACTCGGGTGACGGAAATCTGCCGCGCATCGGTGGTCACCAACTGGTCGCAGAACATCCAGCCGCGCAGCCCCGTGGGGCCGAGATTCCAATCATGTTTTGCCCCGGCGGGAATGGCCTCGCCCCGGGTGAAGTCGGGGATCTTCAAGGGCTGGCCCTTGGCTGCGGTAACGGTGGAAGCTGGCGCACCGAGCAGAGCCACGAGGAAGAGAGTGAAGAGACGAATCGTCATAAATCAGACCGCTTGAGTTGTCGGAGTTCTGTCCTCGCTTCGACAAGCCTTCTACGAGCGCTTAGCTCGCGAATGTGCCCCGGCGTGGTGCCGCAACAGCCGCCCACAATTTGTGCCGGCCACGTTTGGGCGTATTGCAGGTAACTCTCCGGATCGACGGCGTCCGTGTTGATCCAGCCGTCCTTCTCGTCGGCGTAGCCAATGTTGCCATAGGCAATCAGCGGAAAATCGGGGCCGCAGATCGCCCGCAACTCGGCCAGTGGTTTGGCCAGCGTGTGGGCCGGGCCGCAGTTGACGCCGACGGCCTTCACGCCCAGCGGCATCAACAGCTCAGCGGCAACCGCCACTGACTCGCCCGACAGGATTCGGCCTTCGCAGTCGCACACAAAACTGACCCAGGTGGGCCGGCCGGTGAGCGTCGCCAATCTGGCCGCGATGACGGCTTCCCGAATTGAAGTCATCGTCTCGATCAACAGCAGATCAACGCCCGCTTCCACGAGATGTTGGATGCGCTCGGAGTGCTCGGCGCGGCATTCGTCATCGGGCGGCACCAGGTCGGGGCGATAACAATCCTCCAGCGGGGCCACCGAGCCGGCTACTTGCGCCGGTTGGCCAGATGCAGCGACAGCCTCTTGGGCGGTCGCCACCGCACGCCGGGTCAATTCGCGTGCGTCGTGCCCTTTGCCCGCCAGCGCACGGCGATGGGTGCGAAAAGTGTTGGCGGTGAGGATGTCCGCGCCCGCGTTCAGGTAGTCCCGATGGACCTGCCGCAACACCGCCAATCCGGCATCCGTGGTGAGCGCATTCGCCGACCACAACGGCAAGCCGGTGTCCACTCCGCGCCGGTTCAATTCCGTGCCGGTCGCGCCATCCAGCAAGAGAAGTTCGCCCTTCATGGGTTGCCGTTTCCAGCGGGGGATTGGTTGGTCTGTGCGGCTTTCGCTTCCGGCAGACGTTGCGGGCGAAGTCGCAGGGTGACGTTGTAACCAACGGCCGGCAGGTGAGTGGGGTCAACCTGCCACTGGAGCGCGTCGTTGGCCTGGCTGTGAATCGCCGGCAGGCAAAGCAGCTCGTCGCCGAAGGTCGAGAGCGAGATCACATTTCCGCTGTCGTCGCTCAGGTAGCGGCGTGGCCCCGGCCCGTCGCCATGCAAGAGTGAGCCGGCAAAGAGAAAGGTGTGCGTGGGGAGCTTTGGTTCTGGGTCCGCGGAAGCAGGGGCCGCGGACTTCGGGCGAGAACGAACGATGAAATCGCTGATGGGGCGCTCAGCCCATTTCCCTCCCTCGCCCCTGAGCACCAAGGAGACGTCCACCGGACCGCCACGGGGCGGAACGTCAATCCAGCGCTCGGCTTGATCACCCAGCTGCTGGCGCGTCGCCGGACTTCCCGGTTTGGCACCCAGCAGCAGCAGCGCCGCGTGAATGTGCATTGGCTTGGCCCCGATCACGACGATGGACTCATGTTCCTTGGTCCCTTTGGTGCAGGCCACCAGTTCCAGCAGTCCCCGCCGGAGGCACACGGACGCCTCCACATCCACGCAACGTTCCTCGAGGTTGATCGCGAGGCCGGGAAACTTGAGTTTGCTCACCGCGACCGCGGCAGAGGAATCGGCATGCCCCCCGGCCCATGCGGGCCTGTTGGTGGACAATGAGTCGGGGGTGAGCTCGGCGGCTCCGAGCACGAGGCCAGGCAGCGCCAGCGCCGCCAACAAGTTCGGGAAGCCTACTGGCCGGATGCCGGGTGCCGGTTTGTCCCCTCGTGCCGCGCCCGCTGCGGGAGGATTGCCGTAGTCGGCCGAAGCTCGGCCGTGCTGGTTGGCGGGGCGAATCATGATCACGGCATCCTCCACTCCAGCATTTCCAGCGTCATCAGGGCGTAGCAGGTGGCGAGAATGGGGTCCGCTTCCCACCAGCGCGGTTCGGGATTCACCCATGAGCCGTCGGCCTGCTGAAGCTTGAGCAGGCGCCCCGCGACCTGGTCCCGCCAGGGAACTTCCGCGCCATCGGACAACTTCAGACGCTCCTCCCCGGAGGCGGTCAGCGCTTTGGTCAGCAAATGCAGGTAATAGAAATAACCCTGCTGCCCCATTCCGGGATTCTCCTCGAGGGTGTAGTTTGCCCGCAGCCAGTCCTTCACCGCCACCACCCGCGGATCGTCTTGGCTCAGCTTGGCATAGAGGTAACTCAACAGGCCGCCGTAGCTCATGCTGCCATAGCTGCGCAGGGCCACTCTTCCCGTCGCGGAGTTGGTGACGCCGCCCGCCATGCTGTGGCCGGGGTAATAGAAGAAACCGCCCCGGTCCTTCGGGTCCGTCGACACGCGGTCCGAAGTGTTCGTGCCCGGCAGGTTTTGGCAGTTTTCCAGGAAGCGCACCACCGCCTTCCAGTCCAAGTCCGGCACGGGCGAGACCGCCGCGGGGAAATCCTTCGGAAACATTGTCTCGGAAGCCCGCATCGCTTCGATGGCCACCAGGGTGTTGTTCATGTCCGAGTGCTGATACTTGCTGCCGTAGCCCACTCCTCCGTCAAAGGGCGTGTCATTCGTGCCTTTGACGCCCAGGTCGATCTGGGTGCCGGCGAGGAATTCGCGGGCCTTCACCATCACCGGCAGGAAATTCGTGTCCGCGGCCGCGGTCAGCGCCATCAGCGCCAGGGAGGTGTTGTAATTCGCCAGCCCGGCTTTCTGGATGGAGCCATCGGGCCTCACACAGGAGAGCAGGTAATCAAACCCCCGGTTCATCTCGGAAGTGCGGCTCCGCCGAAACCTTTGGGTTGGCTCCAGATTCATGGCCGTCAGGGCCAGGGCGGTGACCGCCGGTTGATCGGGCGTGGACCACCAGCCGTTTGAATTCTGGGCCTTTTGGAGGAAAACAAGGCCCCGCTCAATGGCGGCGCGCACCTCCTGCCGGGTCGGCGCCTTGGCCGGCCCGGTCGGCGTGACCGGTTGGGCGTTTAAGCACAGGCAAAAGCCGCAGAACACGCCTGCGAGGATGAAGAACTTGAGCGGTCGCGGTGCGGCGGTGGCGACCCACATTATCCCGAAACCCACCGCGCCGCGCAGGCACCGCGTGAGGTCCCTTACCGCCGGGGCATGCCACCCGGCGTGGGCGCGGGAAGGATGTGCTGTCATGGGACAGGTTTTACGTTTGGCCCCGTCCGCCGTCTTGGAGTTGAATGACAGCCAGCCGTGAAAACTCGCCCAGTGAAGCAGCTCGCCGCCGCCGTTCCCGGCGTGCCGGCGCCGGTGGACGTCGCGCTGTTGGAAAGCCTCTTTGACCAGGCGCCGGACGTGGCGTTCTTCATCAAGGACGCCGCCGGACGGTATCGGGTGGTCAACACCTCGCTCGTCGAACGGCATGGATTGCGCCACAAGTCCCAGGTGCTCGGCAAGCGACCCAGCGAGATCTGTCCCGGTGAGTTTGGCCGCATCCCCGCCGCGCAGGACGCCGCCGTGTTGCGGACCGGACGCCCGCTCCTGGACCACCTCGAACTGCACTGGTCCACCCCGCACAAGCCGGGCTGGTGCCTCACCACGAAGCTGCCGATGCGCGATGCCGCCGGGAAGATCATCGGCCTGATCGGCATTTCGCGGGACGTGCGCGCGCCCATCGGCACCCGCGAAATCCCCGTCGAGTTCGCCGCCGCCCTGGAACACTTCGAGAACCACCTCGCCGAGCCGGTCACGCCCTCGGCCCTGGCCCGGCGCGCCCAACTGGCTCCGCCCCGGTTTGCGCGCCTGCTGAAACGCTTCTTCGGCCTCACCCCCAGCCAGTTCATAGCCAAAACCCGCGTCGCCGCCGCGTCGCGCCTGCTGCGCGAGACGGAGCAGTCGGTGGCCGGCATCGCAATGGCCTGCGGTTTCTACGATCACAGCGCCTTCACCCGGACCTTCCGGGCCGTGACCGGGGTGACGCCCACGCAGTTTCGCGCGGGTTGGAGCGCTAGGCTTTGACCCTGTCAGCGGTTCGACCTCCGACGCCTCGGAATTGGGCTGATGCCGGCAGCCGGTAGGCGCCGCCCAGCACAAACTTCCACCGGTAACCCTTTTGGTCAGATAACGAAATCGGTAACAGGGCCAAGGAACGCAGCCTTGCCGAGACACAGAACGAGCAGCCTATCGGCTACGCGCCCGAAGCAGCGCTGTATTGGACCCGGAGGGCAACTGAACCTGCCTTGGACCGGTAATGGACACCCCTTCCGGGCTCCACAGTGCAAGGTCCGTGGTCGTCTCAAAGAGCAAATCCGCCGCATTGGCTCCGGCGAGAGAGAATTGGATGCCACCGTTTTCCAGAACGACCGGATCGAAGAAGAAGATTCCGTCGCGGATGATGATGGTCCGATCAGTCGATACGGGAAGGAATTGGATATCGCCGGCCTGAGTCGCCCGAACCGTGACAGTTCCAGGCTTGGAGGCGAACAATTGATTGCCCTGCACTGACGCAGGTCCGGCTACCGGGGAATAGTTTACCGGCAGCGCGCTGGCGACGCTGGCTGTCAGGGAGAGTGGCGAGTCCAGGGTAGATGCCAGCCTGGGTGGGCTGAAATCCAGCGCCTGGGTAATGCCTTCCCGCAGTTGGATCGTCCAAAGCCCACGCCGAGAGTCCGCTACAAAGGCCCGGTCGCCGGTCACCTCCAAGTCCCAGGCCCAGCCGGTGAATCGGGATGCTCCCATCTGCGCCAAGGTTACCGGGCCGCCCGCATCTACCGCTTGGAGTCCGGCTTCACCCGCGGCCACGAAGGCGGTGTTGCCAGCGACCCACAATCCATAGCCGTTAAGGACCGAGTCGAACTGTTCCAGCAGCACGGGACTGGCGGGCTGGGAAACGTCGTAAACCCGGACTCCTGCGGGCCGGAAGCCTGCGTAGAGCCTGGAACCAATCTTATGAACTGAGCGGACCTCTGCTCCAGGCGCCAGCGTGGTCACCAGGAAAGGCGCGGCCGGATGACTGACATCCACAATGTGAACCCCACCGTTGCCGGCGGCCGCCACATAGGCATAGCCGCCATCCACGGTGACCTCGTCCAACGCCCCGGGCAGGGTGAGCTGACTCACCCGCCGCGGGTTGGCGGGTTCCGTCACGTCATAGATTTCAAGGTTGCCGTAATAGTCCACCACATAGGCACGGTGAGCGGCGACCTCAATGCTGCCGAACGAGCCTGGTCCCCCGGGAATCGCCACCGCCGCCGTCCAAACCGGGTGGGCTGGATCGCTGATGTCCACGATCTGCATTCCGGGGTTACATCGCACAAAGGCATGCTTCCCGGACACCGAGACATCGGTCGAGAATCCCGGGAGGGGAATCCCGCCGATCCGTTTCGCCCCGGAAGCGTGGCTCACGTCGAACACCTGCAAACCGCCCGCACCCGCAGCGACGAACGCCAGATCACCCGCGACCATGACTGCGTGGGCATGCCCGACGGTATCGATGGCGCCAAGCCTCTCCGGATTCGCCGGTCGGCGGCAGTCGATGATCTGCAAACCGGACTCGTTGCCGCCGACGTAGGCCGTTCCATTCATAACCTGGAAGTGGGCCCCGCCGAAGGTCGGCAGGATTCCAACCCGCGTCGGCGCAGCCGGCTGGCTGACGTCCACCACGTGCACGCCGTCGTTTCCCAGGCTGCCGGCATAGACCAAGCCGTCCACGACTTCGACATGCATGAAGTCGCCCGGCCCGGGATAGCGGCCCAATTCCACGGGCTTGGCCGGATTGCGAACATCCAGCATGAGCACCCCGGCTCCACCCACGGCCAGATACGCGGTGCCCTGGTTCACGGCGACCTGGGAACACGGGGCGGGAAAAACGCCCACGGCTACGGGCTTGTCCGGGAGGCTGAGGTCGTAGATCCGCAATCCATCCAGCCAGGTGGCGGCGAAAGCCCAGTTGCCCTCCACCCGCACGTCGTAGGCGCCAGCGCTATTGGGCAGAGCGCCCCGGACCACGGGATGGGCTGGGTCGCTGATGTCAACCGCCACGACGCCTGCGAAATAGGCGGCCACGTAGGCCAAGTTACCGACGACCCGGACGCTATAGGCTGCCCCGAAGAACACTTCGCCCAGTTTTGCCGGAGCTGAGGGGTTGCTGACGTCAATGATTTCCAACCCGCCCGTGCCCATGTAGGCGAGGTTCCCGACGACTTGGACCGATTTGGCGTGGCCGACAGTTGGGTAGGCGCCCACGAACATCGGATTCGCCGGGTTACTCACGTCATAGATGGCCAACCCCGCGTCACCCTGGGCTACGTAGGCAAGGTGCTCGCGGACAAACACTCCCCAGGCCGGGCCTCCCTTGACCGCGGGCCATACGGCAGCGTCGGACAACTGCAGGGTGGAGCGGTTCACGACCAGGGAGGCGCGCGCAGGGCTGAATTGCGCGTCGCCCGCTTGTTCAGCGACTAACACCACCGTGCCCACGTTGGTGGCAGTGACCGTAGTTCCGGAAATGACAGCGGGGCCTCCTGCAACGCGAAAGGTCACCGGCAGACCGCTACTGGCCGTAGCCGCCAGGGGATACGGCTGCTGGAGTCGCAACACGGCCTCCGGAGCAGGAACGGTCCAGCCAATGGATTGGTTGGCGGCCTCAATCCGGCTGCAAACGACTGCGCATAGGGACAACACACGGATCACTTGGCCGGGGGCGAAGTTCGAGAGGTTCATGGGGACTTCGATTCGGACGCTCGCCAGAAACACGGGGGCGCTCAAGCCTGCAATCTAGGGCCGAAAACGGAACTCACCCCGGCCGCGGAGAGTGATTTGGCCACGATCCCACCGTCACTTCAACGATTGCACAAATCGAACGAGGTCCACGGCCTGGTCGTCGGTGAGGGTGTCGAGCAGGCCTTCGGGCATGACGGACTGGCCATCCACGTAGCCGGCGACCTTGATGTTTTTGATGGGGATGACCTGCTGTGTGCCGCCGGCGAAACGCACGGTGAGGGCGTCGGCCGTTTCGTCGCCGAAGAAGCCTTCGTAGGTTTCACCGTCGGTGGTCTCGACGTGGTAGGTGCGGAAGACGCCTTCGATCGCCTGGCTCGGATCCAGCACGGACGTGAGCACGGCTTCCGTGGTGCGGTTCTTCGAGCCGGCGAGCGGCGGGCCGAAGCCGGTGCCGTCGTTGCGCGTGGAATGGCACCCCGCGCAGGTGGCCTGGAACAGCGCCTGGCCGCGGGCGAGGTCGGCCTTCGGCGCGGCGTCCACGCGCTGCACGAGCCGCGCGATGCGAGCGTTCACCTGGCGTTTCTCGGCGGGGTCCTTGCCGGGGTGACGGGCGACCACCTGCGTCCAGCGACTGGACGACGGCGCGGCGATCTTGCCGCGGCCCTTTTCCTCGACCATTTGCAGGAGGAGATTCTGGAAGGCGCTTTCGTAGGTGCCGCCGGGGGCGAGGTAGTCGCGCTCCCAACCCTTCACGATGTCCTTGAGATTCGGCGCGGTGCGCCAGCGGCGGAGCCAGGCGAGGTGTTCGGCGGCGAGCGGTTCCGGGTGATCGCGGAAGAAGCGGAGGACTTCCCAGCGCACGCGGAAGGTCGGCTCGTCGTTGAGTTCCTGAAGCAGCGCGAAGGCGTCCTTGAGCGGCGGGCGCACGGTGGACAGCGCGCGGACGGCTTCGTGGCGGAGGTCCTCGCTGCGGCTGGCGAGCAGGTCGCGGTAGAGCGCGCCCTGGTAGTGCCCGAGGCCTTCGAGACACCACAGCGCGTGGATGCGGAGGTCATCGGCCTGGCGCGAATCGCGGGAGAGGGCGGCCAGCGCGGGGATGAGTTCACGGGCGTTGCGCTGGACGATCTGGTGCCAGGCTGCGCGCATCTCCCAGGTGGAGGGCGACTGGAGGTGCTTCAGCAGGGCGCGGTTGGGCGCGGCGGCGACGTTGGGCGCGGTGCGGCGGTTCTGGCTTTCGTGGCGCACGCGCCAGACGCGACCGCGGGTCTTGTCGCGGGCGGGGTGGTTCCGATCAATCTCGTTGTGGGAGATGATGCGGTTATACCAGTCCACGATGTAGAGGCAGCCGTCGGGGCCGAAGCGGATCGCGACCGGGCGGAAGAACTCATCGTCCGTGGAGACGAGGTCAGGCAGTTGCTCGAAGCGATAGACGCCGTTCGCGCCGCGCGTGGCGGACACGGTGTTGATCTTCCGCGTGATGGGGTTCGCGACGAAGATCACGTCGTGCCACGGGTTCGGGAAGGAGCCTTCGCGGTCGTCGGAGATGGCCAGGCCGGAGAAGCCGGTGCCGCCGAGGCTGAGGTTCGGCGCGGTCGGCGGATGGTAGGGCGAATCGGGATGAACGAGGCGCTTGATGAAGCTCGGGTAAGTTGTGTCCGGCTCGAAGTGGACCAGGCTGTAGCCGAGGTCGTTCGCCTCGTGGATGAACACATGCCCGGTGCGGTCCTGCGCCCAGCACCAGATGTTGTTCAGGCCGGCGCCGATGACCTCGAGGTCCGAGCCGTCGGCCCGGAAGCGCGCGACGACGGTCTTGTCGAAGTTCACCTGCTTGCCAGTGGTCGTGACGGCGGTGCCGTTGTTAAGCACGCCCTGGGAAAAGACGATCCAGTTACCGGGCAGGAACTCCAGCTGGTGCGGCAGCGTGTGGGTGTCCTGCACGCCGAAACCGTGAAGGAGAACGGAACGACGGTTGGCGCGGCCATCGCCATCGGTGTCCTCGAGGAACAGCATCTCCGATCCCTGGGCGACGATGGCACCGTTGCGATAGGGCAGCACGCTCATGGGCATGACCATGCCGTCAGCAAAGGTGCGGGCCTGGTGCGGGCCGGGCCCGAGCGGCTGGTCGAAGACGACGACGCGGTCGCGGCCGGCGGACTTCCAGACAGCCGGGTCCTGGTCGCGGGGATACTCGGTGGCGGTCATGGACCACATCCGGCCAGCGTCGTCGAACGCGATGTTGATCGGCTTGGGCAGGCCCGTTTCCTCGCTGGCGACCAGTTCGACCGTGAAGCCGGGCGGCACAGTGAACGAAGCGCGCTGCTCGGCCGGCGTGCGGGGCTGGGCCTCGGCGTTGTTGCCGGTCTTGAGCGGTTCGGCGGCAAAGGCCAGCGCGGCGAGACACATTCCGGCGGGCAGGGCGAAGGCGGACTTCATGTGGCGTGCGGCCAGCGTGTCACTGCTTCCGGCCGGGGGCGAAGGCGGAAATCGGGCGGCCTGGGAATCGCCCAAGCCAGTCGGGACTTGCAGGCCGGGCCAGTCGGCCGATTCTCCGCGCGCCATGTCGAATTCCGCCGACCGCAAATCCCCGCTGTCCGACCCGTTGCTGATCCTCATCGCCGCCCTGCTGCTGGTGGCGCTCGGAGCCACCATTTTCTTCTCCGGCAGCCGGCCGGCGCAGCCTTTGGCCCATGAACCCGCCGTTCGCCCACGGCCCATCATCACCAATGACACCCGCGTGGTGATGCTGACCAAGGAAGTCGCCAAAGCGGATGGCCACGGCGCACCGGAAACCCACGCCGCCGAGACACCCAAAGCCGAACCGAAGCCCGCTCCAGCGGAAACGAAACCGGCCGAAGCGGCCCCGGCGGCTGCCATCGCCGCGGCCCCGGTGGTCAAGGCGACGGCGGACGGCAAGGTGAAGGGCAGGGTGGTCCTCAAGGGAACACCGCCGGCGGAAAAGGCCATCGGCGCGCTCAAGTCGGATGCCAACTGTGGCAAGGCGAACACCGCCGCGCAGGTGACCACCCGCAATTATGTTGTCGGTGCCGACGGAGGGCTCGCGAATGTGCTGGTGAGCGTCAAGCAGGGCTTGTCCGGAACATTCCCCGCGCCGGCCACCAAGCCGCTCATTGACCAGGCGGGATGCATGTATGAGCCCTACGTGAGCGCGGTCATGGCCGGGCAGAAGTTCGACATCCGGAATTCCGATCCGTTCATGCACAACGTCAACGCGACGGCCAAGGTCAACAAGGGCTTCAACTTTGCCCAGGCGAACGCCGGTCAGGTGAACGAGAAGGTCTTCGAGAAGCCCGAGATGGTCCGCCTCGCGTGCAACGTCCACCCGTGGATGATCGCCTACCTCCATGTCGTCGAACACCCGTTCTTCGCGGTGACTGACGCAAAGGGGCAATTCGAGCTTCCGGCCGGATTGCCGCCTGGCAAATACACCGTGGAAGTCGCCCATCTGAAGGCGGGCAGTCAGACGTTCGAGATCGAAGTCGTGGCCGGCAAAGGGGCGGAAGCCGTGGTCGAGCTGGCGGTGAAATGACCGCCCCGAATTACGACCGACCAGCGGGCGCCCGGCAGGGCTCCCTTTTCATTTTGCGTCCGCTCCCGTGGCCGGCCGCCACGCGAGGAAGCGCAGGCGGACCATTTTCCGGCCGTTGAATTCCTCGACCTGAGGCACCGCGGCTACGTCAAAGGTGCCGGTGGGCACGGGGAGTCCTTCGGTGACGGCGCCCCACCAGAGGGCATCCATCTGGGCCACGCCGTCGGTGATCCGGAAGCGCCAGTGCTGCTGACCGCGGCCAAGCTTTTGCGGGCTGAGGGCGTTGGTGACTGCGGGAATGCAGATCTGGATGGCGGGATTTTGCTGGCCGAACGGGGCGAGCTTCTGGAGTTCGGTGACCGTTTCGATGGTCAGCTCCCGGAGCGGCACAACGGCGTCGAGGCGCAGCTCGGGAATCAGTGTGTCGGTGCCGAGACTGCGCTTGGCCACTTCGTTCAGGCGTTGGCGAAAGGCTTCCACCTTGTCCGGTTGGATGGTCACGCCGGCAGCCATCGCATGGCCGCCGTGGCGCACGAGCAGGTCGTCGCATTCCCGCAAGGCCGCCGCGAGGTCGAACCCGGCAACACTCCGGCCGGAGCCGCGCCAATGCTCGTTGTCGCCACCGAGAATGATGGTCGGCCGGTAGAACTCCCGGAGCACCCGGGAGGCCACGATGCCGACCACGCCGATGTGCCAGTGCAGGTGCCCTTCGACGATCACGTAATGTTCGTCCGGCCGGAACTTGGAGCGCACGACTCCCACCGCGTCGTCCGCCATCTGCTTCTCGATGGTCTGCCGTTCGCGGTTGGTGGCGTCGAGCGCCTGCGCGATGGGCAGGGCGGTGGCTTCGTCGGGAGCCAACAGGAGGTCGAGTGAAGCCTCGGCGGTTTCCAGGCGGCCGGCGGCGTTGAGTCGCGGTCCAAGCTGGAAGCCGACTTCGTAAACGCCGATGGGCGACCGGGTCTGGGACACCTCCTTGAGGGCGACGAGCCCGGGACGCCGGGTGGTTTCGAGACGTTGGAGACCCGAGGTGACGAGGATGCGGTTTTCACCGACCAACGGGACGAGGTCGGCGATGGTGCCAAGGGCGACAAGGTCGAGGTATTCCTTGAGGTCGGCGCGTTCGAATTCAGGGAACCCGAGTGAGCGGCCGTGCTTCAGGACCGCGTGAAGGAGTTTGAACGCCAGTCCGGCCGAACAGAGCTCGCGAAAGTTCGGAGCATCCGCGGGAGCCCGTTGGGGATTGACGAGCGCTACGGCGGATGGGGCCGGGTCGCTGACCTGGTGATGATCCAGCACCAGCACGTCCACGCCCTGATCGCGAAGCCACGCAATCTGGCTGACGGCGGTCGAACCGCAGTCCACCGCGAGCAGCAGATTGACCTGGAACCGCCCGAGGCAGTTCTCCACGCCGGCCTGGCTGAGGCCGTAGCCTTCATCCATGCGGTGGGGCAGGTAGTGGTGAACGGTCCAGCCGAGGGTGGTCAGGCCGGTTTCGAGGATGGTGGTGGCGGTGACGCCGTCCACGTCGTAGTCGCCGAAAATCACCAACGGCTCGCGGGTGGCGCGGGCGGCGAAAAGGCGTTCGACCGCCAGCGCCATGTCGGGCAGGAGAAAGGGATCCGCGAGCGTCTTGAGACGCGGTTCGAGGAAGACCGCGGCCTTGGCCGGGTCGGTGTGGCCCCGGTTGACGAGGCACTGGGCAAGGAGCGGACTGACCTTGAGCTGTTCGGTGAGCGGGCGGGTTAGCAGCGGCTGGGATTCGGCGACGAGCCAGCGGTGCTTCATGGCGCCTTCTCCGCCGTGCTGGTGCGCCGTTCAAGCCGGCCGAGGATGATGGAACCGATCATGGAAGTGAGGATAATCCCCACGACGAACCCGAGCGAGACATTGGTCAGTTTGTCGCCGAGCCACTGCTTCAGCCAGTGTTCGCCGAGCATCTTCGCGCCGATGAAGACCAGCACGAGGGCGAGGCCGTATTTCAGCAGGCTGAAATAGCCCATCATGCTCGCCAGGACGAAATACAGCGAGCGCAGGCCCAGGATCGCGAACACGTTGGAGGTGAAGACGAGAAAGGGGTCCTTGGTGACCCCGAAAATCGCCGGGATCGAATCCAGGGCGAAGACGACGTCGGTGGTCTCAACCATCACCAAAACCAGGGCCAGGGGCGTCAGCAGCGTCCGGTGATCGTGGCGGACCAGAAAGCTCTCGCCTTCGAACTTCTGGGTCATCGGGAACAGGCCGCGGACCAGCTTGACCGCGGGATTCCTGTCCGGCTCCACCGAGTCGTCATTGCCGCTGGCCCGGAACATCTTGAATCCGGTGTAGATCAGGAACGCCCCCATGAGATAGAGGGTCCAGTGGAACCGTGCGATCAGGGCGGCGCCCGCGAGAATCATCACGCCCCGCATCACCAGCGCGCCGATGATGCCCCAGAACAGCACCCGGTGCTGCCATTCTGCGGGCACGGCGAAGTAGCGGAAAATCAGGGCGATGACGAAGACGTTGTCCATCGAGAGCGAGACCTCGACGAGGTAGCCGGTGATGAACGTGGCCGTGTCGCCCGGCTGCCAGTTGGCAATGGCCCGGGGGGCGACGAGGAAGGCGAAGCCAAATGCGCAGGCGGCCCACACGGCGGTCCACCCGAGCGCTTCACGGAACGTCACCCGCCGGCTGTCGCGATGAAACACGCCCAGGTCCAACGCGAGGGCAATCAGCACAAACGCGGTGAACGCAATCCAATGGGCGGGCGACTTGTCAGCAGGCACGGTGACGGGACGGTGACGCAAAACGGCGCAGTCCGCTAGCCGGCTGTGTGAACTTTTCGCCGGCTTAGCCGTCGTCCCGCGCGGGTTTGTCGGCGGCCTCGGACTCCTGCTGGAGCAGGATTTCGCTCACGGCCACCGGATCCACCGACCACCGGCGGGCCAGCAGGATGACCCGATCCGCGTTTTGCTGTTCCGGCGAAGTTTCCCCGTAGGCCGGCGGTTCCACCTCTTCGCCGTAGGCGCGGCACTGCAGGCCGAGCAGACGCTCCTCAATGGTCATGGCGCCCTGGTTCCATTGGGTCGTGCCGGCCCAGGCGTAGGCCCGATGGACGCTGCCCATCTTCAGCCGGGCCCAGCCGTGGAAGTTCAGCACCCGGTCACAGAGGAAGAGCTGAACCTCGCCGATGGCGGCCGAGAGGCCGCTGAGGAACCGGAATGCCACGTCCACATCCTGGCTGGGGTCCGGGACGGAAGCGCCGATCACCAGGGTCCAACCGTCCACCGGCGGCGACACGAAGAACCGCCGCTCCCGGCTGCGGGCGAGGGCGTCGGACCAGGCCGCTCCGGGCTCGTCGGGCAGGCCCAGGAGTTCCCGGATGGCAACCGTGTTGGAGGACTTCACCGCCAGCCAGCGGGGCGGCAACTGAAACGGAACTGCCTTGCGGCGGGCGGAAGTCAGCGGCGAAAGCGGATCCAGACCGCGTCCGGCGCGTTTCATCGCACGAAGGTGCCGCCGATAGATGAACACGAAGAACACCAGCAGCCCGACCACGGCGCCCAGCGATCCGAGCAGGCCAATGACAACGGGGTCCATTTGCCGGGGAGTAATGTCCAGAAGCGCCCCGGTGGCAAGGGCGCCGGTGTGATTCGCCGCCGGTTGGGCAATTCCGGCAAAAGGCCCTTTGACGTTCCCGGCTGACTTTCTACGGTTCGCCCAACGAATCGAACCACTTCAAAGTCCTCCCCTCCGAGCATGAATTTCCCCACTCCCCGTCGTGAATTCCTCGCCGCCCTCGCGGCTGCCGTGGCCCTGGTCGCCGGCTGCAAGCCCACCGAATCCGGCGGCGGTGGAACCGGCGGCGCGGCGGCGGGTAGCGACAAGATCGTCATTGGCGAATTTGCGTCCCTGACCGGCAAGGAGGCGGCTTTCGGCCAGTCGTCCCACAAGGGCACGGAGTTGGCCATCGAGGAGCTCAACAAGGCCGGGGGCGTGCTCGGCAAACAGCTTCAGCACCTCGTGGAGGACAACCGCTCCACGGCGGGCGAGTCCGCGACGATCGTGAAGAAGTTTATTAGCCGCGACAAAGTCGTGGCCGTCTTGGGAGAAGTCGCCTCCGGTCGCTCGCTGGAGGCCGCCCCGATCTGCCAGCAGGCGGGCATCCCGATGATCTCGCCGTCGTCCACCAATCCGAAGGTGACCGAAGTGGGCGACTTCGTGTTCCGCGTGTGCTTCATTGACCCGTTCCAAGGCAAGGTGATGGCCGATTTCGCGGCCAAGACGCTGAAGGCGAAGAAGGTGGCGGTCCTTTCCGACGTGGCGTCGGCCTACAGCGACGGACTGACCAAGTTCTTCAAGGAAGGGTTCACCGCGGCGGGCGGCCAGATCGCCCTCGAGCAGAAATACGCGGGTGGCGACAAGGATTTCAAAGCCCAGCTCACTGCCATCAAGGCCGCCGGCGTGGATGGCATCTTTGTCCCCGGTTACTACAACGAAGCCGGGCTGATCGTGGCGCAAGCGCGGCAGCTGGGCATCACCGTGCCGCTGTTCGGCGGCGACGGCTGGGAAGCGCCGGAACTGATCCAGATCGCCGGGGCGCAGGCGCTGGAAAACACCTTCTACTCCACGCACTACTCGCCGGAAGCGGCGGATTCCAAAGTCCAGGCGTTCGTGGCCGCCTTCAAAGCCAAGTTCAACGGGGAGGTCCCAGACGCGATGGCAGCGCTCGGTTATGACTCGGCGATGGTGCTGGCCGACGCCATCAAGCGGGCCGGTTCCACGGAGGGAGCCAAAGTTCGGACGGCGCTGGCGGCGACGAAGGATTTTCCCTGCGTGACCGGCAAGACCACGCTCGACGCGAAACGCGACGCCTCCAAGTCAGCCGTCATCATCACGGTGAAGGAGGGCAAGTTTAAGTATCTCCAGACGGTCGAGCCCTGAGCGGCCGGGTCAGCCGTTGGTCGCCGGGGCGTCCGCGCTGCCTTCGGGCGGGATGTTCAGTTCGCCTTCCCAGCGGGCCATCACGGCAGTGGCGAGGCAGTTACCGACGAGGTTCACCGTGGTGCGGGCCATGTCCATCAGTTCGTCCACGCCGATGATGAGGATGATGCCTTCCAGCGGCAGGTCGAAGGTGACGAGCGTTCCCGCCAAGATGACCTGCGAGGCCCGGGGAATGCCCGCCATGCCTTTGCTGGTCAGCATCAGGGTCAGGACGATGGCAAGCTGCTGGCCAATGCTGAGGTCCACTTTCGCCGCCTGCGCAACAAAGACGGTGGCAACGGCCAGGTAGAGGGTCGAGCCGTCGAGATTGAAGGAATATCCCATCGGCATGACGAACGAGACGATGCGTTTGGGGATCCCAAACGAGATCAGGCGCTTCATCGCGTCAGGAAGGGCTGCATCCGAGGAGGTGGTGGTGAAGGCGAGCAGGATGGGCTCCCAGAGCAGCTTGAGGAAGCGCTTCACCGGGATGCCGGCCCAAAGCGCAACCGGCAGGAGCACCCCGAGGCAGAAGACGATCAACGCGGCGTAGAGCGTGAGGATCAGCTTGCCCAGGTTCAGCAGCACCCCGAGCCCGCTGTGCCCGACGGTGTAGGCCATCGCGGCGCCGATACCGAGCGGGGCGAACTTCATGACGATGCCGGTGAACTTGAACATCACCTCGGTCAGCGATTCGCACCACCGCAGCATGAAGTCCCGGTGCGATTTTTCGACCTGGGCCAGCGCGACGCCGAACATCAGGGCGAAGAAGACGACCTGAAGCACATCGTTGCTGGCGGCGGCCTCGAAGAAGCTTTTGGGAACAATGTGTTCCACGATGTCCGCCAGGGTGACCTTGTTGGCCGTCACATTTTCCGCCGAGCCGGCCGCCGGGAGAGTCAGGCCGATTCCGGGCTTGGTCAGATTGACGGCGACCAAGCCGATCACGAGTGCCAGCGTCGTGACCACCTCGAAGTAAAAGATGGCCTTGAGCGCCAGGCGGCCAACTGCCTTGAGGTCATCGCTGTGGCCGGCCACCCCGACCACCAGCGTGCCGAAGACCAGCGGCACCAGGATGCACTTGATCATCTTGAGGAAGATGTTCGAGACGACCTTGAGGTGCTGCGACTGCTCCGGGAACGCCACGCCCATGAGCACGCCCAGGACCATGGAGATGAAGATCCACTGAGTGAGGGAGATTCGGCGGAGTGACTGCCACATAGCGCCGCGGAGCATGGCGATTTCACCGAGCCTGTCCCAGCCCTTTGCGGGGGAGAAGGGAAACGATTCACCGGTGCCGGCCAGGATCAAAACAGCTACGGTCGGAACGTGCCGAACGTGCTTCCTCCAGATTCCAATGCCGTCATCACCGCCACGCGTGAGTGGCTGGAAAAGGCGGTCATCGGGCTCAACCTGTGCCCCTTCGCCAAGTCCGTGCATGTGGGAAACCGCATTCGATATGCCGTGAGCGCCGCCGAGACTGAGGAGCAGCTGCTGATCGATGTCGGCTCGGAGCTGCGGATGCTGGCGGAGGCCAATCCGGAATCCGTCGAAACGGCTTTGCTGATGATTCCCCGGATGTTCCAGGAGTTCCTCGATTTCAACGCGTTCCTCGACGCGGCGGACGGTTGTTTGGAGGAACTCGGCCTGGTCGGCGAAATCCAGATCGCCAGCTTTCACCCGTTCTACCAGTTCGCGGGCACCGAGGCAGACGAGGTGACCAATTGCACCAACCGGAGCCCGTATCCGACGCTTCACTTTCTTCGCGAAGCCAGTCTGGAAGCAGCCCTGAAGTCGTATCCCCGTCCCGAAAGCATCTACGAGGACAACATGGCCACGATGCGAAGGCTGGGACCGGAGGGTTGGAAGCGGCTCTGGCTCAAGCCGTGATCGGATCGGTGTCCCGGACGCTGCCGAAGACGCATGCCTCGTGTTTGTTGGCGCAGAGGTGGGTGAGATACCAGTCGTCGGACCACGCGGGCAGTTCAGTCTTGAGCCGATCCAGTTTCGGATGGTCGCCGACTCGCAGCTTGATGGTGACCACGAACTGCCGCATCCACCGGCGTCTGGCCCATTCCAGCACGAGCTCAATGCTGCGCTCCGGGGCCGCGATAACGTCGCAAACGAGCCAGTCCACCGGGCGCTTGGGTTCGTAGCTGAAGGCGTCTCCGCGAACGAACGACACCATCGGATCGTTCATCAGGTCCTCACGCAGCGGCGAACGGTCCACCGCCACGACCCGGGCGCCGCGTTGCCGTGCGACCCAGGTCCATCCTCCCGGAGACGCCCCCAAATCCACGCACAATTCACCCGGCTGAATCCGCCGGCCGAACCGCATTTCCGCCTCGACCAGCTTGGCAAAGGCGCGACTCGGGGCGTTTTTGTCGATGCTGACAGGGAGGTTGCCCCCGGAAAAAGGAACCATCAGCCGGCGCATTTCGTGGGGCTGCGGCGCCCGCGAAACCGATATCCAACCGTGCTCCTGGCCGGTCAGCAACACCTGCACAAAACTCGTGTTAATGCCCAAGCTGGGATCGTTACGGAGGCTCGCGCGCCAAGCGCGGTGACGTCCGCCCAGCAGTTCCAAAACAGTCTCGCGAATCAGCTCGCAGCGTCGCGGACCAGGACCTGATCGCCGGGAAGGGGGAGCCTTGCCGGTGATGACGGCGGGGGAATGCGCTCCCTTGGTCGTCCGGGCGGTGTGAGCGGCCCGGGCTCCGACATTTTCGACCGGGAGTGAGGATGGCGGAGGGAAAACGTGCAAAAGCCAAGGGAGGTTTCGATCCAGCGTGCGATCGATTTCGTCGGCGATCCGCTTCGCCCACGATCGAATCGAGGGGTAAGACGCAGGAACCGCATCGGGCAGCCACTGGCGACAGCTGGGCAAAACGGCCCTGCTATCGGCGCTTCCGGTGGCCCCGACAACACCCGGTTCCAACAGTGCCGGACGGAGCCCAGCGGTCCGGATTTCCCCAATGGTCCGTTCCTCCTCCCCGGGGGAGCTCAGGGCGAGATGGGCAGCTCCCTGGTCGTCCATTGTTGCGAGGTCAGGGGCTCGGCGGGGGAACCGCAACGACCCAGTAGTAACTTACGCCGTTGGTCGCAGTATCGAAGTGGCCAATCTGGCCTGAGGTTCCCAACATGGGCGGCGACACCGGTGTCCAGTCAGGGGCTGCCAACCGGCTTGCTCGCTCAACTCGATACCAGGTGTCCGACTGCGTGGGCCAGTTTACCCTCACGGCCGGCAATATTTCGGCGACGACGGAGGCGATCGGCGTTTCCTCCACTGATGCTGCGTCAAAATGGGTTTCACCCGGATTTCCGGTGTATATGCCAACCATTATTGCTTTGCCGACGCTGCTGTCACCGGCGGCCACGGAATAGCTCACCTCCACTTCAACAAAGGATCCGGGTTGGATACCGGCGGGAACCTGTGCGAATGCGATCTGCTCGCGGTTGGCGGCGAGCACCACCTGACCGCCGTTCCACGCCTCCGGAAGTGGTAAAGTCAGGGGCCGGCCGGCCATGATACGAAACGTGTAACGAAAACCTGCCCGAAAGGCGTTGGTCAGGGTTTGGGCGACATACCCCGTCTCTGAAGCGATCAGAGTGTTTGCGCCATTTGGTATTGCGGCAAACTGGGCAGGTGGTGAGCCGCCCTTCAGAATGGCCGTGGTTCCGTTTTGCCCCTCGCCCTCCCATCCCGGAATCGGATTGTCCGATACCAGCCCGGTTCCACCTGCGATTTCGGTAAACGCCACCCAAATCCCCGGGCGCAACCTTCCTTGGCTGTCAAAGTAAGCCGGGTTGGAGCCGGTGATTTGCTCGAAGGACGGGTTGACGATTGTAAGGAACGCCGCCAATGCATCCGTAGCTGCTACCATCGTGGCCAAGGCCAATGTTATCAGGAGAGAACGCATTAGGAAAATCTACTCCGGGCTTCGTAGGCAGACAAGCTGCCCTTCAGGGCTTGCCTTGCAGAAACGAAATCAAGTCCCGCAGGTCCTGCGGAGTTCGTCCAACTTCCAGTCCTTCCGGCATCAGCGACCGGCCGCTGGCTTCCAATTTGATGATTGACCGGCGCGGCACGGTGATTTGCTGATTGCCGGCGAGGAGGAGCACGACCGCATCGGCGGATTGGGCGTGCAGAAGTCCGGTTTGCGTTTCGCCATCGGAGGTTTCCACCGTGTAGGCCACGAAGCCCGGATTGAGGGCCATGTTGGGGTCCAGGATGTTGGACAGCAGGTCCTCCACGCTTCGGTGAACGACGCCGGTCAGATCCGGGCCGACCCGATGTCCCATGCTGCCGCTGGCGTGACATTGCGCGCAGGTTTCGCTGAAGACCTTTCGGCCGCGCTCGGCATCGCCCCGAGTCGGGAGCTTCGCCAGCCATTCCTCAACCAATGCCCTGCGGTTGGAGTATTCCTCGTCGCCCATGAACTTGGCCGCACGATCCCGGATGTCCGCTGCGCCGCCGCGCAGAAGTCGGCGGCGTTGTTCCAGGTCGAGGTTCAATTCGCCCACGGTCAACGCTCCGGATTCCAAGGCGGAGAGCAAAGCGTTGTGAAATGCCCGGCGCTCCAGCACCAGGTTGAGCACCGGGACCCGAAGTTCGGGCCCCAGAGTGCGCCAGCGGGCGATCAGGCCGGTGCCGAGTCCCGGTTCGCGCGAGCTGCGAAGCTCGGTCAAGGCGGCCTGCTGAATCTCCGCCGGCTCCTTGGCATCAAGGAACTTGAGCAAAAACTCGGACAGCTCGGCATTCAGCCCCAATCCGATCAGGCGAATGTGTTCCACGCGTTCGGCGACCGGCCGGGTGGCGTTGGCGGCTCCGGCGCGGGCCAGCACCAGGGCTTCGGTTTGCTGGACGCTCTCGGGCAGGTTCAAGGCGTGGCTTAGGAGCCACAGCGCCCGGAGTTCGCTCCGACCGGCTTGGGTGAACCGCTCCGTCAGCTGTCGTCGCGCGGATTCCGCCAGGACGGGTCTGCCGCCGCTCCGCTCGATTCCGGAGGCCAACCCCTCCCAAAGCACCGTGGCCAGTGCCGCCGGTGCTCGCTCGTGAATTCCACTGGCGAGTCCGATCAGGGCGGAAACATCCTCGGGCCGTTCGCCAGCCCGTGCGCCGACCAGGTCTGCCAGTTCGCGCAGGCCGTCGGTCAGAGCAGTCGATTCTGCACTCAGCGCCGTCGTGTTGGTCAGGATTCGCCGGGCAAACCCGACGCCGAATTCCGGCCGCAGTGACGAAATGATCGCACGCCGGGTCCACACGTGGCTGTGGTCGTGGATCCAAAGTGCTGAGAGGTGCGGGACAACTGCGGCATCGTTGATGGCTCCCGCCGCGACCGCCGCGGCAAAACGAACGCGGGGCTGTGAATCGTGGGTTCGCGCCAGAATCGCTCCGGCGAGCGTGCGGTTGGTCATCGCCCGTGGTTCCGCGAGCCACAGTGCGTTCTCGCGATTGCCCGGGTGCGTGTCGTCCAAGGCCCGGAGAATTTCATCGGCACGGAGTTGGCCGAGCCCTTCAAGGGTCCATCGGGCATGTAGGCGTCCCAGCGCGCGCGGGCTTTCCGCGGCGAGTTTGCGCAACGGGGCGACGGCGGCGGGAGCGCGCCGTTCAACCAACAGCCGTTGAGCGGTCTGACGGACCCATTGGTTGTCGTCGGCCAGGGCGCTGACCAGGGTTGCTTCTCCGACGGCATCCCAGTTGACCCGCTTGGCGCTGCGGGAGCCTTTCGGGGCGATCCGGTAGATTCGGCCGCGGTCCTGGCCGGCGCGGACATCCTGCTGGGCGCGCAGTTTGGCCGGAATATAGTCGGGGTGTTCGATAACATCGCGCTGCATGTCGAGCAGGTAGAGCGCACCGTCCGGTCCGGTTTCGAGTCCGACCGGCCGAAAATGAGCATCCTGGCTGGCAAGAAACTCGCGGGACTGCTCGCCGGGCGCGCGCGTCGCCTTGAAGATGGCGCCGTCGGGAACCAGCACGTCGCGGTGGACAAGATTGCCTACCACGTCGCAGACAAACACCGAGCCGCGAAGTTCCTCGGGGAAGAGCGCCGAAGCCACCCGTCCCATGCCGCCTGCAGCGCTGAAGTGACCAGCCTGTTCGGGATGGTTCGGCCGGGTGACGGCAGCAGAGACCGGAAAGATTCGGGACATTTCCCCGTGGTCGGAGATCGAGCCGGTCAGCGGAATCGCCGGGAAGCCGGCGAACCGTTCGGCATGGCGCCGGCTCAGGAAACGCTGCTGCAGGTGGTCGATGTTGTAGGTAGTGAAGGCCCGGCCGAAGTCGTCGAACACCAGACCAAAACCGCCGCCGGTTCGTCCGGTCCGTTCGGCGATCCCGGAGTCCGGAACGAGGGCGAAATCATCCTCGCCCAAAGGGAGCGTGAAGTCGGGAAGCTTGGCTGAACGCAGAGTGCCGCCGCTGCCCCCGTTGGCGACGTGAATTCGGTTGTCGAGGCCCCAGCGCAACCCGTTGGCGAGGCTGTCGGAGACACCACGGTTAAGACCGGTGAAGAGCGTTTCGCGGATGTCGGCGACGCCGTCACCGTTGGCGTCGCGGAGGAAAACAATCTCCGGGGCGCCGATGACGATCAGTCCGTCGCGCCACGGTGCCACGCTGGTCGCGTAGCTCAGGTCGCGGGCAAAGACCGTGGACCGGTCCGCTCGGCCATCGTGATCGGTGTCCTCCAGCAACCGCACGGTGCTTCCGACCGCTCCGTTTTCGCCCGTGCCGTAAGGGTAGTCGCGGCACTCGGCCACATAGGCGCGGCCAGCGGCATCCCAGGCGATGGCCACCGGGTCAACGACGTCGGGTTCGGCCGCCCACAGGGTCATTTCCAGACGGGAATCGAGTTCCGCTAAACCGGGGTCGAAGGAGAACCGGTTGGTCTGCGCTCCGGCGATGGCGGGCAGCAGTTGGCTGCAAAACAGGACCGCGGCAACCGACGAGACCGATGCCGAGAAGCGACCGGTGGCGGCACTCGATTGGTGCAAGCGGGTGTCCATGTTCAGACTCCGTGGAGCACCTGCTCGTAGAGTTCCACGTATTCGCGCGACTGCTTCTCCCAGGAAAAGTCGGCCTTCATTCCATTGTGCCGAAAATGGGCGAGCAAATCCGGCTCCCGGTAGAGGCCATGAGCCTTGCGGAGGGCGTGTGACAGTGCCGCCGCCGTGGGCTCGTGGAACTTGATGCCCGTCGCCCGCTCGGCGCTCTCGCGGACATCCACCACCGAGTCGTCGAGCCCGCCCGTGGCGCGGACAATCGGCACCGTGCCGTAGCGGAGCGAGTAAAGCTGGTTCAGCCCGCACGGCTCGAACCGCGACGGCATCAGAAAGAAGTCGGCCGCGGCCTCGATGCGCTGGGCAAGGGCGGCATCGAAACCGACCTTGACGGCGACCGATTGGGGATGCCGGGCGGCCAGGGCCCGGAATCCGCTTTGCAGCGTGGCGTCACCCGAGCCCAGGAGCACGAACTGCTGTTCGAGTCCTTCGGCCAATCCCTGTTCGAGCGCCGTGAGGAGCAGGTCGGAACCTTTTTGACTGGTCAGGCGGGAAATTTTGGCGAACAGGGGAACGTCGTCCCGCAACGGCAAACCGAACTCCGCCTGAAGCTCGCGCTTGTTGGCCGCCTTGCCGGCAAGGTGCTGGGCATCGTATGCATGCTTGAGGAACGGATTCGCCGAGGTGTTCCACTCGTCGTAGTCCACTCCGTTCAGGATGCCGGTGAGTTCGTATTCCCGACGGAGGAGGAGTCCTTCGAATCCGCATCCAAACTCCGGCGTGCAGATTTCGCGGGCGTATCGCGGACTGACGGTGGTCAGGGCATCCGCCAACGACAGCCCCGCCTTCAGGAAGTTGAGCTGTCCCCAGGCCTCTGCGCTGTTGGTGTGGAACCACTCCGCCGGCAGATTGGCCAAGGGCCATTCGGTGGCGGGAAACCAGCCCTGATAGGCGAGGTTGTGGATGGTGAGCACCGTTTTCGGCGGCTGCGGCCAAGCTCCAGAGGCGCGGGCATGCTGCAGAAGCATCGGCAGGGGCCCGGTTGGCCAGTCGTGGACATGGACGATCTGCGGCGGGCGGGGCAGGTGACGGGCGAGGACCAAGGCCGCCTTGCAGAAGAAAAGGTAGCGGGCCGCATTGTCGGGGTAGTCCACCTGGCTTTCATTGTAGATTCCCGCCCGGTCAAAGAAGTGCGGCTGGTCCACAAACCAGATCGTCAGCCGCGGCGAGACCTTCAAGCGCCAGAACTCGCCGCCCACGGAGCCGCTGCCCAACGGCACAACGAAACGCCAGTTCGCCGGTTGCAGTTCCGGGTAGCGGGCCCGGATGCCACGGTAGAGCGGGGTGACCAGGTGGACTTCATGGCCTGCGTGAGCCAGGGCCTTGCCGAGCGCGGCGACCATATCCGCGAGTCCGCCCGTCTTGGAGAACGGGTGAAGTTCGCTGGTGACATGGAGGAGCTGCATGGGCCGAGCTTCGCGAAGGGGTTGCCGGGGGAACAAGCCGGAAACGCTCGGTGGCGAGTGCGCGCAGGAACCGCCGACAATGTTGATGTCGGTCAAAGCCAAGCGCGGGCTTTTGTTCATCCTGCCCCCGATGGCAAACTCCGTTCCGATGTCCGAGGCCAATGAAGGCGGATCCTCCGCCGGCAAAGTCACCGTGTTCGAAGCGGTCGGCGGCCGCGCCGCCCTGCTGGAATTTCTGCGGCTCTTCTATGCGGACGTTCGCCAGGACTCGCTGATCGGGCCGATTTTCGACCGCCAGATCCAGAACTGGCCGGCGCACCTGGAGAAGATCGCCGACTTCTGGGCGCTACAGACCGGCGGACCTTCGGACTACCGCGGCGGATTTGGGGCGGCTCATTTGCGACTGGACCTGGAGGAGTCCCACTTCCGCCGCTGGCTGATGCTGTGGGAGCTGAACTGCAAATCGCGTCTTGAGCCGGCGGCGGCCGCGTGGCTGATCTCCCGGGCGCACGAGTTGGCGGGGAACCTGCGCCGACTGCTGGGCGGCAATCCGGGGATCCAGATTGGCCGGTGACGTTTGCGGTCAGGGGGAGCTGAGCAGTTCTTCGGCATGGCGGCGGGCGGCCTCGGAGGCCCCGCCCAGCATGCGCGCCAGTTCGTCCACACGCTCGGAAGTCTCGAGTTTGCGTATGCGCGATTCGGCCCGTCCCGCGACGAGTTCCTTGGTGACGACGTAATGGGCATCGCCCGCAGCGGCCACCGGGGCGAGGTGCGTGATGCACAGCACCTGATGCTGCTGGGCGATGCGGCGCATCCGCTGGCCCACTGCCCGCGCGGTTTCGCCGCCGATGTTGGCATCCACCTCGTCAAAGATCAGCACCGGCACCGCATCTTCGGTGGCGAGCACACTCTTGAGGGCCAGCATGACCCGGGCGAGTTCGCCGCTGGAGGCGATCGATCGCAATGGGCGGGCCGGTTCGCCGGGGTTCGGTGCGAAGTGGAATTCGCAGGAATCGCCCCCGTTTGCCAAGATTTCCGCGGTCTCCGAAAGCCGGATGTCGAATGCGCCCCGGGGAAATCCGAGGCCCGCCAGTTCCTTGGCGACCGCCTTGGCCAGTTTGGGCACCAGCTTGCGCCGGGCGGCCCCGAGGGCTTTGGCCGCAGCCGCCAGGCGGGCGTCGGTTTCGCGAATGGAGGCATCCAGACGGGCGACCTCTGCGTCCCGGCCTTCCAATGCGTTCAGGCGGTTCCTCGCCTCTTCACCGAAGGCCAGCACTTCTCCCACCGTTCCGCCGTATTTGCGCTTCAGGCTATGGATGAGGCTGAGCCGGGCTTCGAGCTCGTTCATCCGCTCGGGTTCGATCTCGATGCGATCCGTGTAGCGTGCCAGCCGTTCCTGCAGTTCCCGCAGGACAGCGACTCCCTGTTCGTGAAGGTCCACCATTTCGCCGCCGGTCGGGTCAATTCGACCGAGTTCATGCAGGGATCTTCCGACCGATCCGAGCTGCGCCGTGATGGAATCGTCGCTGTCGCCAAGGGCAGACAGACTGCTTTGCGCGAGCGTCAGGAGGCGGGCGGCGTGGGTGGCCCGGGTGAATTCGGCTTCGACCTCGGCTTCCTCGTCGGGCCGCAGGTTGGCCTCGGAGATTTCGCGCACCTGAAAGCGAAGCAAATCAAGTTGCTGGGCGTAGGTCCGCTCATCGACAATCAGCGCGCTTTTCTGAGCTTGGAACGAATTTCGGAGCGCGAGCAGTTCCGCCAAGGACTCCTGCTGCGACGCGAGTCCGCCAAAGGCGTCCAGGATCGCCAACTGCTTCGCCGGCTGAAGCAGCGACTGGTGCTCGTGGGGACCGTGGAGGTCCACCAGCAATTCGCCGAGCGTTGCCAGGGTCGCGAGCGTGGTGGGCGATCCGTTGACGAACTGGCGGTTCGTTCCGCCGGTGGTGAACGAGCGTTTCAGAATCAGCTGGTCGTCTTCGGAGGGTTCCAGCCCGTTCTCCGCGAGAAACGGGTCGAGGCTTACCTTCAGCGCGGGAACGTGGAAGGCCGCCTCGACGGTGCAGGAATCGGTTCCGCTGCGAATCAGGGACCGGTCTGCGCGTTGCCCCAGCAACAGGTTCACCGCGCCGAGGATGACGGACTTCCCGGCTCCCGTTTCGCCGGTGACCGCATTGAATCCTGCGGAGAGATCCAGCGTAAGGTCCGCCACGAGGGCCAGGTTTCGGATGCGCAGCGTGGTTAGCATCGTGCGGCCGAATTCCCCGAGTTCCGGGCCGGATTGCCAACATCATTTTGCAGTTTGGAACGGCCTTCAAAAGCCTGTCGGGCTTTGGCCTTGCCCGACCGAGGTTGCCCAGTAAGGTCGCCGCGCCCCGGACGCGGTCGCCCTCATCGGTTGTCGCCCCTGTCCGGGTTACTTTGCTTTTGCACCCGTGAAAATATTCTCCGGAAACGCGAATCCCCTGCTGGCGAAGGCGATCTGCGACTCAATCCAGGTGCCGCTGGGCCGCTGCACTGTGAGCACGTTCCCCGATGGGGAAACCTTCGTGAAGATCGACGAAAACGTCCGGGGTCACGATGTCTTCGTCGTTCAAAGCACCAGCCCGCCCACCAACCATCACCTGATGGAAATGTTCATCATGATGGATGCGTTGCGGCGTTCCAGTGCGAGCCGGATCACAGCGGTGCTTCCGTTCTACGGATATGCCCGCCAGGATCGAAAGGATCAGCCCCGGGTGCCCATCACCGCCAAGCTGGTGGCCAACCTGCTGGTGGCCGCCGGCGCCAACCGGGTGCTGACGATGGATCTCCACGCGCA
This sequence comes from uncultured Verrucomicrobiota bacterium, assembly GCA_903910585.1. Classification (GTDB taxonomy): domain Bacteria; phylum Verrucomicrobiota; class Verrucomicrobiia; order Limisphaerales; family UBA9464; genus CAIWAH01. The sequence goes on from CAIWAH010000106.1 coordinate 36,065, forward strand.
GCAGATTCAGGGATTCTTCGACATCCCGGTGGATCATCTTTACGCCGCCCCGGTGATCTACGAGCACTTGCACGATCGAAAGCTGCGGAATCTCGTCGTGGTGAGTCCGGACGTGGGCGGGCTGAAGATGGCCTACGCCTATGCCCAGCAGCTGGATGCCGAACTTGCCATTGTCGCGAAGCGACGCAAGAGCCCGACTGAAACTGAGGCCACGGCGGTCATTGGTGACATCGCCGGCAAGAACGTGCTGATCGTGGACGATCTCACCGAAACGGCCGGCACGTTGACCAGTGCGGCCGCCCTCCTTAAGGAGCGCGGAGCCGAGAAGATCATGGCGTGTGTTTCCCATGCCCTGCTCAATGAACTGGGGATCGAGCGATTGAGGAAATCATTTATTGACGAACTGATAACGACCGATACGGTCGCGCGCTCCGCGATTCCGGGGTTGAACATCACATCCCTGTCAGTTGCTGGGTTGCTGGGGGAAGCGATCAAACGCATTCACCAAAACGCCAGCGTGACATCGCTGTTTGAGTTTAAGGGCGGGCGAACCAGCTAACTGCTGGCCGTCGGCTGATACGACATAAAATGAAATCGGTAGCACTGAAGGCGCATCCGCGCACGCTGTCCCGGCGCAAGGGAGCCAAGGCCGTTCGCGCGAACGGCAGGATTCCCGCGGTCATCTACGGGAAACACAATCCCCCGCAGAACATCGAGATCGATGCCGAACAGTTCGATGAACTGGTTCACGCGGCCCACAGCGAGGTCATTCTCGTGGACTTGGCAGTTGAAGGCGATTCCCGCGGAACCCGCCTCGCGCTGGTGCAGGACGTGCAGCATCACCCTTTGCTCGACACCACGCTGCATATTGATCTACACGAGGTTAAGGCGGATGAGTTGGTGACGCTTGAGGTGCCGGTCGAAGCGGTTGGCACTCCGGATGGCGTCAAGAACGGCGGTGGCACGCTGGAGCACGTCCGGTTCAAGCTCAAGGTGCGCGCTCTGCCGGGCAACCTTCCTGAGCAGATCAACGTGGATGTTTCCGCCCTCAAGGTAGGGCAGACGCTGCACATCGGTGAAATCACCGCTCCCGAGGGGGTTGAGATTCGCGGCGACAAGAAGATCCCGGTGTTCGCGGTGGCTGCGCCGGTAACCGAGGCTGAAGAGGCTGCGGCACCGGCGGTTGGCGCGGAGGCCAAGCAGCCTGAGATGATCAAGGAGAAGAAGGCTGACGATGCCGCTCCGGCGAAGGCCGCGGAAAAGAAGAAATGATTCGCGGCCGGTAGCTGGGATTCCCGACCGCCCCCTTCCAACCAAGTTCCGAGGTGAGCGGAAGTTGCATGGTGGTGGGCTTGGGAAACCCGGGCTCGGAATACCGGAATACCCGTCACAATGCCGGTTTCATGCTGCTGGACGCACTTGCGGTCAGCAGCGGAAGCGGGTGGCGGTCGGAAAAGAAGTTCTTTTCAGAATTGGCGGAATGCAGCCTGGGGTCCACGAAGTGTCTGCTGGTCAAGCCGCAGACCTTCATGAACCTCAGCGGCAAGGCGGTGGCGGCAGTGGCCGGTTATCGCCGGGTTGAGATCGGTCGGATTTTGGTGGTAGTGGACGATGCGGATTTGCCGCTGGGGACGATTCGTTTGCGTCCCGAGGGTGGATCAGGTGGCCATCACGGCTTGGATTCGGTGATCGCTCATTTGGCCGAAAAGGGATTTCCGCGGCTCCGGTTGGGGATTGCGAGGCCGCAATCCGGCGTCCGCGACATAGCCAACCATGTGCTGGGACGGTTTGACGATGCAGAATGGAAGTTGTGGGAATCAGTGTTGCAACAGGCGATGGGCCAGGTTCAATGCTGGGCCGCTGAGGGAATTGCCCCGGCGATGAATCGGTTTAACGGGACGGTGAAACCGCCCCAGTCGGTTTGATCAAGCAGCAAGAAAGGAAAACTCAGTGAAACGATACGAAGGTCTGTTCATCTTGGATTTGACGGGCAAGGAAGAGGGGCTGAATGAGGCCGTGGACAAGGTGAAGTCCATCATCGCGGACTCCGGTGCCAAGGTGGAAACGGTCCAGAAGATGGACAAGAAGCCGTTTTCCCGCGTGACCGACAAGAAGTTCCCGGCCGGTCACTACGTCAACTTCATCTTCGAGATCGAACCGTCCTCGGTCGCCGGCCTGAAGGAAAAGTTCCGGCTCGTGAACGAGGTGTATCGCGTCACCATTTCCAACGCGGTCGCGCAGCCGGCGGCCAAGTAGTTCACCGCCGGGATTTCTCCCGTCTTGCCATGGCTTCCTTCAACAAAGTGATTCTGGCGGGCAACCTGACCCGGGATCCGGAGTTGCGATACACTCCCAAGGGAACCGCCGTGGCCAAACTGGGGGTCGCCGTCAACCGGACTTGGACTTCCGAGTCCGGTGAGCGGCGGGAAGAGGTCACATTTGTGGATGTGGATGCCTTCGGCAAACAGGCCGAGGTGATCACGCAATATCTCCGCAAAGGACGGGGCATTTTGGTGGAGGGCCGTCTCAAACTCGACACTTGGGACGACAAACAGACCGGCCAGAAAAAGAGCCGTCTCGGGGTGGTGCTCGAGGGGTTTTCGTTTTTGGATGGTGGCAACCGGTCCGAAGGGGCTCCGGCTCCCGGACCCGCGCCGACGGCACCGCGCCCGTCCCGTCCGTCCGCGCCAACCCAACCCGCTGACTCCGATGGCCCGCCGCCGGATGACGATGTTCCGTTTTGAGGCGGGGAGAGCAGATCGTTTTTGTTTTAACCAGAATTTACGTCACGTATGGCCAAATCCGAAGTAATCCTCATCAAGAACATTGTCGGACTCGGAGGTGAGTCCGACCAAGTCACCGTTGCTGCCGGCTACGCCCGCAACTACCTGATTCCGCAGGGGTTTGCGATTCCGGTGTCGTCGGGTAACCGCAAATGGCTGGAAAATCTCAAGAAGCGCCGGGCTGAGCGTGAGGTTCATGAGCTCAACACCATGACCGAGTTGGGCAAGAGCCTGTCCAAGGTGACCGTGACGATCGCCATGAAGACCGGCGACGACGGCAAGATGTTCGGTTCCGTGACCGCCGGCAGCATCGCCGACGCCCTGAAGACCCAGCTGGACGTCTCGTTGGACAAAAAGAAGATCCACTTGGAGAAGGCGATTCACGCGTTGGGCGAATACGATGTCGAACTCCGGCTGCACCCGGAAGTTCCCTGCTCGCTGAAGGTCGTGATAAAGAGCAGCAATCCGCTACCGCCGCCGACCGAAGACGCGGCCGCGCCGGCCGCTGCCCGCACTGAAAAGCGGGGGCGTCGGGTGGGCTCTGGGGAGAATCCGGGCAAGGCCGTGGCGGCCGAGCCGGCGAAGGAAGAGAAGCCGGCCAAGAAGTCTGCCAAGGCCTGATTATCGTCGAAGCTTTCGCTTAAGAGAAGGCGGCCAGGATCACTGGCCGCCTTTTGCTTTCCGACTGGTGCCAGGCCATGGCTGCGAATGACGGAGTTTTCCGTTTCCCATCCATTCGAGTCTGTGGATCGGGCAGCGGAGAACCGTGTTGGTCTGATGCTCCCCCTCACTTCCGCCCGGGCGCAACAATTCGAAGGAGATGTTGTCGGCGGTTGTTCCCTCCCACGAATTGGCTGGAGTTCGATTGGTGTCGCCGGCACACCACAGGCGCTCCGGCCGACGCAGAATGCCCCGCAGCGCGGCGAGGCTCTCGGGATAGGCTCCGTGGTCAATCGCATAGCCCTGCAGGGCGCGTCCGGTCGCCATCAGATTTTCCGCACACGCGCCTACTTTCACCTGCCTGTCCACTTCGCGGCGGAGGGAGAATGAAAGGGGCGCCAGCGCGAGCACGAGTAACGCGGAGAGAATCCCGAAGACCATTCCAGCGACCGAAAAGCCCGCGCCGGTGAATCTAGCCGGATCGTTGCGGGTCCGGAGCCGGGTATGCAGGCAGGCCCCAATGACGCTGCCGCAGACCCCAAGTCCAATCAGCCAAGTGACGGCGGCCTTTCCAGGTTGGCCTTGAATGACGCTCGGCGCACCGAGGGCGGCCACGACGAACGGGCAAGACAGGCTGGCCACTCCGAGGAACAAGCTGGCGGCGGCGAGTTTCTTTGAGGGCTGCGGAGGTTCTTTCTGGTTGCTCATGCGTCTGGAGATGCTACCCGCCAAACCTCCAACAAGTTGCGAATAACCGGTGAAGCGTGTGTGGGCAAGGACTGCTTCGGTCTGCGCGGTGGCTCCCTATCCTCGCCCCCAATGTTCAACGACTCGGAAGGTTCGGCGCCCAAGCCGGAAGGGGGGGATTTCAAGCGGTCGCGGCGTTCCAAGGCACCGGCGGTTGACCTGATGAAGTTGGACCGATTGCCCCCGCATTCGCTGGAGGCGGAACAGGGCGTGTTGGGCTGTGTCCTGCTTGCACCCAACGAGTCTCTGGGCCTTTGCGTGGACAAGCTGAAAGGCGGCGCAGAAGCGTTCTACGACCTGCGTCACCAGACGCTCTACGAGCTGCTGGTCGGGATGTATGACCGGAAGGATCCAATCGACCTCATCACGGTTCAGCAAAAGCTCAAGGACGCCGGAACCCTCGAAGGCGTCGGTGGACTGGCCTATCTCTCGAACCTCATGGATGCGGTGCCGAGTGCCGCCAACCTCTCCTACTACGTCGAGATCATGCGGGAGAAGCATGTCCTCCGGCGCATGCTGCGGGCGTGCACCCAGGTGATCGGGCGGGTGCATGAACATCAGGGGGAAGTCGACGGGCTCATTGATGAGGTCGAGCGCGACATCCTCAAGATCAGTGAGGAGCGCGAGGATGCCGGCGTTCGCGGGATGAAGGACCTGGTGCGGGGGGCGATTGACCTGATCCAGAGCTACCATGCGCGCGCCGGCGGGCTCACCGGCATCGGCACGGGGCTGTCGGACCTCGACAAGCTCACCAGCGGCCTTCACGAGGGCGAAATGATCGTCATCGCAGCCCGTCCGTCCGTCGGCAAAACCTCGCTCGCGATGAACATTGTCGAACACGTCATCGTGGAGGAGGGGCTGCCCGTCGGGGTCTTCAGTCTGGAAATGACCTCGGAGTCGCTCGTGATGCGTATGCTGTGCTCGCTGGCGCGGGTCAACGGCCGTGCCATCCGGGACGGGTTTCTGTCCGAGCAGGACATGAGAAAGCTGACCGGTGCCGCCTCCAAGATGGCCAAGGCCCCGCTCTATATCGATGACACGTCGGGGCTTTCGATCCTGCAGTTGCGGGCGCGGGCGCGCCGCATGTGGCAGCAGCATGGCATCAAGCTCATCGTCATCGACTACCTCCAGCTTCTGCACTCGAGTTCCCGGAAGGCGCAGGACAACCGACAGCAGGAGGTCGCGGAGATCTCCGCGGGCGTAAAGGCCCTCGCCAAGGAACTCAAGGTTCCCGTCATCGTGCTGAGCCAGCTGAACCGTGACGTCGAAAAACGCGGCAAGGCGGAAAAACCCAAGCTGAGCGACCTGCGCGAATCCGGCTCGATTGAGCAGGATGCCGACGTCGTTGGTCTGCTCTACCGAGTGGAATCCGACGAAGATGAAACCGACCCGACGGCGGACACGCTGCGGGTCAACCTGATGATCGCCAAACAGCGAAACGGTCCCGCGGGTGACGACGTGCGGCTGATTTTCCGCAAGGGAATGACCCGCTACGAGTGCGCCTCGCCCATTGCCGACGAACCGGCGCAGTGATTGCCGGTGCACTGAAAGGTTGCAGGGAACGCCTTCGGCAGGCTTCCATGCGGAGTCAATTTCGCCGGTCCTGAAGGGCCGGTTTCGATTTCACGGATGCAATTTATGTCAGCTCGCTTCCGGCGCATTTGTGCGCTGCTCATTGCCTGCTTCCAGATGGCGGCGGTCGCCCAGCAGACCCGTCCGCAGCAGCCGCCGGTCGAGGCCATCACAATCCGGCATGTCGGTCCGGCGGCCGTCAGCGATGATTTGGTCCGCGCCAACATCCGCCTCAAAGTCGGCGACGAGTTCAACCGGATCCGGGTCGATGATGACGTCCGCGGACTGCTCGGCACCGGCTATTTCTACAATGTCCGTGTCGCCGAGGAGCGAACCGCCTCCGGCATCAAGCTGACCTACGTCGTCCAGGGCAAACCGGTCCTGACCGAGATCCGCTTCAGCGGGAACAAAAAATACAAGGTCAGCAAGCTGCGCAAAAAGGTCACCTCCAAGGTGGGGGAACCGCTGGACGAACGAAAACTCTTCGAGGATTCGCAGGAAATCCTGAAGATGTATCAAAAGGCCGGCCTCCAGAAGACCGAGGTGAAAGCCGTCCCGAGCGTCAACGGGGAGTTGGGCAAGGGAACGGTCACATTCGAGATCGTGGAGGCCCCAAAGGTGCGGGTCACGGACGTCAAGTTCGACAACGCCCAGGCTTTCAAGCAGCGCAAACTGCGCCGGGTGATCAAGACCCGCCGCTGGTGGTGGTTTTCATGGCTGACCGGCTCCGGAAAACTCAAGGACGACCAGTTCGAGGAGGACAAGGAACGCCTGCATGAGTTTTACAACGAGGAGGGCTACATCGACTTCGACATCAAGGATGTGAAGTTTGACTACGCCCGGACGAACCGGATGCAGATCCACATCGCGGTGGAGGAGGGAACGCCCTACACCGTTTCCGGCATTGAATTCAAAGGCAACGAGCTGTTCACGCAGGGCGAAATCATCGCAAACCTTCGCGACAACAACAACCTCAAGGCGAAACCGGTGCTCAAGCCCGGCGAGACCTTTACCCCGAAAAAGCTGCAGAAGGATGTTGAGTCGATCGAGAACTTCTACGGTTCACAGGGCTACATTGACGCCCGCGTCATTCCGCAGAAGAACGCCAATATCGAGAAGGGCGCTCTCGATCTGCAATACAATGTCCGCGAAGGGGACAAGTTTTACGTCGAGAAGATCGAGATCAAGGGCAACACCAAGACCAAGGACAAGGTCATCCGGCGCGAGCTGGCCATCGCTCCCGGCGAACCGTTCGACATGGTGCGCGTCAAGATCAGCAAGCAGCGGCTGGAGCAGATGCAGTATTTCGAGAAGGTCGAGACCTCGAACGAGCCGACGACCGTGGACAACCGGCGCAATCTCGTCATCGGCGTCGAGGAAAAGAACACCGGCAACATCTCGGTCGGCGCCGGTTTCAGTTCGGTGGACAAGCTGGTGGGCTTCGTGGAGGTCACGCAGGGGAATTTTGATCTGTTCAATCCGCCTTATTTCACCGGCGGCGGACAGAAGGCCCGGCTTCGGGTCCAATACGGCACCCGGCGCCAGGATTACCTTCTGGGATTCACCGAGCCTTGGTTCCTGGGGCGCCGCCTGCGCCTCGACAGCGAGCTGTATTACCGGGAACTGAACTACTTCTCGGACAACTTCACCCAGACCCAGGTTGGCGGCCGCGTCGGATTGACCCGGCAGTTGCCGTTCAACTTCGTGGCCGGCGTCAACTACACGCTGGAGAACATCGAGATCGATTTCTCCGATGCCTACCGCGCCCAGTATCCGCTGGCGGGACCGCAGCCGGTGCTGCTTCAGGAGGAGGGTTCCCGGCTCTTCTCCCGGGTGGGCTTCACTTTGGCCCACGACACCCGCAATAGCGTCACGCTTCCGAACCGGGGGCACCGCATTGAACTGAACCCGGAAGTGGTCGGCGGTCCGTTCGGCGGCGACGTGGACTTCTACAAGCTGGAGCTGCGGGCCGCCCAGTATTGGGGCCCGGCCCGGCATTTCGACGAGGGCAGCACCTGGCGGGATGTCTTCGACGGCCACGTGCTCGAATTGAGCGGCCGTGCCGGGGTGGTGGAGGCGTATGGTCGCGGTGACCTAGGCAACAAGACGCGCGTTCCTCTCTCTGACCGGTTCTTCTTGGGCGGCCTTTATTCCCTGCGTGGTTTCGATTACCGCGACGTGGGTCCGCGGGATGAGCTCACCCTCGAGCCGATCGGTGGCAACACCTACTGGTTCGCTTCGGCCGAATACAGCATCCCCATCATTGAACGGCTGCGCATCGCGGCGTTCTACGACGCGGGCATGGTTTACCGGGATTCGTTCAGCTTCAAGCCAACCACTTATCTGGACGGGTCTTCCACGGGTTCCTTTAACGACAACGTCGGCTTCGGGATTCGCCTGAATCTGCCCATCGGGCCGCTGCGGCTGGACTACGGCATCCCGATCACCAAGGACAAGTTCTCGGGCAGCAGTGGCCGATTCCAATTCGGCGTTGGCTACACCCGCGATTTCTGACAGCCTGACCCTGTTTTGCGAAAGTTACCGAGCATGAAACGATATCTGAATCCGATCCTGACCCTCGTTTTCGCCGCCAGCTTGGCGTCGAGCGCCTACGCCCAGACCAAGGTGGCGGTGGTGGACATGAAGAAGGTGTTTGATGGCTACTGGCGCACCAAGGAGGCCGATCGGCAGCTCAAGGAGCGTGCCGCGGACTTCGAGAAGGCCCGCTCCGGCATCGTCGAGGACTACAAAAAGGCCAACGAGGAGTTTGGCAAGCTCCGCGAATCCGCCAGTGATCCGGCGGTGTCTGACGACGAGCGCAACAATCGCAAGAAGTCGTTGGAGAAGAAGGCCGGAGAAATCCGCGAACAGGAGAACAGCATCCGCACCTTTGACCAGAACATGCGCCAATCCATCGCCGACCAGCAGCTGCGCCTGCGCGAAAGCGTGCTCCGCGACATCAAGGGCGTGGTCGAGGAGAAGGCAAAGGCGGGCAGCTTCCAGTTGGTGGTGGACACCGCCGCGGTGAGCGCCAACCAGACCCCGATCGTGGTTTACACCACCCTGCTGGGCGGTGAAAGCGACCTGTCGGACGCGGTGCTTAAGCAGCTGAACGCGAATGCGCCGCCGGAAACCGCCAAGCCGGCCGAGGAGAAGAAGGAAGAGAAGAAGTAACCCGCTTCGCGAGCTGATTTTGAGGGGCGTCGGCATTGGCCGGCGCCCATTTTTTTCGGAGTGAAACTGAAGCCGGGCAGTCGGTTTCTGTCAGCTCTTGCGGGCGTGGAAAAGCTCTTCGCCCTTCAGTCCGGTCAGACGCTCAAGCCCCTTCAGCAGTCGAAACAGCGCCACCATCATGATGGCCATGCTGGGCAAAACGATGACCGGCCAAGAAACCCAATTCAGTTTGCCGATTTGGGCAGCGTGTTCGGGAGAGCCCGGGATGGCCGTGACCAGCCAGCGGGCAAGAAAGTAGTTCAATACCGCGCTGAGAAAGAAAGATCCGGCGAGCAGCCAGGAAGCCTTCCGCAGCTCCTGATCAAATTCGGCTAAGGTGCCCCGTTCGCTCAGAGCCACGCCGATCCGGTGGGTGTCGAGCACCTGGTCATTGTAGAGCATTTCCCTCACCAGCGGCTGTTTGGTCCGAAGCGATACCGGGATTGCGAGCCCCAGGATCAGGGGAATTGCCGCCTCCTTAACCGCAAACCAGAGGTTGTCCGTTTTCATCAGGCCCAACCCGCCGGTCAGTAGCGTGCTGACGATGCCCAGCACCGAGAAGATGTTCCATTTCCGCCGCCGGATCAGGTCATAGATGCCGTAAACCAGCGGAATGCTCACCGCGATTACCAGCGCCCACACCGGACCGAGGCGTTCGGGTTTGCTGAGCTTCGTGAGCAGGAGACCGGGGAGAATGGCGTTGCAGAACAGGTTGACCCAGACGTTTTCCCGCGGCGGCGTGGGACGGGCTGAATGGGCCGGCGGGACCGGACTTGCTTCTGGCGTCATGCGTTCGGAAGTTGTGGAAGACTTTGCAAGAAACTGCCTCAACACAAACGGATTCCGAGTCCAAGGACCCGGCAGAGCCGGAATTCTGCCCGAACCACCTTCGTCGCCTCCGCTACCAAATGCTGGCGCGGCTCTGGTGGCTGGTCACGCCGGTGGCGGTCTATCTGTGGCTGCGCGAACCGGCCTGGTCGCAGGCCGAATTTCCGTGGGGATCACTCCGGGCTGTGCGGCTGGAGCAGTGGATTGCCCTGGTCCAGTTAGCCCTGCATGGCTGGTTTCTGTGGCGGGTTTACCGCTTTCGGCGGGAGGCGGCGCTCGCCGGGCCGGAGACGCCGGCAAGTCCAGCTTCGACCGTTGACACCAAGCACTCCGGGCGCACTTTGCCGCCGTCATGAATCTCCTCCGTAACCTCTCGCTCACTGCCATGCTGGCCATTTCCGCGCTTGCTGCCGATCTTCAGGGAATCCCGCTCAAGGACATTGACGGCAAGGAAACCTCTCTCAAGGCCTACGAAGGAAAGGTCGTGCTGGTCGTCAATGTCGCCTCCAAGTGCGGCCTGACCCCGCAGTATGAGGCGCTGGAAAAGCTGTATCGCCAGCACAAGGACAAGGGGCTCGTGATCGTGGGTTTCCCCTGCAACGACTTCCTGGGGCAGGAACCAGGCTCGGCCGAGGAGATCAAGACGTTCTGCTCCACCAAATACAACGTGACGTTCCCCCTGATGGCCAAATTGCACGTCAAGGGTTCCGAGCAACATCCCCTCTACGCTGCGTTGACCGGCAAGGACGCCAAGTTCCCCGGCGACATCGAGTGGAACTTCGGCAAGTTCCTTCTCGGCAAGGACGGCGAGGTTCTGCACCGCTTCAGCCCGCGGACCAAACCCGACGATGCCTCGGTGGTGTCCGCAATCGAAGCGGCCCTGAAAGCCAAGTAACCGACGCTTTTTGATGAGGCCCGGCTTCCCGACAGAAGCCGGGCCTTTTTGCCTTTGAGGGCGGTTGCCCACAGAAGCCGGTTTGACTTGGCGAGCCCCCCGCCCAATTTCCGGGAAATACTTTGGTCATTGGAATGAACCTCCGCTTTCTGTCCCCCATGCTTGTTGCCGCCGCCCTCGCCACCGGTTCCGCAACGCACGGCGACGAAGGCATGTGGCTCTACGAAAACCCGCCGCGCCAACTGCTCAAGGAGCGCCACAACTTCGATCTCACCGACGCGTGGCTGGAACACCTCCGGCTGTCGTCGGTGCGCTTCAATTCCGGCGGGTCCGGTAGCTTTGTGAGCGAGGATGGGTTGGTTCTGTCCAACCACCACGTCGGTGCCGATGCCCTGCAGAAACTGAGTTCGCCGGAGCACAACTATCTCCGCGACAGCTTCCATGCGAAATCGCTGGCGGACGAACTTCCGTGCGTGGATCTCGAACTGAACGTGCTCCAGTCCATTGAGGATGTCACCGCGCAGGTCAATGCCGGGGTGCCGGCGGGTGCCGCTCCGGAAGAGGCGTTCAAGGCCCGCCGCAAGGTGATCGCCGGCATCGAAAAGGAGTCGCAGGAGAAGACCGGACTGCGGTCGAACGTGACGACGCTCTATCAGGGCGGTGCCTATCACCTTTACCGGTTCAAGCGCTACACCGACGTCCGGCTGGTGTTCGCGCCCGAACAGCAGGCGGCGTTCTTCGGTGGAGACCCGGACAATTTCGAGTTTCCCCGCTACAATTTGGACGTCTGCTTTTTCCGCGCCTACGAGGACGGAAAGCCGGTCAAGGTGGCCCACCACCTGAAGTGGTCGGAGACGCCGCTGAAGGAAGGAGATCTGACCTTTGTGTCCGGACATCCCGGGCGCACGAGCCGGCTCCAGACGATGGCTGAACTGGAATACCTCCGGGACGAGCAGTTTCCCTACACCCTCGTGCGGCTCAAACGGCTCGAAACGCTGCTGGGCAACTGGAGCAACCGCAGCGCCGAGAACGCGCGGCGGGCCAAGGACGACCTCTTTGGCATCCAGAACAGCCGCAAGGCCCGGGATGGCGGCCATGCGGGTCTGTATGATCCGGTGCTGATGGGCCGGAAGGCCGAGGCGGAACGTCTGTTCCGAACCCGTCTCGCGGCGAACGGCGAATACCCCGATGCCGCGGCCGCGTATGAGCGGATTGCGGCGGCCCAAAAGGCAATCGCCCAGCAGGCCTTGCGTTTCCGGTTGCTGGAAGCGAATCACGGCTTCAACTGCGAGTCCTTCGAGATCGCCCGAACCCTGCTGCGAGCCGGCGAGGAGCGTCCCAAGGCGAACGGCGGGCGGCTTCGGGAATTCACGGACTCGAACCGGCAGCCGCTGGAGCTCGATCTGTTTTCGGAGAAGCCCATCCACGAGGACCTCGAGATCCTGAAGCTGGCGGACTCCCTGACGTTCCTGGCCGAACAGTTGGGCGTGGGTGATCCAACGGTGCAGAAGATTCTCGCCGGCAAATCCCCGCGAGTTCGGGCTGCGGAACTGATTCTGAATTCCAAGGTCCGCGATGTGGCCTTTCGCAAGCGCCTTTATGACGGCGGCAGTTCGGCCGTTGCCGAAGCGAAGGACCCACTGATCGAACTGGCCCGGGCCGTGGACAATGAAGCGCGCGAACTGCGGAAGGCGGTGGAGGCTCAGGACGAGATCAAGCAGCAGGCCCAGGCGGCAATCGCCAAGGCGCGGTTTGCGCTCGAAGGCACCAGCAAGTATCCGGACGCCACCTTCACGCTTCGGCTCTCGTTTGGCCCGGTGGCGGGCTACGAGGACAACGGCCAGCGCATCCCGGCCTTCACGACCTTGGCCGGCCTCTACGAGCGGTGTGCCGCGATGGGCAACCGCGAGCCTTTTGATTTGCCGGCACGGTGGGTGAAGAAAAAGGCGGCCCTCGACCTCAACACGCCGTTCAATTTTGTCAGCACGGCCGACATCATCGGCGGCAACTCGGGCAGCCCCGTGGTCAACCGGGCGGGCGAGTTCGTCGGCATCATCTTCGACGGCAACCTTTCGTCCTTGGTCCTGGATTTCGCCTACGAAGACACGGTCGCCCGCGCGCTGAGCGTGGATGCCCGGGCCATCATCGAGGCGCTGAACAAAGTTTACGGCGCGAAAAACGTGGTGCGGGAACTCCAGTCGGGCCGGCGCCGCGGCTGATTACGCGTCCAAGGTCGCCCAATTTGGGCTTTGAGCTGGGGCTGGGAACTTGGAAGTTCCCGGCATGCAAAAGTGGATCGCCGATTACCTCGCCGCCCAACAACGCGTCCTCGCCACCCTGAAGCCGGAGCAGCTGGCCGGGCTGGTGGCGACGCTCCAGGAAGCCCACCGTAACGACGCCCAGATCTTCGTGATCGGCAATGGCGGCAGCGCGGCCAATGCCAGCCATTTCGCCGTGGATCTGGGGAAGGGGGCGAGCGACAAGCTCCCGCGCCGTTTCCGCGTCCTTTCGCTGACCGACAACGTCGCGTGGATGACCGCGCTCGGTAATGACTACAGCTACGAGGATGTCTTCGTCCGGCAGCTGATGAACTATGCCCGCCCCGGCGACGTGCTGATCGGGATTTCGGTCAGCGGCAATTCGCCCAATTGCGTGCGGGCGTTCGACTGGGCCAAGGCGACCGGCGTGAAGACCATCGCCCTCGTCGGCATGAAGCGGGGCCAGATGGCCGAGCTGGCCGACCAGTTGGTGACCATTGAGGACGGGCACTATGGCCGAGTGGAGGACCTCCAGATGACCATTCTGCACCTCCTGTGCTACGCGTTCATGGAGAACCCGGAACTGGCCGCGTAATTCCCGGGCCGCCGGTTGGGGCCCCGGTAGTTTGCAACCATTCCCGGGTGCTTGGCCCCCCATTTCTGGCAGCTCGCCCCAGAATCCGATTCGTGGCGAACGGCTTCCGCTAATTCAGCGCGCCGTTCCCACTTATGCGATTCACTCCACACTCCAATTTGGGCATCGCCGGCTTGGCCGGGACCGTCGCCCTGATTTCCCAACTCTCCTTCAGCTCCACGGCGGTGGCCCAAGGCTGCGTCGCGGTCCGCGGTGGCATGTGTCTCCTTTCCGGAGCCCAGCATCCGGACGGCCACAGCTTTGAAGAGCAGCCGTGGCAGATCAATCTCGCCTACCGTTGGCTCCATTCCGACCGGCACTTCGTCGGCGACGACGAGCAGCCGAACCGCCAGGTGGATGGCACCGAGGTCATCAATGACTCCCACTTCCTCGACCTCACGATCAGCTACCAGTTCAACTCCCGCTACAGCGCCGCCTTCACGCTCCCGACGGTTTCGCATCACCGGACTTCCTTCTACGAGCACACGGGCGGTTCCCCCGCCTCCGGTGGCGTCCGCGGGGCGAGCGGTTCCAGCGGGATCGGCGACGTTCGCCTTACGGGTTATGCGTGGCTCTGGGATCCGGCGAAGATGCCGAAGGGCAACGTCCAGCTCGGCCTCGGAATCAAGGCTCCCACGGGCGACTACAAGGCCGCCGACACCTTTTACCATGGCGGGGCCCGGGGCAGTGAACTGCACTACGTGGACCAATCCATCCAGCCGGGTGATGGCGGCTGGGGATTCACGGCGGAGATGTTCGCCTACCGCGAGATCATTGAGAACGTCACCGTTTACGCGCAGACCTACTATCTCTTCAGCCCCCGCGATGTGAACGGCGTCTCGACTACCACGCGGAGCCCGCGAGGTCGGACGATCACGGCCCTCAACAACACCCTCAACAGCCCGACCGCGACCGCCGCGGAGAAGGCCACTGCGCAGGCCCGGCTGAATGCGGCCACCGCCCTCGGCTACAACAACATGGAATCGCTCGAAGACTTGATGTCCGTGTCCGACCAATACCTCGCCCGTGGGGGGGTGACCTACATGCTCTGGAAGGAGTGGGGACTCGCCGTCAGCCTTGGGGCCCGCCTTGAGGGTGTGCCGGTCGAGGACGTCATCGGGGACAGCGACGGGTTTCGCCGGCCGGGCTACACCGTTTCGATCGAGCCGGGGATTTCCATGATGAAGGGCCGTTATACGGCGGCCATCAATGCGCCGGTCGCCCTGTATCGGAACCGTTCCAAGAGCGTTGCCGACGAACGCTGGGACCAGATCACCGGAGTGGTGAACCGGGGCGGTGATGCCGCCTTCGCCGACTTCCTGATCTCGGCGAGTTTCGGCGTTCGGTTCTGAGTTTCCGTTTTTCAGGGCGCCTTGGGAGGCGGGCCGCGTGTGGGTGCCCGCCCGGAGCATTTTAGCCTCCGGGCGGGCCGTTCAGTTTGGTGATCCGGAGCCTCCGCCCGGCAGCAATTGCTTTACAGTCGTAAACCAAGTGGCATTTTGACCCCGTGAAACTGGATCAGGGCAAAAAGTGGCGGACGGGGGAGGTCGACGCCCGGGCCGGCGGCTTCACCCTGATCGAGTTGCTCGTGGTGATCGCCATCATCGGCATCCTCGCCAGCATGATGCTGCCGTCCCTCGGAGGGGCCAAGCAGCGAGCGAAACTCATCCAGTGCGTCAACAACCTCCGGCAGACCGGGCTGGCCGTGCAGATGTATGTGGATGATGCCCGCCAGCACTTTCCTCCGGATGCGGTCGTTGAACGGGATTCCGGCACAGGTTTCCCGACCGGGTCCGGCCGGGCGTTTGAAACCTGGTCGGCGTTGGGGGGCTACGATCCCCTCGCGGGTGAGCTCAGCCAGCTCTATCCGAACGCCCGTTCCCGGCCGCTGTGGGACTACATCCGGCCCTCGCGGGTCTTCATGTGTTCCGACGACCGCGGACAGCAGATCCTCCCCTGCGGCGGCAGCACGAAGCTGACCCCGTCGAACTTCAAGGCCATCGGCAACAGTTACCAATACAACTCCGGTCCGCTGACACTGCTGTCCGGCGGAGGCTTTCGCGAAATGGCCGGGGGCAGCCTGCGGGAAACTCTCGGGGGGCGGCCGGAAGGCTGGGTAATGGAGCCGTCGAAGTTCATCCTGATGCACGAGCCGCCCGCCCGGATTTACGGCTGCATGGAGACCGGGCCGCGCTGGTATCAGTGGCACTTCAGCAGCGCCGGACCGTCGCAGTTTGTGGATCCGCGGACGGCACCCGCCAAGTTCCGCTCGCCGGTCCTGTTCACTGACGGGCACGTGAAGGACCATAACTTCACCCGGGCGTTGGTTTCCGATCCCTACTTTCCCTACGAGGCGACCGGGGAATGGCGCTGGTATCAGGCCACTGGCAAACCGGCGGTGGCCCAGTAGGCTCTGCCGCGATGTCCGAACCGGAATCAGCCAGCGTTCCTGCCACCGCGAGCCCTCCCGTCAGCGGTCCGGCGCAAACCCGACTGAGTGTGGGCGATCTGCCCAAGGCATTTCACGCCGTGGCGTGTGCGTTGGGTGAAGCGGGTGTTGGCGGACAGCAGCTTCCGGCGATATTCGCCACCGGGTTGCGGGCAACCTGCACCGGATGCGGCATGACCGTCACCGGGGCCGAACTGAGCGAGCTGATGGTCGCGTCCGGCGACGATGCCGAGCATCGCCTTCCGCCCAAGCTGGAGCGGCTGCGCCTCGGCTACTGCCCGCGCAATGGCTGCGAGGCCCGTTTCTTCACGCTCGAGCTCGCCAAAGCCGGACAATTCGAGCCGAAGCCGGTGCTCGATCGGGCGGCTGGCATTCTCGCGGGCGACTCCCGGCCCAAAATGGAGCTGCGACCGGCGACCACCCCGGCGACCCGGCGGGCCACCCGCAGAATCGCCCTCATCGCGCTGGCAACCTTGTTTGTCGCCTTCGTGGCTTACCGGATTGTTTTTTACCGTTCGCAGCTGATTCCGTTCGTTGAACCCAAGTCGCCGTTTACGGTGGACCCGGGTTCACTGACGCCGGCCCGGTGAGGCGGAAAAGATCGCCCTCCGTTCTTCGGCGGAAAGTTCCCGCCAATTCCCCGCCGGGAGACTGCCGAGAGCCAGTTCTCCGATTTGGGCCCGGATCAGGCGCAGCGTGGGATGCCCGACGGCGGCGGTCATGCGGCGGACCTGGCGATTCTTGCCTTCGATCAATTCCAGCCCCAGCCAGCAATCCGGCACATTCTTGCGATACCGGATGGGAGGATCGCGCGGCGGTATCTCTGGGGCAGGGGATAACAACCAAGCGCGGCAAGGTCGGGTCCGATAGCCTTGGATGACGACCCCGCGTTCCAGGGTCGTAAGCGCTTCCTGCGGGGGAATTCGTTCCACCTGCGCCCAATACGTCCGCCGATGGCCTTGCTCGGGGTCCAACAGGCGAGTGTTGAGTCCGGCCTCGTCACTCAGCAGCAGCAGACCTTCCGAGTCCGCGTCCAAGCGTCCCAACGGATAGACGTTCGCCGGCAGCCCGAACTCGGCGAGGGGGCGGTTCGGCGAGCCGTCCGGCGTGAATTGAGACAGCACGCCGTAGGGCTTGTGAAAGGCGATCAGCACCGCGGTTAGCTTTATGCCACAATCCTCAGGTGACGAGGCCGGAGTCGGAACGGCGGCGCATCTGGACATCGTATGCGCGCGGGCGGGCAGCAAAGTGCTGCCGGTATCTTACCGGCAGACCCTGTGAATCGGGGCCGACGACTTCCAGTGAACGCCCGTTGCGGGCTTCAGCTCTGGCCGGAGGCCATGGCGCCGCGGGTGGGCTGTCGCCCAGAAGGCTTCGGCCCGCTCCGCCAGCCGGGCTCAATTCGCAGCCCACCCACACCGCCGCTGCCGGTTGTAAACCCGGCCGCACTTTCGGGCCGGCCCAGGGCGGACGCACGCGGGGTCCAGGTGCGCCCGCCGGAACGGCGGCGATGCAAAGAAGCTCGAATCCCTCTTCGGAGGGTTTCTATGTTTGCCGAGTGCCGCCGGTCTATTTCGATTACAACGCGACGACGCCGCTCGATCCGCAGGTGAAGGCCGATATGTTGCCGATGCTGGACGCGGTTTGGGGTAACCCTTCGAGCGTCCATGCCATTGGCCGGGACGCACGGGCGGCATTGGACGAAGCCCGCTATCGGCTGGCCGGACTCTGGAAGTGCAAGCCGAGCGAAGTGGTTTTCACCGGTGGTGGCACGGAGGCGAACAATCTTGCGGTCTTCGGCACCGCCCGGGCGTTGAAAGCCCGCGGCCGCCACTTGGTTTGTTCTTCCGTTGAGCACCATGCCGTGCTCCACGCCTTTCAGCACCTCGTCCGGCATGAAGGATTTGAACTCACCCTGTTGCCAGTGGACGCGATGGGGCAGGTGCGGGTCGAGGATGTCGCTGCCGCCATCCGGCCGGACACGGTGCTGGTGTCGGTGATGGCCGCGAACAACGAGGTGGGCACGTTGCAGCCGGTGGCCGAGATCGGGGCACTTTGCCGCGAGCGAGGCGTGAAATTCCACACCGATGCGGTCCAGGCGTTCGGCAAGCTGCCCTTCGCCGACATTCACCAGTTCAACGCCGACCTAGTAACCGTCTGCGCGCACAAGTTCCACGGCCCGAAAGGCGCCGGGGCGGTGTTCATCCGTTCCCCGCTGCAACCGCAGCCAACCCAGGTGGGCGGTGGTCACGAGAACGAGCGGCGGGCGGGCACGGAAAACCTGGCGGCGATTGTGGGGTTGGTTTCGGCATTCGGGCGGTGGGTGCTCCAGCCGGTCTTCCCCTCCGCCTTGTTACGAGCCTGGACTGACCGACTGGCAGCCGCCGCGACGGCGATCCCCGGAGTGTCGCTGAGGGGGCATCCTGCCGCCCGGTTGCCGAACACCGTCGCGTTCACCGTGGCGGGCACCGACAGCATCGCCTTGATGGCGGCACTGGACCTGGAAGGCATCTGTGCTTCCAGCGGATCGGCGTGTTCCGCCGGTTCGCTGGAACCGAGTCATGTTTTGAAGGCAATGGGCGTTGCCCCCGCGGAGGCGAATGCCCTAGTCCGGCTCTCGCTGGGGCGCGAAAACACGGACGCCGAGGTGGACCGGGTGATCGAGGTGTTGCCCGGAGTTATCTCCCGACTGCGGGGCACGGGTGCCTGAACGGGGGCCGCGGAAAATCAGAAGGCCCGCCTTGCGGCGGGCCTTTCACTTTCACACACGGGACCGACATCCATCGGTCCGAAAAGGGCAGGGGCGCGTCAGGCGCGCTCCATGTATTTGCCGGTTCGGGTATCTACCTTGATCTTCTCGCCGGTCTTGATGAACAGCGGAGCCTGGATGCTCAGGCCGGTTTCCAGTTGGATGACCTTCTGCACATTGTTGGCGGAATCGCCACGGAGGCCTTCCGGGGCATCAGTAACGGTCAGCACCACGCTCGCCGGAACCTCCACCTGCACGACTTTCTCGCCGACCGAAGTCACGGTGACGGAACCGTTCTCCACCAGATAATCCTTGGCGCTGCCGACGAGTTCGGGATTGACGGTCACTTCCTCGAAGGTTTCGGGATCGGAGAACACGTAGTCGTCGCCGCTCTTGTAGCTGAAATCCATGCGGCGGGTGTTCAGCGGCACGGTTTCCAGCTTTTCGTAGGAGGTCCAGCGGACGTCCATCGACTTGCCGGTGCGGATGCTGCGGATGATGCCCTGCACGAAGGCGCGCAGGTTGCCCGGCGTGCGGTGCGTCACTTCGAGCACCACGCAGACGTCGTTGTTGTGCAGGATTGCCTGACCCTTGCGGATTTCGTTCGCGTTGACGGACATATTGAAAATGTTTTGTGCCGGCGTGCCGGCGGAAAAAGGAGCGCGCACGTTACCGAGGGAAGGGGGAGTGGCAAGCTCCCAGTTTCGGCGGCTCGGAAACCGAAGTGTCAAGCGAGACGTCGGCGCCGCAGCCTGATTTCGGGGGCGGGCGGCGAGCGGTGGAGTTCCGATTGGCCCACCGTGCGGGTCTGCGGCAATCTCTCCGCGCTCTGCAAGAGCAACTTGATGCCTGCCAACTCCGAAGATTCGTCCGCAGACAAGGCGCCGTCGCACCGTCTCTACCGCGAACTGCGGCAAATGAGCGCCGAACAGCTGTGGCAGCATGAAGTGCCGCGGTTCAATCGCGGCAGCGCCCGCGAGCGGGTCCAACGAGTCGCGGTCATCCGGGCCGTCGCCGCGGTGGTCGGCGAAAAGGGAGACTCCGAGCTGCGGTTGGCCGCCCGGGAATGGGTTCGATCATTGTTGTCGGACCCGGAGGAAAAGGTCCGCCGCTACGCAATGAACGCCCTGCCCAAGCTCGGCGGCAGTGCCGAAGACGAGCAACGGGTGATCCGCTTGGCGGCCCGGCCGACATCCGAACTCGAACGGCGTCAGGCGTCCAAGACGCTGGGGCTCATCGGTGGCGGTGCGGCGGTTCAGGCCTTGGCGGCAATCAGCGGAGCTGACTCGGCAATGACGCGCCAGAAGATCGAAGCGCGCCTTGCCCGCGGTCGAGGGGCTGCCCTGCGGCTGGAAGCGCGACTGGCCGGTTGGCGGGGGATGGAGGTCAGCCTCTACAGCCGGCAGGGACTTGAGGAATGGGTTGCGGACGAGGTGAAATCGGAACGGATTCTTCGGCGCTGCAGTCGGTTGCTGCGCGTGTCTCCGGGCGAGTGCCGGTTGGCGATGACCGGTGCCTTTTCCTTGGCGGACCTTTTGCAGAGCCGCTGCTTTGAGATGCTCGGAATTCATCTGGGGGCGATTCCGATCCGCCCGGGAGAAGATTTGGTCGGCCGCGTGGCGGAATTGGTTGCGTCGTCGCCGGTCGAAGCCCTGCTGCGGTCCGCGACCGAAGGGGCTTTGCGCTATCGGGCAAGTTGGGGGCCGGACGCCAGGTCGAAGTTTTCCGTGGGCCAGCTCGCAGAGGCCGTTTTCCAGCGGAACCCTCGCTTGCTGAACGATTCCAAGCAGTCGCTCTGGAACTTGGTCCTGCGCGGCTCGCCCGGGCAGGTGTGGGTCGAACTGGCGCCCAAACTGGTGCCTGACCCTCGCCGGCCGTTTCGGTCCGGCTACGTCCCGGCGGCCTCCCATCCGCCGCTGGCGTCCGCATTGGCCCGGCTGGCCGGAGCCGCGGAGGCGGAAACGGTTTGGGATCCTTTCTGTGGCTCCGGGCTGGAGCTGATCGAATGTGTTCTACTCGGGGGGGTGAAACGGGTGGTCGGTTCCGACCTGAAGCCAGAGGCCCTGGACGTGGCCCGGCGCAATCTGGAAGCCGCGCAAGGGCGGCCGGTCCAGACCGAGCTCATTGCGGGAGATTTCCGGGAAGTGGCTGCCCGCGAGCTCCGGCCGGAATCGGTGGACGTGGTCATCACCAATCCACCGCTTGGCATGCGGGTCCGGGTGGATGATTTGCGCGGGCTGCTGGCCGAACTGCTGGCGGCGGCGGCAGTGGTTCTGCGACCGGGTGGACGCCTGGTTTTCCCCAACCCGGTCCGGGGTCTGCCGATCCCGGCCGGACTCGAGTTGGACCATTCCCGCCCGGTGGACATGGGGGGCTTCCGTTGTCATCTGGAGCGGTATTGGAAGCGGTAGTTCGGCTCGGAGGCCGCAGGAAATCTCCCGAGGACCCAAAATTCCGTTCCTCCCGGCAACGCAACTGCTAGCCTCCCGGCTCACTCAATTCGTCATTATGGATCTTCCCGGAATGGAACTGTTGCGTGGAATCCTAAAGGCCGCCGTCGATGGCGGAGCCTCGGATGTCCACATCAAGGTCGGTTACCCTGTGGTTTTCCGCATTCACCGGCAGCTCATCACCATCGAGGCGCCCACCCCGACGAACGAGTGGATGAATTCCGTCCTCAAGGAGATGGTGCCCGAGCATGCCCGGAAGCGTCTGGATAGCGACCGCGAGGTGGACTTCAGCTATTACGAGCCGGGAGTTGGCCGCTTCCGCACCAACGTGTTTCAGCAGAAAGGGAGCTTCGCGCTGGCGATGCGTTACGTGAAGACGCAGGTGCCGAGCTTTGAGGAGCTGGGACTCATGCCGGTGCTCAAGGATATCGCGGCCTCCGCCCGTGGCATCGTCCTCGTGGCGGGCACCACCGGCTCCGGCAAGTCCACGACGCTGGCGGCGATGCTCGAGCACATCAACGCCAACTTCAAAAGGCACATCGTCACGCTGGAGGACCCGATCGAATTCGTCTTCGAGGACAACCAGTCGGTGATCGAGCAGCGCGAAATCGGTCTGGACACCGCCAGCTTCCAGCACGGTCTCAAGCATGTGCTCCGGCAGGACCCGGACATCATCATGGTCGGCGAAATGCGCGATTCCGTCTCGTTCACCGCCGCCATGCAGGCCGCCGATACCGGTCATTTGGTGCTGTCCACGCTGCACACGCAGAACGCGTCGCAGTCGATCGGCCGCATCCTCGACTTCTTCAAGCCGGAAGAGCGCGAACAGGTGCGCCGTCAGCTGGCCGGCACCCTCAAGGCCGTCATCTGCCAGCGCATGGTCGCCGCGGCGGCGGGCGGCGTGACGCCCGCTTTGGAGATCCTCATCAACACGCCCACCGTCCGGAAAATGCTGGAGGAAAACCGGCTGGAGAAGATCGGTGCGGCCATCGAAACCGGCCGGGACGACGGCATGCAGACCTTCAATCAGGCGCTCTACGACCATGTGAAAGCCCGCAAGGTCACGGAGGCCGAGGCCCTTGCGAAGGCCAGCAACCCGCAGGCGCTCGACATGATGTTCAAAGGCATCTTCCTCGACGAAGGCCGCCGCATCCTGTCGTGAATCCGCCTTCGGGCGAATCGTGCAAGGCGTCCCGCTCCCGGGACGCCTTTTGTTCGGAGGGGAGACCACTGGCGCGATGGAGTCGCGGCGGTTCAGATGAGCGGAGCATTCGGGACTTGCGGGATCTGGACGATGGGGCTTCTTGATCCCATGAATCCGCGTTTCGCACCGAACATCGGCCGGACCGGCCGGCTGATCCGCGCCAGCCTTGGCGTGGGGTTTCTGGCGGTGGCCGTTCCGGCGTTTTCCTTCCACTGGCTCGCTGGTGCTGCGGCTGTGATCGGCGGCGCCTTCTGCCTGTTCGAGGCCCAGCGCGGGTGGTGCGCAGCGCGTGCCTGCGGGCTGAAGACCCGGTGGTGAGGAAGTGCCGCGGTTCGGGCCGAAGCCGCGGTAAGGCGGAACAAAAAAGGCCGCCCCGAAGGGCGGCCCCATCATTGTCTGGCCGGTCAGGCTGTCACCACTTCATGTCCGCAACGGTGCGGCCGGCGGGGATGAAGGGCAGCACGTGCTCGGTATAGGGGCAGACGACATCGAGGACGTAGGCCGTCTTCGAATCGAGCATGCGCCTGATCGCCGCGGGCAGATCCTTCCGGTAGACCACCCGTTCGCAGGGAACACCGAAGCTCTTGCAGACCTCCACGTAGTCGGGATAGATGCCCGAGCGGTTCTCCGGATTGCCGAGGTAGGTGTGGCCGCGGTTGCCGCCGTAGAAGTTGTCCTCCCACTGCACCACCATGCCGAGGTGCTGGTTGTTCAGCACGATGGCCTTGGCGGCGATCTTCTCGATGTAGGCGGTGGCCAGTTCCTGAATGTTCATCAGGAACGAGCCGTCGCCGTCGATGTCGATCACCTGCTTGTCCGGGCGGGCCACCTTTGCGCCGAGCGCGGCCGGATAGCCGTAGCCCATGGAGCCGAGGCCGCCGGAAGTGATGAACGTGCGCGGTTCGCTGTATTTGAACCACTGGCCGGCCCACATCTGGTGCTGGCCGACG